>NZ_JBAKHX010000069.1:0-43820 GCF_036906915.1 Micromonospora sp. CPCC 206061
CACCGCCAACGGCTCCACGGTCATCGTGTGGAACTGCCACGGCGGCACCAACCAGCGCTGGGCCAGGGCCTGACAGCGAAGTTCGGCTTCCAGGTCACTTGGAACGGCAGCCTCATGACGCCGACGTGTACGGCTGCCCGGCGTGACCCTGGAGGGGCCGGTGCGGAGAAGGCACCTCCGCGCCGGCCCGGGTCGGCGACCGCGCTCAAGGCGGTCGCGAATCTTGGGAGGTAACGTGAAGTACGCAGTGTTCGGCGGCGCCGCGGGGATGTGGTCTTCGGCCGACATGGTGACCTGGACCGACCACGGCTCGCCGATGAGTCTGGCGACGTTCAGTTGGGCAAGTGCCGACGCGTGGGCGGGCCAAGCCATCCACCGCAACGAGTTCATCGCATACTCGACGGCGCCGGGGCCAACCGGTCCCTGGACCTACCGCGGCACGCTCATGCCGCGGCCGGGCAGTAGCTTCACGAACCATCCGGGCATCGTCGACTTCAACGGCGGCTCGTACTTCTTCTACCACAGCGGCGCCCTGCCGGGCGGTGGCGGCTACACGCGGTCCGTCGCGGTGGAGAAGTTCACGTACAACGGCAACGGGACCATCCCGACGATCAACATGACCACGACGGGCGCGCCGCAGATGGTGGCAGTTCAACAGAGCGGCGGGCTGACATGACCACAGCGATCCAGATCAATTGGCGTCGACGTTGGCGGGCGGGGCTCGCGGCCGCGGCGACGGCGGTCGTCGCCGGCGGCGGGCTGGTCGCGGTGGCCGCCACGTCAGCGTCGGCGGCCACCGTGGACTCCAGCGCCTCGTACGTGCTGGTGAACCGGAACAGCGGCAAGGCGCTGGACGTGTACAACCGGGCCACGAACGACGGAGCCAGGATCACCCAGTGGACGCGCAACGACGGCGCCTGGCAGCAGTGGCAGTTCGTGGATTCCGGTGGCGGCTATTACCGGCTGAAGTCCCGGCACTCGGGCAAGGTGCTGGACGTCTCCGGCCAGTCCACCGCGGACGGTGCCGCAGTCGTGCAATGGAGCGACCACAACGGTGCCAATCAACAGTTCCAGCTCTCGGACTCGGCGGGCGGCTACGTTCGGCTGATCAACCGGAACAGCGGCAAGGCGGTGGAGGTGCAGAACGCCTCGACCGCCGACGGGGCGAACGTGGTGCAGTACTCGGACTGGGGCGGAAACAACCAGCAATGGCAGCTCGTCCGCGTCGGCGACACCGCGACGCCATCGGCGACGCCAACCCCCACACCGACCGGTAACGGCTGGCCACCGTCGTCGACGTTCAACAACCCTGTGCTGTGGCAGGACTTCGCGGACATCGACATCATCCGGGTTGGCGACGCGTACTACTACTCGGCCTCCACCATGCACTACTCGCCGGGGGCGCCGATCCTGCGCTCCTACGACCTGGTGAACTGGGAGTTCGCCGGCCACTCCGTGCCCAGTCTGGACTTCGAGTCCAACAACTACAACCTGTCCGGTGGTCGGGCGTACGTGAAGGGCATCTGGGCGTCCACATTGAACTATCGCCCGAGCAACCAGACGTTCTACTGGATCGGGTGCGTGGAGTTCAACCGCACCTACGTGTACACCGCCACGTCGGTCGAGGGGCCGTGGCAGAAGCGGGCCCGAATCAACAACTGCTACTACGACGCCGGACTGTTGATCGACGATAACGACACCATGTACGTCGCCTACGGCAACGGCACGATCAGCGTCGCCCAACTCTCCAGCGACGGGCTGTCGCAGGTGCGGGCGCAGCAGGTGTTCCAGACCCCGTCGAGCGTGGGGACACTGGAGGGGGCCCGGTTCTACAAACGTAATGGCAGCTACTACATCTGGCTGACCCGTCCCGCGAACGGCCAGTATGTGCTGAAGGCGAACAACCCGTTCGGGCCGTACGAGATGCGGCAGGTGCTGCTCGACCTGCCCGGACCGATCTCCGGGGGCGGCGTCCCGCACCAGGGCGGCCTGGTCCAGACACAGAACGGCGACTGGTACTACCTGTCGTTCGTGGACGCCTATCCGGGCGGCAGGGTTCCCGCGCTGGCCCCGATCACCTGGACCGCCGACGGGTGGCCGGTGCTGCAGACCGTAAACGGCCGCTGGGGAGCCTCCTACCCGTACCCGAACGTCCCCCGCCCACCCCGGCAGGTCAAACCGATGGTCGGCACCGACACGTTCACCGGTACGACGCTGGGACCGCAGTGGGAGTGGAACCACAACCCCGACAACACCCGCTGGTCGGTCAATGACGGCCTGCGGTTGCAGACCGCGACCGTGACCAACGACCTCTACGCGGCGCGGAACACGCTGACCCACCGCGTTCAAGGGCCGACCTCCACGGCCACCATCGAACTGGACTACAGCGGCATGGCGGGCGGTGACCGAGCCGGGCTGGCGATGCTTCGGCAGTCCTCGGCGTGGATCGGGGTCAAACGCGACAACAACGCGACCCGCGTCGTGATGACCAGCGGGCTGACGATGGACGGCAACTGGAACACCACCGGCACCGGTAGCGAGCAGGCTTCCGCCGCCATCTCCGGCGGCCGGATCTGGCTACGGGTCAACGCCGACATCAGGCCGGGCAGCGGGCGGCAGGCCCGCTTCTCCTACAGCACCGACGGCACAACCTTCGTCTCGCTCGGACCCGCGTTCACCCTCAACAACGCCTGGCAGTTCTTCATGGGCTACCGATACGCCATCTTCAACCACGCCACCGGAAGCCTCGGGGGCGCGGTCACCGTCCGGCGTTTCGACCTCACCACGCCCTGAGCCCACCGCACCCTTCGATTTGGAGTCGCTTGATGGCAAGACACCGATCCCTCGTCGCGGTCACCTCGGTCGCGGCGCTGCTCGTCCTGGCCGCGGCCGGCACGACGCTGGCCAGCGGTCTGGCTGGGACCGCGTCGGCCGCGGATGTCGCCGTCACCGCGGCGACCGCTGGATGCGGCAAGGCACCGACCCTGCGAAGCGGCACGCACACGATCCAGAGCAATGGCAAGAGTCGTACCTTCATCCTGCGGATCCCCGCCAACTACAACAACAGCAACCCGTACCGGCTGATCTTCGCGTTCCACTGGCGGGGCGGCACCGCCAACGAGATCGACTCGGGTGGGACCAGCGGGCGTCCCTGGTCCTACTACGGCCAACTGGAGCAGTCGAACAACACCGCCATCCTCGTGGCGCCCCAGGGCCTCGGCAACGGCTGGGGCAACTCCGGCGGTGAGGACGTCACCTTCGTCGACGACATGATCCGTCTGATCGACGCGGACCTCTGCGTCGACACGACGCAGCGCTTCGCCACCGGCTTCAGCTGGGGCGGCGGCATGAGCTACGCGCTCGCCTGCGCCCGGGCGAACGTCTTCCGGGCCGTCGCCGTCATCGCTGGCGCGCAGATCAGCGGGTGCAGCGGTGGCAGCCAGCCCATCGCCTACTTCGGACTGCACGGCATCAGCGACAACGTGCTGAACATCTCGCAGGGGCGGTCGTTGCGCGACACGTTCGTCCGAAACAATGGCTGCGCCGCTCAGAGCCCACGCGAGCCGGCGGCGGGCAGCCGCACGCATATCACGACGACCTACTCCGGGTGCCGGACCGGGTATCCGGTGCAGTGGGCCGCGTTCGACAACGGTCACATGCCCGGCCCTGTCGACGGGACCTATGCCGAAAGCGGCGTCACGACCTGGACCAAGGGGGAGATTTGGAGGTTCTTCGCGCAGTTCCAGACCACCACGCCGCCGACCTCGCCTCCGCCTTCGACGCCTCCGCCTTCGACGCCTCCGCCTTCGACGCCTCCGCCGGGCGGCTGCTCGGCGTCGGTGTCGCTGAACTCGTGGACCGGTGGTTTCGTGGCCACAGTGCGCGTGACCGCTGGGTCCGCCGGCACGAATGGCTGGACCGTTAGCATGGCCCTTCCGGGCGGTGCGAGCGTGACCAACACCTGGAGTGCGACGGCCAGCGGCAGCACCGGCACCGTCCTGTTCACCAATGTCAGCTACAACGGCCGGCTGAATCCGGGCCAGGTCACGGAATTCGGGTTCCAGGGCAGCGGCAGCGGATCGGGGATGACTCCCACCTGCACCGCCAGTTGATCCGCGTGGCCCGGCCCGGAAGCAGGCCGGGCCGGGCCACGCCTTCCCTGCCGGTGGTTCAGCGGCCGGCCAGCGTCCTGGTGTGGCGGCAGCCGACCAAGAGCCAGCCCGATCACCGCGCCCAGGAGCACGTACGCATGGCGCCGGCCCGCCACGGCCGGTGCCTTTTGCATGACCCGACGGCCCGGCGGTGGGCGTGAGGCTGGCCCTGGCCTGGCGACGGCGGCTCGCGGTTGCGAGTGTTCCCAGGGCAGCGAATCGGTTCGCCCTGGCGGTCACCTGATCGGTAGCGCCCAGATCGGGCCTGTCCTGCGTTCCAAGCTGATAGACATACTCAAATCAATGACTGACTGGTAATCTCATCGAAACGATTCGCTCACCAAATGGCGTGCAGATCGACCCGAAGGGAGAAACAGTTGTCAATAGTGGACATAGCGCCACGTCGCGGCCCAAGGGGTCGCGGCCGGGTCGCCATCCTCGCGGCCGCCGTGCTGACCGTCGGGGCCATGGTCGGCGTGGCCCCGCCGGCGTACGCCGCCGACGAGTCCATCAGCGTCAACTTCTCGGTGGCTTCCGGGACGCCCACGTACCGCGCCTCCGGCTGGATCTACGGCATGACCGAGAACGCGTCCGGGCCGCCGGACAGCTACTTCCGCGACGTGAAGTTCCGTTACATGCGTGCCGGGGGCGCCCAGCTGGACAGTCCGGGCGGCTGGGTGTCGGGGCGGTACGACCGCCGGTGGAACGCCACCCGGGCGCAGTTGCTGCGCACCCGGTCGCTGGGCGGCGAGTTCATCATCCTGCCGCACGACCTGTGGGGCGCGGACGGCTACCCGATCTCCCGGTTCCCGGGCGACAACGGCAACTGGGCGGACTACGACGCCTTCCTGACCCGGCTCATCGACGACGTGCGGGCGACCGGCGCGTCCGTGCAGTGGGACATCTGGAACGAGCCGAACATCACCCTGTTCTGGAACCGGCCGCAGGCGCAGTACTTCGACCTGTGGCGGCGCACGTACCAGCGCATCCGGGCCGCGTTTCCAAGTCACCTGATCGTCGGTCCGAGTTGTGCGTGTGTGCCGTCGACCGGGGGCTGGTGGGTTCAGTATCTCGATTTCGTCCGTGCCAACAACGTCGTGCCAGACATCATCAGCTGGCACAGCCTGCCCGGCGATCCGGTGGCGAATGTGGCGGTGGCGAACTCCACATTGGATTCCAGAGGTATCCTGCATCCGCGCCCGTATCAGATCAACGAGTACGGCGCCTCCAACGAGCAGAATCCTGGCGATGGCTCGTGGTATATCGCGCGGTTGGAGCGTGCCGGGGCTGACGGGCTGCGCGCCAACTGGGCAGGTGGCGGAAATCTGCACAACGATCTGGGGAACCTGCTCACTCGCAACTCGGCCGGTCAACACCAGCCGAAGGGGGAGTGGTGGGTCTACCGCTTCTATGGCTCGCAGACCGGTCAGATCGCCTCGGTGACGCCTAGCGCCAACTATGACGGCTTCGCCACCAGGGACACCGGTGTGGCGAAGGTGCTCGTCGGTGGTGGCCGCACGACCGGCAACGTGGCGGTGAACCTGCAGCGACTCGACGCCACCACCGGTATCGTCCGCGACAGCCGGGTGCGGGTGGTTGTCGAGCGGATCCCGTACAACGGCGGCGGCGCGGTGGCTGGCCCGGTCACCGTGCAGGACTCCGTGGTGACGCTGTCGAACAACGGCACCACCGTCAACGTGCCGCACACCAACATCGACGAGACCTTCACCATCACGGTCCTGCCGCCGGGGGATGGGCCGCCGCCGGCAGGGCAGCAGATAGTGGGAGGTCAGTCCACACGTTGCGTGGATGTGCCGAACTCGACCACCACCAACGGCACGCAGGTGCAGCTATGGGACTGTGGCACCGCCACCGGCCAGCGCTGGACGTACACCGCCGGCCGGCAGTTGACCGCGTACGGCGGCGCCAAGTGCCTGGATGCCAGCGGTGCCGGCGCGAGCAACGGCACTCAGGTCATCATCTGGGACTGCAACGGTCAGCCCAACCAACAGTGGAACGTCAACTCCAACGGCACCATCACGGGCCAGCAGTCCGGGCTGTGCCTGGACGCCACCGGCGCCGGCACCAGCAACGGTACGAAGATCATTTTGTGGGCCTGCAACGGCCAAGCCAATCAGCGCTGGAGCCTGCGTAGTTGATGGCGGGCCCGGCGCGCCGGGAGCTAGGAACGGCAGGGCGGCTCATGGGGTGAGTGATGGCCCCCGGGCCGCCCTGCCTGGCGATAGCGACATCCCATGTCTAGGGTCGATCGCACACGACGCGGATCCCGAAGGGGCACCAAGAGCTCTTACCGCTAGCCTATTTTCCTGGCACTTCACGTCGCCCCTGGACAGGAGCAGTAGGGCAACGCTATAAATCCATCCCATGACAGGCGGTCGGGCATCTATGTGGCGCTCGCGATTCGTGCCGGTTGACCGCCGGTCAACAGGCGCGGGTCACCGTGGAGCTGCCCAACCGGGAGCTGCCCGCTGGCTACTACCGCCTGGTGAACCGCCGCAGCGGAAAGGCACTCGACATCTCCGGCGCCTCGACCGCCGACGGCGCCAAGGCCATCCAGTGGTCGTGGACCGGCGGCGCCAACCAGCAATGGCAGTTGGAGCCCAACCCCGACCAGTCGTTCAAACTGGTCAGCCGCGGCAGTGGCAAGGTGCTCGAAAGCCCGGGCGGCTCCACCGCGCAGGGCACCCAGCTCGACCAGTGGTCCGACACAGCCAGCGCCCTACCGCCCCAGCCAGCCGCCGTCGACGGCAATGGCGGCTCCGTGGACGTAGTCGGCCGCCGACGAGGCCAGGAACACCGCGGCGCCGGCGAGGTCTTCTGGCCGCCCCCAACGGCCGGCGGGGATGCGGTCGAGGATGGCGGTGTTGCGGCTCTGGTCGTCGCGGAGAGCCTGGGTGTTGTCGGTGCTGATGTAGCCGGGCACGATGGCGTTGACGTTGACGCCGCGGGGCGCCCATTCGTTGGCGAGCGCGCGAGTGAGCCCGATCAGGCCCGATTTCGCCGCGGTGTAGCCGGGCACGTTCACTCCACCTTGGAAGCTCAGCAGAGAGGCCGTGAAGATGATCTTCCCGTGGCCGCGGGCCACCATGGCCCGGCCGAGCTCCCGGCTCAGGACGAACTGGGCGGACAGGTTGACCGCTAGCACCTCGTCCCACATCTCGTCGGTGTGCTGGGCCGCTGGCGCGCGTTTGATCGTGCCCGCGTTGTTGACCAGGATGTCAACGCCCCGCTCGCCGTCTTCCAGCCGAGCGGCGAGGTTCGCGACGGCGGCGCGGTCGGTGAAGTCCACCCGGTGGCCGGAGAAGACGCGGCCATGGCCGCGGACGCGTTTCTCGACCTCGCTGCCGGTGGCTTCGAGCTGCGCGCTGACAGCGACGATGTCCGCGCCGGCGGCCGCCAGCGCGTCGGCGATGGCCAGGCCAATGCCCCGGCGCGCCCCGGTGACGACGGCGAGCTGGCCGGACAGGTCGAATGGGTTCACGACGTCTCCTGGCAGTTGATCAGTACCTTCATCACGTTGCCGCCGGCGCGTAGCAGGTCGAACGCCCCGGCCGCGTTGGTCAGTGGCTCCACGTGTGTGATCAGCCTTTCCGCGCCGACCCTGCCGGCGCGCAGCAGGTCGATGGCGGTGTCGTAGTCGTCGCGCTGGTAGACGCGGGCGCCGACCATGGTGAGCTCCCGCCAGAAGAAGCGGAAGACGTCGATCTGGCGTGGCTGGCTGTGGATGCCGACGACGACGAGACGGCCTCGCACCGCGAGCAGCTCGACGGCGGTGGTTAGGCCGGCGGCGGAGCCGGAGACCTCGAAGGCCACGGCTGCGCCGGCGCCGCCGGTCCACGCCGCTACGTCGCCGGCGAGGTCGTCGTGCGTGGCGTCGAGGGTCCGGATGCCGAGTTCGCTGGCGATCGCCCGCCGGTGCGGGTCGACCTCGGCGAGCAAGACGTCCGCGTCGACCGAGCGCGCTACCAAAGCGATCAGCACGCCGACGGGTCCGCCGCCGATCACGACCGCCTTGTCGCCCGCGCGCAGACCGGCGCGGCGAACGTCGTGCACGGCGACCGCGGTCGGCTCGACCAGGGCTGCGTGGGTAAGCGGGAGATCGGCGGGCAGCGGGACGACGACACTGGCTGGGACCGTCCAGCGCTGTTGCATGGCGCCGACCGAGTCGATGCCGATGAAGTCGAGCCGATGGCAGATGTGGTGGTGACCGGCCAGGCAAGCGGGACAGGTACCGCACCACCGCAGCGGCATGACGGTGACCGGTGTACCGATCGCGAGCCCGGTGACGTCTGTGCCAACGGCGGCGATACGACCGGACATCTCGTGGCCGATCGCCTGGGGGACGCGCACGCGATGGTCCATGCTGCCGTGCAGGATGTGTAGATCCGTGCCGCAGATGCCCGTGTAGGCGACATCGATCTGCACCTCGCCGGGGGCCGGCGGGACGGTGGGGCGATCCTCCACCACGATGGTCGAGTTCCCGGTGTACAACGCTGAACGCATCGGAACCTTCGGTTGGTTGGCAGGGGGGTCGAGGCCGGTCGAACGGTCAGGAGCGGGTCAGGCCGTCGGGGTTCTCGCGCAGGTGGGCGCGTAACCAGGTTTCGGTGGTGGTGATGTGCATCAGAGCGGCGGCCTGCGCCCGGATGGCGTCGCCCGCGGCAAGCGCCATGTAGATCGCCTCGTGTTCGCGCAGGGTCCGGTCGGCGGCGTCGGCGTCGACGAGACCTCGCCACACCCGTGCGCGCACGGTTCGGCTGGAGATTCCTTCCAGGACCGTCAGCAGCGTCTCGTTGCCGGTCGCGGCCACCACCGCGCGATGGAAGGCGGCGTCGTGCTGGTTGAGTAGCTCCACGTCGTCGGCCGCGGCGCGCATCGCCTCGAGGTGACCCCGGACCACGGACAGCTGCTGGCGCGATATGCGGGTCGCGGCCAAACCCGTGGCCGCGCTCTCGAACAGGCGGCGCACCTCCGTGAGCTCGAGCATGGTGTCGCCGCGTAGCAGCTCCACCGCGCCGCTGATGCCTTCCAACAGGATGCGTGGCTCAAGGCTGGTGACGAATGTGCCGTTTCCACGGCGGATCTCCAGGACCCTGGCCGCCACCAACGCACGCACGGCCTCGCGCATGATGTTTCGCCCAACGCCCAGGTCCGCGGCGAGCTGCTGCTCAGGGGGCAGCTTGGAACCCGGAGGAAGATCGCCGGACTGGATCATCTCGCGTAGGCGTGTCATCGCCTTGTCGGTCAGCGACATTCGTGGGTCCTTTGGGACTCGCCCCGCAGGTGCGCGGCCAGCGGGGTGGGGTGTGTTGCGCGGACCTTACCCTAGCAGGTGATCCCATGTCTCGGAACCTTCGGGCGCGCGTTGCCTATCGACCGACGAGGGCGATGAGCGTGAAAATGCGGCTAGACCGCCATATCTCCAAACCTGTGTCTAGACGGACGTCGGTCCGGCGGCTATAAAGACATCCCATGGCACAGGCCATATCGGCACGACCTGACAACAAGGCTCCGGAGAGGTCGAGATGTCCGAGGTGATCGCCGCGGTGGACGCGATCGACGTCCGCTTCCCCACCTCCCGCGAACTGGACGGGTCAGATGCGATGAACCCGGAGCCGGACTACTCGGCGGCGTACGTGACGATCCGCACCAGCGGTGGCGCGGAAGGCTTCGGGCTCGCCTTTACCGTCGGGCGCGGCAACGACGTCCAGGTCACCGCGATTCGTGCGCTGGCGCCGTTGGTGGTGGGGATGCCTGTCGCCGAGGTGCTGGGCGACCTGCGAGCGTTCTCCGAGCGACTGACCGGCGACAGCCAGTTGCGCTGGCTCGGCCCGCACAAGGGGGCCATCCACATGGCCGCTGGTGCGATCGTCAACGCGGCCTGGGACCTGTACGCACGCCGGGAGGGCAAGCCGTTGTGGCGGCTGCTGGCCGAGATGTCCCCGAAGCAACTGGTCAGCCTCGTCGACTTCCGGTACCTGCGCGACGCGCTCACCCCGGAGGAGGCGCTGGACATCCTGCGGCGGGCGCAACCCGGGCGGGAGCGGCGGCAGAAGGACCTGCTGGCGCGCGGCTACCCGGCATACACCACCACACCCGGCTGGTTGGGCTACACCGACGAGAAACTCGTCCGGCTGGCCAAGGAAGCGGTCGCCGACGGATTTGGCCTGATAAAGCTGAAAGTCGGCGCCGACAACAGCGCTGACGTGCGGCGAGTGGCCCTGGCCCGCGAGGCGGTGGGTGCCGATACCCGGATCGCGATCGACGCCAACCAGGCATGGGGCGTCGAGCAGGCGATCACCTGGCTGAAGTGGCTGGCACCGTACGACCCTTACTGGATCGAGGAACCGACCTCGCCCGACGACGTGCTCGGTCACGCCGCCATCCGCCAAGCCGTCACGCCGATCAAAGTCGCCACCGGCGAACACTGCCACAACCAGGTCATGTTCAAACAACTGCTACAGGCGAGGGCGATCGACGTACTGCAACTGGACGCCACCCGCGTGGCCGGGGTGAACGAGAACATCGCCATCCTGCTCTTGGCCGCCAAGTTCGGCGTACCGGTCTGCCCGCACGCGGGTGGCGTCGGGCTCTGCGAGATGGTGCAGCACCTGGCGATGTTCGATTACGTGGCGGTCAGCGGCAGCACCGAGGGGCGGGTCATCGAGTACGTCGACCACCTGCATCAGCACTTCGTCGATCCGGTGGCCATTCGAGACGGATGCTACGTCGCGCCCGAGAGACCGGGAATTGGCGCCCGTATGCACCCGGGATCGGTGGCCGCGTACACGTACCCAGACGGTCCACAGTGGAATCTTGAGAGCTGACCTTCACGTTCGGGCACCTTCCACACAGGAGTCGTGATGAACCTGAGAAGCATCGCCGCGACAGCGGCAGTCCTGATGTCCGCCGCCGCACTGCTGAGCGCGTGCGGCGGCGACGACTCAGCCTCCGGAACCGGCGGCACCAAGGCCCCGGTGGTCGGCGTCGACTACCCGCGGTCGGATACCGACTTCTGGAACTCCTACATCAAGTACACGCCCCAGTTCGCCAACGAGCTCGGGTTGGACCTGAAGACCACCAACTCCCAAAACGACGTGGCGAAGCTGACCTCGAACGTGCAGTCGTTCATCAGCCAAGGGGTCAAGGGCATCGCCATGGCACCGCAGGACACCGCCGCCATCGCCCCCACGCTGCAGACCCTGGCTACCAAGAAAATCCCGGTGGTAACGATCGACACGCGCCCCGATCAAGGCGAGGTGTTCATGGTCGTGCGCGCCGACAACCGCGCCTACGGCGAGAAGGCGTGCCAGTTCCTCGGCACCAAGCTCAAGGGAGCCGGCAAGGTGGTCATGCTGCAGGGTGACCTGGCCTCCATCAACGGCCGTGACCGCACTGAGGCGTTCAACGACTGCATGAAGAAGAACTACCCCGGCATCACGGTCTTCGGCGAGGCCACGAACTGGGACGGCGCGATCGCCTCGCAGAAACTACAGATCCGGCTGACCGAGCACCCGGACATCAAGGGCGTCTACATGCAGTCCAGCTTCGCGCTGGCCGGCACCCTGCAACTGCTGAAGCAGCGTGGCCTGCTCACCGCGCCGGATGATCCGAAGCATGTCTTCGTCGTCTCCAACGACGGCATCCCCAAGGAGTTGCAGGACATCGCGGCCGGCAACATCGACGCCACGGTGTCCCAGCCTGCGGATCTGTACGCCAAGTACGCGCTCTACTACGTCAAGGCCGCGATCGAAGGCAAGACGTTCCAGCCCGGACCGACCGACCACGACAGCACGATCATCCAGGTACGCGACGGAGTGCTCGAGGACCAGCTCTCCGCCCCGCTCGTCACCGCCGACGGCGGAAGCTACGGCGGCGTGGCGAGCCTCAAACCGGACGACAAGTCCCTGTGGGGCAACAACATCGGCTGACCGGCCACAGAGGAGAACACGGGCACATGAGCGGCAACGAGACGTCATCGATACGCTCTTCGCCGGCCCAGAACGGCGACGGGCGGGCCCTGTCGGGCCCGCCCGTGGCGGAGGCGATCGACATCACCAAGCGGTACGGCTCGACGATGGCACTCGACCGGGCCCACATCCGCGTCCTGCCGGGGGAGACCCACGCCCTCGTCGGCCGGAACGGCGCCGGCAAATCCACTCTCGTGTCGATCCTGACCGGACTGCAAGCACCCGACACGGGCCAGGTGCTGTTCGCCTGCGCGGCGGCGCCACGCCTGTCCGACCGGGACGCGTGGCGGCGACACGTGGCCTGCGTGTACCAGAAGTCCACCATCATCCCGCAGCTCACTGTGGCCGAGAACCTCCTGCTCAACCGGTACGACCGGGGCCGCGGTGGGCTAATTAGCTGGCGGTCGCTGCGGCAGCGTGCCCGAGACCTGCTGGCCGTCTGGTCCGTGGAGGTCGACGTCGACGCCAAGGCGAAGGACCTGAGCGTCGAGCAGCGCCAGTTCGTGGAGATCGCGCGGGCGCTGTCGTTCGGCGCCAGGTTCATCATCCTCGACGAACCGACCGCCCAGCTCGACGCCGGGGCGATCGCCAGGCTCTTCGACCACATCCGCGACCTGCAAACCCAGGGCGTCACCTTCCTGTTCATCAGCCACCACCTACAGGAGATCTACGAGATCTGCGACATGGTGACCGTCTTCCGCGATGCCCGCCACATCGTCACCGCGCCGGTCGCCGACCTTCCGCGCGGCGAGCTTGTCGCCGCCATGACCGGCGAGGCCACCGCCCTCGATGTCCCACGGTCGCGAACGGCGCCGACCGGCGACGTGGGCGAGGTTCTCGACGTCGCCGGGCTTCGCCTGGACGGAGTCTACGAGGACGTCACCTTCCAGGTCCGCGCCGGAGAAATAGTCGGTCTGGCCGGGGCCGGCGGTAGCGGCAAGACCGAGGTGGCAGAGACCATCGTCGGACTCCGTGCCCCTGACGCCGGAACGATCACTGTGGACGGCCGCACCCCGCGTGCCGGCAACGTCGGCGCCGCCCTCGCCTGCGGTGTCGGGTTCGTGCCCCAGGACCGCCATCGTCAGGGCCTGGTCGCCGGCATGTCGATCGCCGACAACGCCACCATGACGATCCCGGAGCGGCTCGGGACGGCCGGATTCCTCAGCACCCGGCGCCGTGACGTCATCGCCGGCACGCTGATCGACGCCCTGGCGATCAAGACCTCCGGATCGGACCTGCCGGTCGCCGGTCTCTCCGGCGGCAATCAGCAAAAGGTGGTCATGGCACGTGCCCTCGCCAACGACCCCAAGGTTCTCGTCCTCATCACGCCCACCGCGGGCGTGGACGTGCGGTCGAAAGAGTTCCTTCTGGACAAGGTCGACCAGGTCGCGGCCGCCGGCACGGGCGTGATCGTGGCCTCCGACGAGCTCGACGACCTGCGCGTCTGCGATCGCGTCCTGGTGATGTTCCAGGGCGGGATCGTCGGGGAGATGCCAAGCGGCTGGCGTGACCACGATCTTGTGGCGGCAATGGAAGGACTGACCGTCGATGCCTAAGACCATGACTGCCGGGACCGTGGCCGCTGACGGCTCCACCGTCGCGGCCGGGCCCCCACCTCGCCGGACGGTCGGAAAACTCGCCATCGCACGATTGCGGGACCTGGCCCTGGTCCCAGCGATCGCGCTCATCGCCGTCGTCGGGCAGATCATCAACCCGGTCTTCCTGCAGCCGGACAATCTCATCAACATCGGGCAGACGATGTCCGAGATCGCCCTGCTCGTCCTGGCCCAGACCATCGTGCTCGTCGCGGGCAAGATGGACCTATCACTGGAATCCACCTTCGGCCTTGCCCCGGGCGTCGCCGCGTGGATGACGGTCGCGGTCGGCGCCGGCCATGGTACCGGTCTGCTGTCCGGCGCCTGGGCGATACCGATCACGCTGGCCGTCGGCGCGCTTGTCGGCATCGCCAACGCGGCGCTGATCGTGCGGTTCGGGCTGCACGGGTTCATCGTGACCCTGGGCATGCTCATTGTCCTACGTGGACTGTTGACCGGCGTCTCCGGAGGCCAGACCTTCTTCAACCTGCCCGAGTCGATGATGTACCTCGGCACCGCCGTCTGGCTCGGCATCCCCGCCTCGATATGGATCTGTGTCGCACTCTTCGCGGCCGGCATCGTCCTGCTCGGCTACACGGGGTTCGGGCGATCCCTGTACGCGATCGGCGGCAACGTCGACGCGGCCAGAGCAGCCGGCATCCGCACCGACCGGGTGCTGTGGATCGCCTTGATCGCTGCCAGCGTCCTCGCTGCGCTCGGCGGCCTGTTGCTCTCCGGCCGGCTGGCGTCCGTCGCGGCGTCGCAGGGCAACGGAGCCATCTTCACCGTCTTCGCCGCCGCGGTCATCGGGGGCGTCAGCCTCAACGGCGGCAGGGGGACGATGTTCGGCGCCTTCACCGGGATCCTGTTGCTCTTCATGATCCAGAATGTGTTGACGCTCGCTGGCGTACCGGCGCAATGGATCGGCGCCCTCAACGGCGCGATCATCCTCATCGCGCTCGTCGTTTCCCGCATCACCGGCGGCAAGGCCCAGGAATAGCGCCCGCGGCGCCTACGGTCGAAGGCGAGCCGGCCCTCCACGGCTGGGCGTGCCGTGGAGGGCCGGCTGGCTGGGGGACCGGGCAGGGGGCGACCGGGCCCAGGGCGTGGCTGGTCAGTTGCGCAGGCTCCATTGCTGGTTCGCGCCGCCGTTGCACGACCAAAGGATGATCTTCGTGCCGTTGGCGGTAGCGGCGCCATTCGCGTCCACGCACAGTCCGGATTGGACGCTGGTGATGGTGCCGTTGGCGTTGACGTTCCACTGCTGGTTGAGGCCGCTGTGGCAGTCCCATATAGCGACCACGGTGCCGTTGCTCGTGCCCGCGCCATACGCGTCCAAGCACTTGTTGCCGTACACGGTCAGCTGCTTGCTGGCGGTGTAGGTCCACCGCTGGTTCGTGCCGCCGGAGCAGTCGCGCAGCTGCACCTGAGTGCCGTTGGTGGTCGTGGAGTTGGGCACCTCGACACAGCGGCCGGACTGGCCGCCCACGATCTGGCCGTTCTGCTGACCGCCGCCGCTTTGCTGCCTG
This sequence comes from Micromonospora sp. CPCC 206061, assembly GCF_036906915.1. Taxonomy (NCBI): domain Bacteria; kingdom Bacillati; phylum Actinomycetota; class Actinomycetes; order Micromonosporales; family Micromonosporaceae; genus Micromonospora; species Micromonospora sp. CPCC 206061. The sequence continues at coordinate 15,267 of NZ_JBAKHX010000069.1, forward strand.
ACGAGCGACCTGGACTCGGCTGACCGATTGCCTTGAGCGTCGACGATGTAGAGCCGATAGTCGCCCCGCGCCGTCGGAACAGCTATGGACGTGGCGGTGCCGTCCGCCCTGGTCATCGTCGCGCCGGCGGCGAAGGCGGTGGTGCCGGTGGGGGCCAGCCAGATCGTCTTGGTCGCGTCGCCGGTGCCTCGGACCGGAATCGACGCGCTCTGGCTGCCGACGAACGTGCTTGCCGGTAGCACATAGTCGGGCAGGGAGAGCTTGCTCTGCGGGATGATGTCCCGATATGCGTCCTCAAGCCCCGAGTTCACGGCGATACCGTATGCCGCCGCCGGCCAAACATAGTCGGAGGAGACGAGAATATCGTGTATGGTGCTGTTCGGCAGGTTCTTGTTGGAGACCTTGTTGATAGGGCCGTAGATTTGCGTGATGCTCAGATCATGCTTGCGCCCGAAGTCGTCGGAGTTGATGAGCCACGTGACATCCTTGTCCACGCTCAGGACGTTGTCGCGGAAGGTCATGTATGCGGAGCCTTCGTCCGGGTGAAGTCCGTACTTGTGGCCGGCCGGGACGCCCTGGAGATAGTTGTCGTGGATTGTGGTGCCCGGCTGGCTGCCCAACGTGTAGATGGGCGCCGTGTCGCTGAGCCGCTGCACCGTGTCGATGATGTGGTTGTAGCTGATGTTGTTGTTTCGCGCCGTCGTAGTCGGCCTGTTGGGCGCGATCGAGCCCGATGACCCGTCGAAGTTCCACCAACCCCATCCGAGCGTGATTCCCGACCACGGGGTCTTCTCGATCCGATTTCGTTGAATCGTGACGGTGTCGGCGAAGTATGCCGAGATTGGACTGTGTCCGTTGAATAGCACGGCACTGTCGTAGAGGTAGTTGTTCTTGATCGTGATGTTTTTGGGCAGCCCCTCGACCTGAGCGGGGTACTTCTCCCGATTGGTCGACGTGTGGTCGCCGATATAGACGTGCTGCGGATGTCCGACGGTGATTGCGGATCCGGCGATATCGTTGGTGTAGTTACCGATCAACTGCGTGCTCTGCACGTCGTTGACCATGTTGATCCCGTCGGCGCCGGTGTGCTGGATCCGGTTACGCTGCAGGATTATCCCATCGGCGTTTTCGATCTGGATTATGCCGGGAGTGACGTCGACATTGCGATAGTAGTATACGTGGAAGTTGCCCTTCGCGTATGCCTGGGCGCCCAGGTTGCCCTGCTGGGCCTGCTTGAACGCGGAGCCGGCCACATTGAACAGGTTCCAGTCGGAGTGCTGCACGGTGAGGCCGGAGATCGTGATGTTACGGGCGTGGCCGCTGGTCGAGGTGCCCGCGATCCGCAGCACGGTAGACACGTTGTTCGGCGCGAGGACCGTTGCGGTCGTCATGTTCTCCGAGTTGGCCTTGTAGTAGTACAACGTCCGGCTGGTCTTGTCGAAGAAGAACTCGCCCGCCGTGTCCAGGAACTCGTAGGCGTTCATGACCTTGTGGCTTCCGCCGACCTGAGCGTTGCCGTTGTACGCGCCCTGGGCGATAGCGGCGCCCGGTTGCTGGAACAGCGCGACGCGGTTCGCGCCATCGGCTGTTGTGGTCACCTGGCGGACTCCCACGATGGCGGTGGTCCAGGTGGTCGCCGTTTCGATCTCGATGTCATCCTGGTTGCGCGCGATGGCGGGAAAGTCGGACAGGCTGTATCTGGCGCCTTCGCATTGTGAGCCTGACTCCCAGGCCCACGCGGCCTGCCCCGCTGTGATGTTGTAGGTGCCGTGGCATCCCGCCGAGTTGATCGTTTTCGTGGCCATGTACGCCCGCTTGTCGTTGACATAGAGGGCACGCAGCTTGTTGGCGCGGTCGAGCGGGGCTTTCCAGATGTTGCCGCTGTGCTGGGTCCAACCGGTCACCTGAACGCCGCCTTCGAGGACTGGCGTCTCATTGGCGTGTGCGGCATATATGACTCGGTAACCGTTCGTGCCAGAATCGCTCGAGCCGAGTTCGATCGTGCTGCTTACCGGATAGCTTCCACCCCGAAGATATACGTAGATGTCGCCTGTCATGTTCGCGTTGATCGTGCGAACGACGTCCCGCGCGCGTTGCAGGGTTCTAAACGGGGAGGTGATCGTTCCAGGGTTGGCGTCGTTGCCGTCGGGAGCGACATAGTAGGTCGCCTGGGTCGCGGCTCTAGCCGGTATTTGACTTGTCAATGTGGCTGTCAGTGCGGCGGCGGCGAACACCGCGGCTGCGAGCAGCGACCTTCCAGCGGTGGAAGCGACTGACTTCACGTACTGTTCCTTTCAGTTTGCTGCCGTGCAATCGTCACACTGCGCGCAACGCGAGTGAAGGCATGTGGCAGCTCATCTGTCAATGATGGCTGTCGATAAATCTTCGAGAATGCAGAAGCGCCTAAGGTCACAATGTCACTGCTTCATGGCTGCTCACTCTCGAATCAGAGACGGTGATCGGCATTCCGATGCTGACCAAGATGGGGCTGGCCGCTGTCGCGGCCGTGGTGGTTGCCGTCCTGGTCGCGCTGACCCTGGTGCCGGCGGACTTGTCGTCCTGGCCTACAAGAACGGCCTGGTGTCGTTGGAGCCCGGCAGCACCTGAATGGGGGCCAGGCCCATCAGTGCCTGGCCCCCGAGGCTTGTCAGTTGCGGAGGCTCCACTGCTGGTTTGATCCGTTCCAGCAGCCATACAGTTGGATCTTCGTTCCGTTACCGGAACCACCGGCGTCGAGGCACAGCCCTGACTGCACTCCCGTGATCGAGCCGTTGGAGTTGACGTTCCATTGCTGGTTGGGCTGCCCGCTGCAGTCCCAGATGATCACTGCCGTGCCGTTGCTCGTGCCCTGACCCGAGGCGTCCAGGCACTTGTTTCCGGACACCATCAACTGTTTGCTCGATGTGTAGGTGAACCGCTGGTTCGAGCCGCCCCAGCAGTCGTACAACTGCACCTGGGTGCCGTTGGTCGTGCTCGAGTTGGGTACGTCGATACACCGACCGGAGCCGCTGCCCACGATCATCTGGCCGCTACCGCCGCCGGGGTTGGTGGTGGGGCCTGGGTTGGAGCCGCCCACGGTGATGTTGGAGCTGCCGCTGCTCTGGTAACCCTCGGTCGCCATGATCTGGTAGTCGTGGCTGCCCAGGTTCATGCCCCTGCTGGCCCAGGCGTCGAAGTGAGTGCCGGCGTTGATGGTGCCGCCCACCCTCTTGGACTGCCGCACGCTCCAGTACTGGTAGAACGTTCGGGTGCCCTCGATGGAGGGCTGGTTGACGCGCTGCGTGCGGTAGATGTCGTAGGTGCCGCCGTCGCTGGTGACCGTGCCCATGTGGCCGGAGCCGGGTGGCCGCCAGCTGCCCCAACTGTCGACGATGTAGTACTCGACGAGCGGGTTCCTCGTCCACCCGTAGAGGGTCAGGTACGAGTTGCCGTTCGGGTTGAAGGTGCCGGAGTAGGTTACGGTCCGGCGGCCGCCCGGGTTCCAGCCCTTGCCGGCGACGAAGTTGTTGACGTTGCTCCACTGGGTGCTGTACTGGCCGCCGTTACCCATGGTCATGGAGACGTTGCCGCTGTCTTTCCAGAACGAGTAGAAGTAGCCGTTGTGGGTGCCGGTCGAGTTCGTGGTCACGGGTTGGGCGTGGGCGGTGCCCGTAATGACCACTCCGGCGAGGACCAGCGCCAGGGCACAGGCGCCGCCGAGGAGCATGGTGCGGCCGCGTCTGCGGCTCCTGCGGTGGGCGGGGGCGTCGTTCATGCGTGCTTCTCCTTATGAGGGACCGGTTGGAGCAGACGAATGTCGGGGACCAGAAGCCGTGTCGGTTGCCCAGGCCGGCGAATACTGCTGACACCTGACGTCACACGTCATACAATGATGCTAGTCTATGTCGACTGTGGGGTGCGTTGGGGAACCCGGGGAGTTCGTCAACCCTTGAACGCACCTTCCATGATTCCCTGCACCAGGCGCCGCCCGACGAAGACGAACAACACGAGCAGCGGCAGCGTGGCCAGGAACGAACCGGACATAGCCAGGCCCAGATCGATGTCCCGGCTGTTCTGCAGCGCCTTGATGGCGATCTGGACCGTGTACCGTTCCGGGGACTTCAGCACGATGAACGGCCACAGGAAGTCGTTCCAGGCGTTGACGAACCCGAACAGTCCCAGGACGAGTGCCGCCGGACGGACCAGGGGAAAGGCGATACGCCAGAAGATCTGCCAGGTGGTCGCGCCGTCCACGCGGGCGGCGTGCATCAGCTCGTCGTCGATGGTGCTGCTGATGTGCTGACGCATCCAGAAGATGCCGAAGGCAGTCACCAGCCCGGGGACGATCACCGCCTGAAGCGTGTCCACCCAACCCAGCTTCGACATGATCAGGTACTGCGGGATGACGGCCAGCTGCGCCGGTACGGTCATGGTCAGCACGACGATGAGGAACAGCGTGTTGCGGCCTGGGAAGGACAGCTTGGCGAAGGCGAAGCCGGCCAACGCGCACAGCCCCGCCTGGCCTACGCCGATCACGGTGGCGATGATGAGGCTGTTGAGGAGCGCCTGCACGAACGGCACGATGTCGAAGACCAGGCCGGCCAGGCGCAGGAAGTTGCCGCCGGGCACGACGCGCGGTGGGAGGCTGAACGCGGTGGCCGAGTCCGTCGTGGACACCACGAACATCCAGTAGAGCGGGAAGACGCTGACAAACACCATGACGCCGAGCAGCGCGTACACCCAGAACGGGAGCCGGTTGACGCTGCGCCGGCCGCGGGTCGCCCGCCCGGTGGTCGAAGGTGTGGGGTTCATGGGCGCTCCGAGCGGATGCGGGTGACCAGCAGGTAGTTGATCGCGGCGACGATCACGACGATGACGAAGAGCGCGACGCCGACGGCTGCGCCGTAGCCGAAGCTGAAGCGGCCGAAGCCCTGCTCGTACAGGAAGAGGGTGAGGGTCTGGCACTGCCGTGCCGCCCCGCACGTCAGTCCGCCCACGGGATTGGCCAGCAGCGGCTCGGTGAAGATCTGCAGTCCGCCGATCGTCGACGTGATGACGGTGAACACGATGATCGGCCGCAGGGCGGGGATGGTGATGTGGCGAAACTGCTTCCAGCCGTTGGCGCCGTCCACGGCGGCGGCCTCGTACAGATCGCGGGGCACTGATTGAAGCGAGGCGAGATACAGCAAGGTGTTGTATCCCGTCCACCGCCAGGCGACCATCGTGGCGATCATGATGTGGCTGCCCCACACCGACGCCGTGAAGTCGATGTGCTCGAAACCGAGCAACCCGATGAACCAGTTGAGCATGCCGTAGTCGCGGTCGAAGAGCTGGGCGAAGACGATGGTCGTCGCCGCCACGGAGGTGACGTAGGGGACGAGCACCGACATCCGGAACAATGTGGCCGCCCGCAGCCGTACGTGGTTGAGCACGTGCGCCATGCCGAGCGCGAGCAGCAACTGCGGCACCGTCGACAGCAGCCAGATGCTGAACGTGTTGCGTAGCGCGCCCCAGAACCGCGGGTCATCGACGAGCTCGGAAAAGTTGGCCAGACCCACGTAGTGGCGCTCACCGATGGGGTCCCAGTCGAACAGCGCGACGTAGAACGTGAACAGCAGCGGGAAGAGGCCAAAGATGAAGAAGAGCAGGAAGAACGGCGCGATGTACGCGTAGGGCGCCAGTCGCTCGCGCACGCCCAGCTGAATGCGGCGTTGCCGGGTTGGCTGCCCGGTGGCCTTAGCGGCCGTGGCCGGTCTCAACACGGTGGTCACAGCGGTCACCTTCTCGCCGCGCGGCGGCCGGGCCAGCCCAGCCGCCGCGCGTCAGTCGTCCGTTCAGCCACGTAGGGCGTTCTTGACGTTGGTCAGCGCGGTGCTCCACGCCTGGTCCGGTGCGACCTTGCCCTGTTCGACACTGGTGAGGGCGTTGAGCAGCTCGATGCCGATGGTGGGGTCATCCGGACCGATGTAGAACGGCTTGATACCCACCACGGAGTCGGTGTAGATCTTGCCGATCGGCGCGTTGGAGAAGAACGGGTCGGTCTTCGCGAGGAGCTGCGGGTCCGAGTAGACCGACGGCGTCGTCGGCAACGACCCCTGCTGCAGGAAGTGCGCGAGCTGGCCGGCCGGAGACTGCATCTCGGCGATGTAGTCCCAGGCTGCCTTCGCGTTCTTCGCGCGCTTGGGGATGGCGAGGTAGCTGCCGCCCCAGTTTCCCGAGCCACCGGGGATCGTGGCGACGTCCCACTTGCCGGCCGTACCGGGGGCGTTGGTCTTGATCGCGTGGAGCATCCACGACGGCGCGGACACGGCCGCGAAGTCACCCTTTCCCATGCCCGCGGTCCAGCCGGTCGACCACGAGGCCTGCTTGGCGGTGATACCCGCCGCGTGGACCTTCAGCGCCAGGTCGAACGCGGCTTTGACCTGTGGGTTCTTGTCGTACGACAGCTTGCGGTCCGGGCCGTAGTAGCGCTCCGACCCCTGGTTGACCGCCTGGAAGAAGACGCTCGTCGGGACGTTGTCCAGGAATGGCTTGCCGGTCGCCTGGACGTACCTTCTGCCGACATCCAGGAGCGCGTCCCAGGTAGGCCACAGCTTGGACACCTGCTCCCGATCGGTGGGCAGACCGGCGGCCTTGAACAGGTCCGTGCGGTACACCATCGCCATGCCGCCGACATCCGTCGGGATCCCAATGATCTTGCCGTCCTCGGTCATCGACTGTTTCATCACCCAGTCGAGGTAGTCGCCCTTCTTCTGGTCGGCACCCAGCGTGGCCAGGTCGACGAAGTTCTCCGGTGACTGCATGAACTTCGGCAGGTCGTCACCCTGGATCAGCACGAGGTCGGGCACCTTGCCGCCGGCCAGTGCGGTGGTGAGCGCCTGGGCCGTCTCGCTGGTGCTGCCCACCTCGGTGAGCTTGACACGCACGTCGGGATGCGCCTTGGTGTAGGTGTCGACGGCGGCCTTCTGGTTGATCCCGGTGAATGACCAGAACTCGAAGGTCTTCGAGTCGGATGATCCGGAGTCGCTGTTCGATCCCGGCGTACAGCCGGCGACCAACAGCACAGCTGTGGCGAGGATGGCTGCGGGGGTGATGACGCGCTTCACTCGGCCCTCCAGGCGGTGCGGCGGTCGGGAGCGATCGCGGCGAATGGATGTCGATCCAAGGCCGGGCCGTCACCGGCGTGGCGGCGGTGATGACTTCTCCACGTGGAGCCAGGCGGAGGCTTGGCCCCGTCGAGATCGCCTTCACCCCTGCCAAGCGGGTTCCGGAAAACTATCGATACCGATCCAGTCGTGTGACGTATGACCATACTCAGTGCCGTATTGCCCGTCAACGACTGCGCGCTACGGAGGACTGCGGACGGATCAAGAGATCGGAGCCTCGGCCTTGGGCCCGAAACTTTCGGCCCCTGCGGCCGCCCGAGCCGTGGGTCGACCTGCCGCTCCCGCGGTGACCGCCGTAAGCAGCCACAGGTCTTCGGCCGCCGCGGGGTACTGGCGTCGGCGCGCGGCGTCCAGGCCATGTGGGCCACTCCCCGTCGCCGTCATATTCAGCCGGGCGCTGTTGGGTTAGAGGAAACGCGACCAAATCGCACCAGGTGACATAACACAAATCCACAAGACAATGCGCCGCTCGGGCCGTCGATTGCCATTGCGGCTTTGAGCGAAAGCGCGGCCGCTTCGGATAGAAGTATGGACACGCAGGGCCGAATTCCCTTACTCTCGTCGCAGACCATCAGGGTTGTCGATGTGAATCCGACGGCGCGGCAGCCATCGGCTCCCACTTGTTCCTAGCTTGTTGCCCGGCTCGGCAGTAGCGGCCTGCCGGAATGGCATCCAGCCAGCAGATCCGGTTACGGCATCGGCGCGTCGGCGCGCGCGCCCTTAGCGGATTCAGCATGCCCCCGTGCATCGCCAGCTGGTTTGGACGGGCGAACCACGAAAGGACTTTTCATCATGTCCCACTCCCGCCCTGGACGCTACCTGGCCCGAGCACTCGTCTGTGCTATGGCCGCTCTCGGCGTGGTGCCGGTCGCCATGCTCGGAGGCGCCTCGCCGGCCGCCGCGGACACCACCCAGTTCCGCGGTGTCAACTGGGGCCGGCTGGGCGACAACTTCCATCGCGGACCCCTGGTCCTGCACGGATTGGACAGCTCCGACAGCTACGCGACGGTCCTGGCCAAAGCCGACGCGGTCTACACCGGCTTTCAGAACAACCTGGGCGCCAACACCGTCCGGCTCCCGATCAACACTTACACCGTCGGTACGAACTGGTGGAACGCCTACACCGGCGCCATCGACGCGGCCACAGCGAAGGGTTTCAAGGTCGTCCTCTCCTACTGGGACGACGGCGTGGCCGCCAGCGGCGGCCGGATCGTCAATACGACCGCCTTCAACAACATGTGGAATACCGTGCTCGCCCGGTACGGCACCAACGGCCTGGTCTACTTCGAGCCGATGAACGAGCCTGGCGGGCATAGCGCCAGCGACTGGGCGAACGTGGTCAGCACGTGGATCAGCAGCCGACCGTCGATCCCGCGGAACCGCATTTTCGTCAGCGGTGCCGGCCTCAATACCGACATCAAGTCGATGTGCGCCGACCGGCGCCTTGACGGGACGTTCCTGTCCCTTCACCACTACACCTTCTTCAGCGGCGCGAAGAACTACGACCAGTGGGTGGCGTACCTGCGGGACGCGATCGGCTCCTGCGCCGAGCGCACGGTCATGGACGAGTTCGGCGCGCCGATGGACACCGGACTCAACTACCACGACGCCGCCAGCTCGGACAACTTCGTGCGCTACTTCCGCGCGACCACGACGGTGCTCCGGGAGCTGCGGATCGGCTCGATCTACTGGCCGGGCCTGGGTGGCAAGATCACCGCCGGCCAGAGCGACGACTAGTACTCCATGCAGAAGTTGCACGGCACTGGCACCAACCTCACCCTGAGCACACCCAACGCCAGCGGTCTCGACCGCCTCAGGTACGGCTGGGGTTTGGGGGAGGGCACCAGCCCAGGCTCGACCAGCTTGTTGCGTAGCGTCGGCACCGGACGCTGCCTGGACATCCCGGGCGCCACGACGGCCAACGTCCAAGTCCAGGTGTACGCCTGCACCAACACGGCCGCCCAGCGGTGGACCTCGACGGCTGGTGGACAGCTCACCGCCCTCGCGGGCCAGAAATGCCTCGACGCATACAACGCGGGAACCACGAACGGCACCGTGGCCGGCACTTACACGTGCAACGGCGGCGCCAACCAGCGGTGGACGATCGGCGCCGACGGCACCATACGCGGCGCCCAGTCGGGCCTCTGCCTGGACGTGAACACCAGCACCCTCAAGGCGCAGCTCTGGAACTGTTGGGGCGGCGACAACCAGAAATGGCAGGTACTCAACCCCTGACCCACGATGCGGCCGCGAGCAGGCGGTCGAACGAGCCGCGTAATAGGCGACGAAGGTGACCGGCCGATGACGGAGCCACCTGGCGGACGGCGCCCATTCTCCGGTTCGGCAAGCAGCGGCTGGGGCTACGTGTCGCGACGCTGTCGTACTTCGCCACCACCCGTGGACGTGAGCGATCCGAAAGTGCCGTGAAAGCGCGGCCCTCTAGCGTCGGACCGCTGGCTGGTTCACGAAAGGCGAACGCCATGAGCAATTCCGAGATCACCCCGTTCCGCGTCGCGGTGCCGCAAGAGGACCTCGAGGATCTGAGTCGCCGGCTCGACAATACTCGTTGGCCCGACGCGCTCCCGGGCGACGATTGGTCGACCGGCGTACCGACCGCGTGGCTGCGTGATCTGGTCCACTACTGGCGCACCGGCTACGACTGGCGCGCTGCCGAGGCGCAGCTGAACCAGTACCCGCAGTTCACCACCATCATCGACGGCCAGCGTATCCACTTTCTCCATGTACGGTCGCCACACGCCGACGCCTTCCCGCTGGTGCTCACGCACGGCTGGCCGGGGTCGGTGGTGGAGTTCCTCGATCTGATCGGGCCCTTGACCGACCCCGACGATCCTGCCGACGCCTTCCATGTGGTCATACCGTCGCTGCCCGGGTTCGGTTTCTCCGGGCCAACGGCGGAGGCCGGTTGGGACACGGCGCGGATCGCCCGTGCGTGGGCGGAGTTGATGCGCCGGCTCGGGTACGAGCGGTACGGCGCGCAGGGCGGCGACATCGGGGCGGTGGTGAGCCCGCAGCTAGGCCGCGTGGCGCCGGATCGGGTCGCCGGCGTTCACGTCAACGGCGGCCCGGGCATGCTCCCGCCGCTGCCGCTGTCCGAGGAGGAGTTGGCCAGCCTGTCCGACGTCGAGCGCGACCGGGTCCGACGGGTGGAGGCGTTCATGCGGGAGGAGTCTGGTTACATCGCGATCCAGTCCACCCGGCCGCAGACCCTGGCGTACGGGCTGGCCGACTCTCCGGTCGGGCAGCTGGCTTGGATCATGGACAAGTTCCGGGAGTGGACCCACCCGCGCGACGTGCTCCCCGACAAGGTCATCGACCGGGATCGGCTGATCACCAACGTCATGATCTACTGGCTGACCGGCACGGCCGGCTCGGCGGGATACGTCGGTTACGCGCAGGAGTTCGCCTGGGGCCAGTCGAAGGCGAACTCGGGGGTGCCCACGGCGGCGATCGTCTTCGCCCACGACGTCGGCATCCGCCGGTACGCCGAAGCAGAGAACACCATCGTGCGCTGGGTCGACGTGGATCGGGGCGGCCACTTCGCCGCGCTCGAGGAGCCTGAGACGTTGACGGCTGACATCCGCGCCTTCTTCCGCGATCTGCGCTGACGCGACTCCGTTCCCGACAGCGCAGGATTCGAACGCGGAGCGTAGCCGTTGTACGGGGAGGTCCGTCCGGGCCGCGTTGGCGCCCTGACGTCGTGCACCCCGTTGCGCCGCGCAGCGTCCGTCAAGGCTCAGAGGTCGCTCGCGCGGGCTGGACGGGCGTCGGCGGCTCGGCCGCGTCTGATGCCGAGTCGCCGCGCCGGGCACGTTGGCCAAGTCTGGCGGCGAGCCGGTCAAGCCCGAGCAACATCATCCCAAGCGCGACGAATTCGGCGGTCAGGATGCCGAACTGGCCAAATACCCAGGCATAGCCGCGCTCGGTCGGGTCCAGGAAGTAGTACGGGTACGGGGTGGCGAACTGTGGATAGACCGCCGCCCGGCCCAGCGCCAACAGGGCGTATCCCAGCGGATACAGCAGCCACAGGGGCAGGTCGGCGTAGGGCACCACACGGTGCGGCGGAAAGATCAGCCAGTCCAGCAGGACCATGCCGGGCACGAGGTAGTGCAGGGCGAAGGTGGCCCAGTTCGCGAACAGATCTCCGCCCCCGATCAGGCCGGGCAACGGGTTCGCACCGTGGTTGAGCAGGATGTGCGCCACCAGGCCGGTGATCATGATCCATAGGGTCACCGCGCCGCGCAAGCGGGGAGCCGCTGGCGCGGGATCACCACGGCGGATCATCCAGTAGACGGTCCCACCGAAGTAGCCCATCACGATCAGGTTGCTCTGGATGGTGAAGTAGACCAGTGAACTGGAGTTGAAAGACAGGCCGAAGCACGCGGCCAACACGATGCCCACCCGCCACCAGAGTGCCGGCCGCATCCAGATCGACATGTCGCACCATCCGCCGTCACCCTCGCTGAGCCTCCGTACCGTACCCGGCGCCCTCTCACCTCCTTCATACGCCGAAAGCACCCTGGTGCAGCCTGGGTGCCGGCGGGGGACGAGGAACGTCAGATGGCTCGGTCGAAGACAACCATGTCCTTGCCGGGGCCGTTGTAGCCAGCTCCAACCGCATAAGCTTGATCATGGCCACGGTCGGCTCGTCTTGTCGAGCGCCTGGCGAGAGCTGCTTTGGAATCGTCAGAGACCGTGCTCGTAGACTCCCGGTTCGTGACTACATCCCCCACGCCGATCGAGGTGGCCTTCGCGCTGTTGCGGGAGGGCCGTTTGGTCGATGCCGAGAACCTCATGACACACGAGTTGCAGACCGTCACGGCGAAGCATGGTCGCGGCAGCTCGGCCTGGGCCTCGGCGCAATGCGACCTCGGCAACGTGCTGCTCAATGGCGACCAGCTCGACCGCGCGATCGAGTGCTACCGCCACGCCGCCTCCGCACCGGCGCAGGACTACGAGTCCCGCAAGGACCGGTTGACCTACCGGCTCAACCTCGGCATGGCGCTGCGGATGGCCGGGCGACTCGACGAGGCCGAGGCGGAGCTGCGCCAGGGCGCCCAGGAGCGGCTCGCCTTCTACGGCCGCGAGCACGCCGGGTACGCGTTTGGTCTCGAACCGTTGGCGGACCTGCTGTTGCAGCGCGGCGATGTGCGGCAGGCCCGGCACGTCGTCGACGAGGCGGTGGACAACCTGTGGCGCAACGGGCACGAGCGGGTCGCCGCCGCGCTGGCGCTGCGAGCGGCGATCGTGCAGGCCGGCGGCACTGCCGAGCCGCTGTTCCTGGACCTGCGCCAGCTGCCCGACGAGGTCGTCGAGCAGGTCGCGGGCTCTGTGATCCAACGGCTCGATCACAGTGATCCAGCGTCCAAGCACCTGCTCACCGCCCTGGTTGCCGCCCTGGAGGCGCGGCTTGGCCTCGACCACCAAGCGACGCTCAACGCGCTGTCCGTCCTGGCGAACCTCGGCCGGGACCTTGGCGATCAGTCCGGGCGGATCGAGGCGATCGAGCGTGTGCTGGCATCGTACGACCGCCAGGGCCGCGCCGAGCAGGCGCTGATGGCGTCGCTTGGCCTGGCGATGGCACAGAGCGAGGCCGATGATGCCGAGGCGGCGCTGCTCACCTACGCGTCGGCGTACGCCAGGGCGGAGCGCATCGGTCGTCCGGAGCTGCAAAGTCAGGTGCTGCGTAACTGGGGATTGGCCCTGCAGGAGGCCGGCCAGACGGGCCCGGCGGAGCAGCGGCTGGCCGAGGCGGTGGCCCAGGCGCGCCGCGGCGCTGATTACGAGACTGTGGGTCGGGCGGGCGTCGCCCTCGGCCTGTTCCTCCAGCACGAGGGGCGACTGCCGGAGGCTCGCACGGTCCTGGAGGAGGGCCTGGCAGTCCTGGACCCTGTGCACCCGGACGCGATCGTCGGCCGCAGCCACCTCGGCGCGGTCATTGACGGCCGCACCTGCGGGTGCGGCGACCTGCAGGACACGATCGCCGACGCGTTCCGGGAGTTCGTCATCACCAGGCTGCCCGCAGACCTGCTCGCACGCCTCGACGTGAGGATCGCGGACGACGACTTCCAGGTCAACGTCGAGCTGCGGCGGGAGCCGACCGAGGCCGAGATCGAGCGCCTCAACGGCGTATTCCAGTCCGCCCACGCCGAGTTCCGTCGCCGGCTCAGCGAGCCTCAATACGCCGGATGACCGTTCGCAGATCACGACCTTGGGTAGTCCAGAAGCCGGCCTCGTCACACCACCGTCTCCTCGAACTTGAAAGACTGGGCCGGTGACTGTTCTCCTGCCCCGCTCGCGTGTGGACAGCCTCATCGATGTGGGTCAGGTGCTTGAGATCCTTCGTGAGGGGTTCCGCGTCGTGGCGCCGGAGGAGCCTCCACTACGGATTCGTACGGACCTTCCCGGTCCGGGTGCCGCAACCTGTCTGATGCCGGGCCTGCTGCCTGGCATTCCGGCGTACACCGTGAAGGTGAATGCCAAGTTTCCAAACGCCACGCCAGCGTTACGCGGCGTGGTGTGCCTGCACGATATCCAGTCCGGTGAGTTGCTGGCGCTGGCCGACTCGGCCTCCGTCACGTCGTGGCGAACCGGCCTGTCCGCCGCGCTAGGGACGCACGTGCTCGCCGATGCGGGCGCCGACGTACTCGGCTTCGTCGGGACCGGCGCGCAGGCCAGCAGGGCATTGGCAGGTCTGCGCCGGCTGCGTTCATGGCGCCGTATCGTCGCCTGTGACATCGACCCGACACGCGCGGCCGAGTTCACCACAAGGGTCGTGGCGGATGCCGCCGCCGTCGCGGCCGAGGCCGATGTCGTCCTGCTCGCTACCTGGTCCCGTCAACCATTGCTGTACGCCAGTGACGTGCGACTCGGACAACATCTCACAACGCTCGGCGCGGACGAACCGGGCAAGATGGAATTGTCTGCCGACCTGCTGAGGGCGGCACGCGTGGTGGTCGACGATGTCGACCTGGCGGTCACCTCGGGCGCGCTCGGCAACGCCCGCCTCGACGCCAGCGCCGCCGCCGGGACACTGGGTGACGTCCTTCGAGGTGACCTTCAAGCCCACAGTGTCAAGGCGGTCAGCGTCTACGCGCCCGTTGGGCTGCCCTGGCAAGACCTCGCGCTGACCTGGTGGCTCTATCAGCGCGCCATGAACTCTGACGCCCTGATCATCGATCTGCTCGCGTGACCGCCGCCTACGTCGACCGCGAGTGACCAGGCTGGCGCTATCGCGCCCTGCTGACCCAGGAACCCTGAGCCTTCGTCACGGCAAGTCCGCGTCCGCGCCAACTCGAAAGCGCACGACAGGCGTCTGGGAAGTATGGGGACGAGGGGCGCCGCGGGTGGGCTGTGTGAGAAGTGTTCTGCCAGGTATGCCGGCCTACCGGGCTCGGGACGGTGCCTGGTGCACGCCGCTGGTCTGGACGTGTTCGAGGGGCGGTGCGGTCTTGACAGGACGGGCTTCACCCCGCCGTCGTACGAGTCCGTGCACCGGCTGACGCTGATCCGTTCCGGCGCTTTTCTTGTCCGGGTCAACGGTCAGGAGTCGTTTGTGGACTGTGGCGCGGCGGTGTTCACGCACCCAGGGGACGAGCTGCGGTTGGCCCATCCGTTGGGCTGCGGTGACACTTTCACCACGGTGGAGTTCGCCTCGCAGGTGCTGGCCGGGCGCGAGGGCGAGTGGGGGTTGTCCGTCCACCGCCTGCCGCTGGACGACGATCTGGATCTGTTGCACCGGACCCTGGTCGCCGCGTCTCGCCGAGGTGTGGACGCGTTCGCCGTTGTGGATCAGATGCATGGTCTGCTTGACCGGCTGCTGACCGCACCTGGGTCCCGTGCGGTGGGTGTGTACGGCGCGTGGACGCCGCGCCGTCGGGAGACCTTGGTGGCGCACCGGCGGCTGGCTGACCGTGCCCGTGAGGCGCTGGCGGCCGGTCAGTACACCGTCGGGCTGGATGAGCTCGCTGCGCTGGTGAGCACCTCCCCACATCACCTGAGCCGGGTGTTCCGGCAGGTCACCGGCGAAACCCTGACCGCATACCGCAACCGCCTGCGGGTCCGCGCGGTGCTCTCTGACCTGCAGGACGGGGCGGGTAACCTGCGCACGCTCGCCGCCCGGCACGGTTTTGCCGACCAGGCGCACCTGACCCGGGTGGTGCGGCGGCAACTCGGCCACCTGCCCAGTGAGGTGCGGCGCATGTTGGCCGCGCCGGGCTGAATCGCGCATCAATGTTCAACGCGGCCGTGGTCGGGCGGGTGCAGCATGACTTGCGAATTCGTCGATCAGGAGGAGCGTCAGATGCGAGCACCTCGCGCAAGACACTGGGCCGGAATCGTCTTGATCGGCGTTGTCTGCGCCATGCTCGGCCCGGCCTCGCAGCCCGCATCGGCCGAGATGGCCTTCGCCGAGGCGACCGCGGGGTCGGTGACGGCGACGCCAGCCGGCTCCGGACCGCAGCTCACCGACTCGCGTCCCTGTGCCGGCGTCGCAAGCTTCACCTGTTCATACCTCACCGTTCCGCGGGACCGCACCGGACGCACGCCGGGAACGCTGCGGCTGCCGGTCGCGGTGGCGGACAACGCGGCCGCACCGCGCGGCACGCTGCTGATGCTCAGCGGCGGTCCGGGGCAGCCAGGCGTCGGCCTCCTCCCGCGGATCAGCCAGCGCGTTTCCTATCTGTTGAACGACTACCGAATGGTCATGATCGACCAGCGGGGCACCGGCGAGGGTGCGATCGACTGCGAGCGCCTGCAGGCTGAGGTGGGCTCGTCCGACATCACCCCACCCTCACCCGAGGCCGTACGCGAGTGCGCGCGCCAGCTCGGAGGGAACCGGCACCATTACACGACCGCCGACACCGTCGCCGATCTTGAGGATCTGCGCCAGGCACTCAACGTCTCGCGGTGGACGCTCGACGGGGTGTCGTATGGCACGTTCGTAGCCCAACACTACGGACTGACATTCCCCGGGCGGGTAAGCCGGATGGTGCTCGACTCGGTGGTCCCGCTGGACATCGACCCGCTGTACGTCGCCGGCCTGCATCGCACCGGATGGATGCTGCGCCAGGCATGCCGGGAACAGAACTGTGGATTCGACCCGGCGGCGGCGCTCGCCGACGTCGTGCGTCGATACGACAACGGCGTCGGCGTCTTCGACCTGATCGTGATCGCAAGCATCATCGATCCCAAGCTGACCGGCGAGGGGTACTTTCCCGTGCTGACACTCCTGCGCCTGGCCGCCCAAGGGGAACCGGAGCCGCTCAACCAGGCCATCGCGGCGATACAGGGCGGGGAGGAAACGTCGCCCGCCCAGTACAGTGCGGGACTGCATGTGGCGACGCTCTGCGCTGACCTCGTCCGCGCGCCGTGGGGGAACTCGATGGCGCCGCTGTGGCGACGAGACGCCGCCCTCGCCGCGGCGGAGCAGAATCTGTCCGCCAAGCAGGTGTGGCCGTTCGAGCCACGGACAGCCGTCGGCAACGGCGTCGTTCAGGGCTGCCGGCACTGGCCGCCGGCGCGCGTGAACCCACAGCCGCCGCACGACCGGCTGACCATGCCGGTGCTGCTGATCAACGGGGACCGGGATCTGTCCACGCCGCTGGAGTGGGCGGTGGAGCGAGCGGCCCGGATGCCGCGTGGCAAATTAGTGATCATCCCTGGCATGGGTCACTCGATACAGGGCCGCAATGCCGCCGGCGACCAGGCCGTACGGCAGTTCCTCCTGCACTGAGGACACGGCGCCGGGCGGTGCGGTCCCGTCTGGACGGTGCCATCGCTTCCGAGAACGCGGCCTGAAGTTCGAGGTCATCGACGAAGGATCTTCGCCGGCACATCAATAAAAACGATTGCTTTCGACCAAGATGATCGCTGATTGCTATTATGTGACGCATGGCTGACGTCGAGCTGCGCCACCTGAGGACCATGGCTGCCATCGCCGAGGAAGGAACGTTCGGGCGAGCGGCGGGTCGGCTCGGCTACACCCAATCGTCGGTGAGCCAGCAGATCGCCGCGCTGGAGAAGGCCGTCGGTGGCGCCGTCTTCGACCGACCCGGAGGTCCTAGACCGGTACGGATCACGCCCCTAGGCGAGGTGGTCTTGGCCCATGGGCGCGATCTGCTCACGAAGGCGGAAGCGCTGGGCGACGCCGTCGATCGCTTCAGGGCGGGTAGCGGCCGGATCGACATCGGCACCTTCCCGGGCGCGACCAGGCTGATCCTGCCGACCGTCGTACGCCGGTTGCTAGACGAGCACCCCGGATGCGACATCAGGCTGTCCGAGATCGAACCGCAGGATCCGCAGATCGGAGATCTCGACCTGTTGTTCCACTACGGCTGGATCGAAGGCGACGTCGAGCACGTCAAGCTGTTCGACGAGCAGTATGTCCTGGTGGCTGGCGTCGACGCGTTCCCCGATGGTCCAGTACGGGTAAAGCTGCTCGACGATGCACCGATGGTCGCCTGGCCTCCCAACCATCACCAAAAATGGTTGGAGCGGGCGCTCGCCAGCAACGGCGCGCGGCCACGGATCGTGTTCCGAACCGCCGGCCATGAAACCATCGTGTCAATGGTGCGGGCAGGCATAGGCTCGGCGGTGCTGCCGTGGGTCGCCCTCTACGGATCCGATGCCTGGACCGACGACCGGCTCAGCATCCACCAACTGCGACCATCGCCCGCCTCGACGTGGTACCTCTACTGGCCGGCCGGACGCACCCAATCGCCGCTCGCGACCCGAGCCATCGACATCGCAGTCGAAGGCGCCAAAGAGCTGGCCAGCCAGATGTGACATCGGCCTGACGCCGCCGTAGTGTGGGCCGGTCGTGTGCCCGCCCGAGGCCGCAACGGAAGTTGCGCGCCGGGTCGTCGCGCAGGCCGATTCGGATCGGTTCGATCGCTCCTAGCGTCGATGTCATGCAGTCAAGCGTCTTCTCCAACGAAGTCCGGATCGGCCGGCGAATCTTGGCCGCCGTCACAATCCTGGTCGCCTTGCTCGCCTTGCCTGCCGCGGTCGGAATCCCGTTCGCTTCTGGTGACGTCGCGCGTTTCGCGTCTCGGCCGGTGATGTGGACCGACTGTCCCGCTGAGGACCTGCGGGCAGCCGGCGCGCGGTGCGCGGAGATATCCGTCCCCCTCGACTACAGCGTGCCGCACGGAGCGACGATCACGATCGCCGTCTCCCGAATCGAGGCTCGCGACACGGCACGGCGGCGTGGGATTCTGCTGTTCAATCCAGGCGGGCCGGGCGGCCCTGGCTTGAGCTACCCGGCGGAGCTGCGGCCGGTGCTCGGGGAGGTAGCCGACCAGTACGATCTGATCGGGTTCGATCCACGCTTCGTCGGCCTGAGCACACCGATCAGCTGTGGCGGGATCGGCGAGTACGTCCGCGCGGCCGGTCTGAGCTGGCGGGACTACGCAGAGAGCGTTGAGTACGCCCGCGACGTCGCCCGGCGGTGCTGGCGGGCAGCCGCCCATTACATCCCGTACGCGTCGACGCGGAACACCGCCCGGGACATGGACGTCATCCGGGCGGTGCTCGGCGAACCGCGACTGTCCTATGTGGGCGTCTCCTATGGCACGTACCTCGGCGCGGTGTACACACAGATGTTTCCGGAGCGCGCTGACCGGATCGTGCTGGACAGCGCGGTCGATCCCGACGGATACCCGGTACACGCCGACTGGTCCACCGGCTCCGCCACGGAGTCAGCTTTCGACGAGTGGGCCGCATGGGCAGCGAGGCACCATAAGCGGTTCGGCTTCGGCACGACGGGCGTACGGGTCCGGGCCACCGTGCGCGGCCTTCTGGAGCGAGCCGCCCGCGTGCCCATCCGGGTGGGCGAGTACACGGTGGACGAACAGGTGATTCCGCTGCTGATCACGTTCTACTTGGCTGATGCGGGCAGCGACGAGCCGCTGGCTGAGGTCGTCGGACAGTTGCGCGCCGCCGCCCGCGGTCGGCCGGCCGCCGACCCGCATCTGCTGGCGAACCTCGCGGCGCTCTACGGCAAGGATGGATCCGACGACGGTGCCGCCTTGTCCATCACGTGCGGCGACGGTGAGTTTCCCCGCGATCCTCTGTGGTACTGGCGCAACATCGAACAGGTCCGAGGCGGTCAACCCTTCTTCGGGCCGCTGGCACGCAACATCTCACCGTGCGCATTCTGGCGTTCCCGGCCGCTGGAGAGACCGACGGTGGTACGCAATGACTCCCCGGCCTTGATCGTGCACGCCACCGGCGATGTATGGACCCCGTACGCGGACGCTCTGGCCCTGCACGAGCGCCTGACTGGCTCTCGGCTTGTCACCCTCGCCGGCGTCCGCACCCACGGTGTGTTCGGCGGAGTGCCGAACGCCTGCGTCGAGCGCCACGTCAAGACCTACCTACACACCGGTGTCCTACCGGCCGCGGATGTCACGTGCCGCCCGGAGAGGCAGTGAGAGTGCCGGGGGAGGGCGGCCACGCCGATCGGGATGCCGGTTACGGCAGTGGCAGCAGGCCATGGGAGTAGGCGACGATGGCCGCTTGGACCCGGTTGTCCAGACCGAGCCGGGTGAGGATGCGGTTGACTCGGCTCTTCACGTTGGCTTCGGTCACACCAAGGCGGTCGGCGATTTGGGCGTTGGACAGCCCGGTGGCGACCAGCCTGAGCACGTCCAGCTCACGAGCGGTCAGGGTGTCGAGCCCAGCCTGGTCGGGCGCGGTCGCGGGCGTCGGCGCCGGTGCGATGCGGGCGAACGCGTGGACCAGCCGCTGCGTGACGCTGGGGGCAAGCATCGCCTCGCCCGCGGCGACCACGCTGATGGCGTCGATGAGCTGCCCGGGTGTGCAGTTCTTGAGCAGGAAGCCGCTGGCGCCGGCGCGTAGAGCGGCGTAGACGTACTCGTCGAGGTCGAACGTGGTCAGGATGATGACTCGGGGCTTTGGCAGGTGAGAGGTCCATTGGCGGAGGATGCGGCGGGTCGCCTCGACGCCATCCACGCCGGGCATTCGTACGTCCATGAGGACCACGTCCGGGTGTTGGTCCTGAGCGGCGGCAACGGCGGCCTCGCCGTCGGCGGCCTCGGCGACCACCCGCATACCGGGCCGGCGGTCGATCATGAGACGCAGCCCGGATCGGACCATCTCCTGGTCGTCTGCCACGACAACGCGGACCGTCGGCCGACCCGACGCGCGTGGCTTGTGCTGGTCAGTCGAGCCTGGATCCATTGTCCGTCCCGATCGGTAGTGTGGCGGCGACCCGCCAGCCCCCGTCATCCCGTCGTCCGGTCCGCAGGCTGCCGCCGAACACGGCGACTCGCTCGCGCATCCCGACGATTCCCATCCCGGACCCGCCGACCAGCCGATGCCGCGGGGCGGGTGGGCCGTTCTCGACGGTCACCACCAGGCCGCCGGCCTCGCACCGCAGATCCACGTCCACCGTGGTCCCGCCGGCGTGTTTGACCACGTTGGTCAGCGCTTCCTGGACGATGCGGTAGGCGCAGATCTGCAACGAGCCGGGTGCCGCCGTCACGGCTGGTTCGACGTTGACCCTCAGCTGGCAGCCGGCCGCCTCGGCGACGCGGCCGAGTCGGTCGAGGTGGGCCAGCGAAGGCTCATCCGGTGCGGCCGACCGATCCCACGGGTCGGCCAGGAGACCGAGCATGCGCCGCATCTCCACCAATGCCGCGTCGGCGGTCACCGCGATCCTGCCGACCCGGGCGTGGCTTCCGTCGGGGCTTTCGTCGCCGTCGGCGAGCAGCTCGGCGGTGGCGTTCGCCTGTACCGCTATCGCGCTGACGTGGTGAGCCACGATGTCATGCAGGTCGGCGGCGATACGGGCCCGTTCGGCGCGGACCGCCCGGCGTTCGCTGATTTCCCGCTCGGTACGCAGCTGAGCGGCGAGCCGGCGTAGCTGCCGCGCGTCGCTCACGATACGGCGGCGCCCGCTACCCAACAGCCAGGCTACGCCGACGACACACAACACGACCGCCGGAAGCACCAGTACGACAACCGGATCCGGTGGCCCAGAACCGCCACCGTCCAGATCGGACAGAAGGAGCGAGGCCACGACAGCGATCGCGCCGACTGGCAGGGCGCGCAGGCTCCGCGGGGCGGAGGTGTAGCAGGCGACGCCGTAGACCGCGACCGCGACGAACAGCGGTCCTTGGCTGATCGTGTCGCCTCTTTCGACCACACCGCAGCCGACCTGGGCGCCGGCCACGGCCAGTAGCACCGGCCACGGTCGGGTCCGTAGCCAGATCAGTGGCAGGACCGTGGCCAGGCGCAGCGCCAGAGCAGCGACCGCCTCCACCTCGACGGCACGGTAGTCCTCGTACCACAAGCCGGCCGTGGCCAGCGCCAGCCCACCGACCACGACGGCATCGACGCGCCGTGGTGCACGCACACCTGGCTCACCAACCACCCGCCGATCGTCGCACAATGGCTCGGCAGCGGGCCCATCGATAGTTGCGTCAGGATGGGGCGAGACGATCGATCGGGGCTACCGGCCATGGAAGGTCGACGGCGACCTCGTGGTGACTGACGCGTTCGTCCCAGCGTGTCAAAGCGCGGCGTGCCGCCTCCGCCACCACGGCCCTCTCGTGATCTTCGCCGGCGAAGGCGCGTATGTCGTCAACGCTCGTGAAGTACGTGATCGAAGTGAACATCACCTCGTCGCCGGCGTTGTGGCGCAGGAGCCGCGCGCCACAGAAACCCGGTACGTGCTGTAGGTGCTCGGCGACATCGGTTTCGTAATGGTGCCGGTAGTCGTCGGCTGCCGCAGTCGAAGTCCATCCTCGCCACATTCGCGCGATCATCTGCGCCGCTGCCTCCCCGCGGTGGCGAGCGGTCCAGGTCGTGCTCAGAGGCTCAGGATGGGCCGGGGAGGCGGGCGCAGAGCTCACGGGGGAATTGCGGTTCGGCCGTCGCGATCGTGCCGCAGCCGGACCGCGTCGACGTGGCGATCGTGCTCCAGCCGTTGCGCTCGACCCATCGCATGAAGTACCGGCGCACGCTCACCGCGGGTACGCAGCCGGACCGGGCCTCGACGCCGCACGGCGCCGGGTCGTCCGGAACGGTCATTACCAGCCAAGAACCGTCACACCCCTCGACGTGCCCTGTGGAATGTCGGGACACATCGAGGCCGTCGACCGCCACGTGGATCCAGGCCGGGTCGCAATGGTTGGCTGGCATCGGGTCGCAGCCGAAGGTCTTGTCGCAACGCTCATACGATGCGCCTGCGGGCTTCCAGATTTCCTCGTTGAGCACCACACGCCGCCCGTTGATCGGCTCTGGCGAGGTCAGCTTGACCACCGCGGTGGCGTGCGTGGGGCAGCCGCCGACTGTGGCGGCGAGCCGCGAGTCCTGCACGACGCTGGCATAGATGAGGTTGTTCTCCTCGGTGAGGTAGCCAATGCGTGGGTCGCGCGAACACCCGTCGGCGCCGGCCAGCACCGCCACGTCGAGCAGCAGCGAACGCGGATCGTCACCGCTCCGTACCCCAGTGACGTCGGCCTGGTAGGTGGGCCAGTCGCCGCCGTCTACCGGCGTGTCCGCGCCGGCCTGCCCAGCGCATCCGGCAAGCACGGCGGCGACAACGGCCCAAGCGGCCGGAGCGATCCGATACATGTCAATGATCCTCGTCCAGGGCTGGACGCGCAGCATCCGTACAGATACTCACCAGGCGTCAGGTGTGGGCGAGAGGCGACGCACGCAGGGCGGGCGTGGCGCCGCCGGGCAGCTCCCGAGCCTAGTGATCCGGATGGTGCGGAGGGCTACCAGCAGGGCGAACTCCAGGAGGCGTACGCGGTGCCGTACGCGTTGGTCACAGCCACTCCTGCCCAGGACTCGGTGCCGAAGACGCACGTGTTGGACATTGAGGTCTGGTCGTCGAACGCGGGCAGCGGACCGTACTGGCCGTCCCATCGGATCTGCGTGGCGCCCGACGAGGAGTAGCTCAGCAAACAGCCGTACCAGCCCGAGTACTGGGAACATTGCAAGGAAGTGATGATCGGCGCGCTGGAGGCGGCGGCCCCTCCAGGTACCAGTTCTCGCTGTATCGACTGTGCCCCGGTCTTGCCCGGCGCGGCCGATGCTGGCGACGCGACCACCGCACTGGCAGCGGCAAGAGCAAGAACGACACCTAGATGTGCTATCGGCCGCCAGGCTTGCGCTCGGGTCATCACGCCTCCCAAAATTGAAACCTTTGAATGCTGGCGCTCGGATCGTATAGCTCAACGTTGTCGTCGCCGTACTGGATGTGCAGCATGTGAGACGCCCGCCGGGCGGTTGGTAACCGTTCAGGGCCCTTGTTCGAGGTCGGTGCAGGTCCGTATTTCACAGGTCGCGGACCATGCGGATCTCCCGCACACCGTCCTCGACCTGGGCCGTTCCGTCGGCCACGAAGCCGTGCTTGCGGTAGAACGCCTGCGCGCGAGGGTTGGGATCGGCGACCCACAGCGCCGCCGACTCCGTGGGGTCGATGACAGCCTCCAACAACGCTCGCCCAGCACCAGTGCCGTGGTCGGCCGCATACACATAGAGCACATACAGTTGCCTCGTCCACGCCGCCGCAGCGTCCAGGGGCGGGCCCGACATGGCGATCCCGATCAACTCGCCATCCCGCTCGGCGACAGCCGCCCGGTTCTCGCGATACCGCTCGTCGGTCAAAGCGGCGGTCCAGAACCGCTCCCGAGCAGCCAGGAAGCCCGGATCATCGAGAACCGCATCCGACATCAGCCCTCGATACGTCTCCTGCCAGCACCGCACATTTACACGCGCCATCTGCGCAACGTCCTCGACCCGGGCCGAGCGAACAGTCACCGAGGAACCCACCGCCGAATCGTAGGCCGCGACCAGCTGTCGTACGCGCGCCGCCCGGTGTGCAGCCTGTCGCACACCTACGCGATGGCGTCGGTTAGTCGGGCGGTGAGGTCGCGGATGTGGGCGATCAGTTCGGGTGGCTCGTGTACCCGGAAGCGGAAACCGAACAGTGCGACATGGATGGCGATCTCGTCCAAGGAATTGGATCCGGTGTGCAGCAGGCACGTGTTGTCGTCGATGGCCTCGATGACGCCGACGGTAGGGGGGATCCGTTCGACGGCAACGTGAGCCGGGACGTACAGGGTGACCGTGGCCTGGTGCCGGTACGGCGCGGTGGAGACGCCGCGGGTGAGATAGCTGGCGAGGTCGGCGTCGGGCGCCGGTCGGGGCGTGAACCGAGGGCCAGTCGGGATGCGGGGACGCATGCGGTCGACCCGGTACGTGCGCCAGTCACGCCGGTCGGTGTCCCAGCCGATCAGGTACCAGCGTCGTCCAGTGTGGACGAGCCGGTGCGGTTCGGTGTCGCGCAGTGAGCCCGCGCCGTCGTGCCGCTCGTAGTCGAAGCGAAGGCGGTGGTGTTCGCGGCAGGCCGCCGCAACTGAGGTGAGCACATCTGGGTCGACGGTGGGGCCGGCCGCGGGTACGGCGATGGTGACCGAGTGCAGCAGTGCGACCCGCTGCCTGATCCGGGACGGGAGGACCTGTTCCAGCTTGGCCAGCGCGCGCAGCGACGTCTCCTCGATGCCGGTGACCGAGCCGCTGGCGGCGGTGCGCAGTCCGACGGCGACGGCGGTCGCCTCCTCGTCGTCCAGTAGCAGCGGTGGCAGCTTGGTGCCGGCGCCGAGCCGGTAGCCGGCCGCGCCAGCGGTGGCGTGCACCGGATATCCGAGGTCGCGCAGCTTCTGGATGTCGCGGCGCACGGTGCGCACGTCGACGTCGAGGCGCTGCGCGAGTTCGCCCCCGGCCCATTCGCGCGGGGTTTGCAGTAGGGCGAGCAGACGCAGCAGCCGGGCCGAGGGTTCCGCCATGTGTGAAAGTTTGCCATCAACCTAGGGCGGAATCTGTCCTAGGCTCCTTCTAGGCTCGTGTTCATGAGTCAAGAGATCACCCCGTTTCGGATCGACGTCCCGCAGGACCGCCTCGACGACCTGCACCGCCGCCTCGACGCCACCCGCTGGCCGGCCGCTCTGCCTGGCGAAGACTGGTCGACCGGCGTACCGACCGGGTGGCTGCGCGACCTGGTCGACTACTGGCGTACGAGTTACGACTGGCGAGCTGCCGAGGCGCGCCTGAACGCCTTCCCGCAGTTCACCACCGTCATCGACGGGCAGCAGATCCATTTCCTGCACGTTCGCTCCCCGCACCCAGACGCGTTCCCGCTGGTGCTCACCCACGGCTGGCCCGGCTCGATCGCCGAATTCCTCGACCTGATCGGCCCCCTGACCCAGCCCGACGACCCGGCCGAGGCCTTCCATCTGGTCATCCCGTCGCTTCCGGGCTTCGGGTTCTCCGGCCCAACCACCGACGCGGGCTGGGACACCGACCGGATCGCCCGCGCCTGGGCAGAACTGATGCACCGGCTCGGATACGAGCGGTACGGCGCGCACGGCGGCGATATCGGCGCCGCGATCAGCCCTCAACTCGGTCGAGTCGCGCCTGACCAGGTCGCCGGCGTCCACGTCAACGGCGGGCCAGGCCCACTGCCGCCGCTGCCGCTCGGCGACGAGGATCTGGTCAGCCTGTCGGACCTGGAACGCGACCGGATCGCCCGGATCGAGGCGTTCATGAACGAGGAATTCGGCTACATCGCCATCCAGTCCACCCGCCCCCAGACACTGGCGTACGGGCTGACCGACTCACCGGTCGGCCAACTCGCCTGGCTCATGGACAAATTCCGGGAGTGGACCCACCCACGCGAAACACTGCCAGAAGAGATCATCAGTCGGGACTGGCTGCTCACCAACGCCATGATCTACTGGCTCACCGGCACCGCTGGAACAGCCGCGTACGTCGGCTACGCCCAGGAATCCGCCTGGGGTGCCCCCAAACCCAACTCCGGCGTGCCCACGGCCGCCATCGTCTTCGCACACGACGTCGGCATCCGCCGCTACGCCGAAACCGAGAACACCATCACCCGCTGGACCGACGTCGAGCGCGGCGGCCACTTCGCCGCGCTCGAAGAACCCGAAACGCTGACTGCTGACATCCGCGACTTCTTCCGAGACCTCCGCTAGCGGCGCCGCACCACCGAATCCGTGCTGGCCCGGCGCCAGCCAGGCGAACGTAGCGCCGCATCCGGCCGGCCCTGGAGCCGTCAGCGCGCGGCCGGTCCCGTAGCCGTTCGCGGAGGCATCCGGTCGGCAGGACGCCCCGAACGGGCGAAGATGGGGGTGTGAACCGTCCGGCCGTACCGCCCGTCCGCGTACCGGTGCCGCGACGGCCACGCCCCGACCAAGACCGGCCAGACCCCAGCACCCGCGGAACAGCCCGCGAATGTGTGACCTTCCGCGACGAGACCGCCGGGCCACTTTCGAATGGCCTGGCGGTCTCCCTCGTTCACCGGACGGCCCATCCGTGGTCAGTCCACCGTCTGCCAAAGGTCACAATGGTGGGTGGTGGCCAGGTCCACGGGTGCGGTCCGCGCGATGGAGAGCGACAGTGCCTCCGATGTGCCACGGCGGTACGCCGGCCACTGCGGACCTGGATCGCCGGTCCTGGCGAAGCTCGTCCAATAACCGATCAGCCGCTTCGCGAAGGTCTGCTCCTCCGGCGTGAACGGCGTGGGCGGTGGGCCGCCCTGGCGTTCGGTGTCCAGGAAGTACCTGAGGTCGGCGCCGTGGGGGGCACCGAGCGGGAAGCCGCCGATGTCACCTGACGGCTGGGCGTACTCGTAGGCGTACACGGGCGCGCGCCGCGCCGCCGCTTCGATGGCCGGCAGTTGCGTGCACGTGCCGGTCGCGCCGCCGTAGTCGCTGTACAGGGTCGCCAGCGCCACCGTTGGGCTGATGAAGTCGGCCGTGGGGTAGACGGCGAGGACTCGCTGCGCAGCCTTCGACCCGAACAGGTTCGTCACGATCGTCGGGTACTCGGCCTCGGTCACCGGTTTCTCCTGGAAGTCGTACTGCTGCGCCACGCGGACACGCATCTCGTCTTTGGTGCCACCGTGGATCAGCGGAACGTTCGCGGCGATCCCTAGCCGCATCGCGGTCAGCGGCTGAAGGGGCAGCGCCGGCGTTCCCGCGACGGGGAACCACCAGACGTCCGCCCGGTGCCGGCGCAACTCGCCGGCGAAGAGCCCGTCGCGGTCGGACGGCCGTACCAGCTCGCGGATCGGCTTGTCACGCAGGCACTGCTCGGCTGTCGCCTGATCGGTGCAGCCCAGGTCGGCCGCGAGGTCGAGCCCACGCCGGTCCGCCGTCCGCTCGGTCATCATCGGATTCCCGCACGGCGCGCTCTGCACGATCGCCTTGTCGAACAGGCCGCGCGCTGCCGGCGCGGCCAGCTGGGCGCACACGCTGTACCCGCCCGCTGACTGGCCCCACAACGTCACGTTTCGGTCGTCGCCGCCGAACGCCGCGATGTTCTGCCGCACCCAGCGCAGCGCCGCCTGTTGGTCGCCGAGCCCGAAGTTCCCCGCATACGGGTCACGCAGCGCGGGATGGCGCAGGAACCCCAGCGCGCCAAGCCGGTAGTTGAACGTGACCACGATCGCACCCTGGTCGACGATCCGCTTCGGGTCGTTGGCAGCGCCGGACCCGTTGATCAGCCCGCCGCCGTATACGAAGACGAGCACGGGCAGCTTCCCCGTCGCGGCACGCGGCGTCGTCACGTTCACGTAGAGGCAGTCCTCGCTGCCGGCGGGCTCCGCCGACCCGGCGAGTTGTGGACACGGCGGCCCTGGCCGGGTCGCGTCGCGTACACCGTCCCAGGCGCTCGCGGCCTGCGGTGCCCGCCAACGTAGCCCACCGACCGGCGCGGCGGCGTAGGGGATACCGAGGTACCGGCGATGCTCCTGCGTCAGCTCGCCCTCCACCCAACCCCCGGTGGTGCGCACCCGAGCCGCCGAGCCACTGTCCTCAGCGGCCGCCGTCGTTGCCGGGAGACCGGCGCCGGTCACCGCCGCGGCCAGAATCGCAACAAGCACAAGCCATCGTTTCGACATGCGTCCACGATCGACGAGCCTCGGCGGTCGGTCGTCCCTCGACCCGCGTAGCCACACGTACGTCGCCTGACGTAGCTGACGGCGCGGGGCACAGCCGTCAGCTGGGCGGATGGTTCGCCGGTGTGGTTCAGACGGTCGTTGGCGCTGGAAGCCGTCTACCGCGGCGAACCCTCGCTTTCGAGGGGGTTCTTCAGGTTCTGGTAGCTGGTGGGCGCTGCCTCAGCCTGTCCCAACTCGTCGTACCTATGACGGACAGCGAACGGGAAAGGTCACACCATGCACGACGCGTTCCAGTCGCACAGGCAGTGCACTCGCCTTCTCCTACCGGGCCCAGCACGCCCACATCGGCATCATCGCCGACCCCGCCGGCTAGGAGACCGCTGAATAATGGCGGCGTGCCGGTCCACCGGTTTTGATCGGGTTTGGTCGATA
>NZ_JBAKHX010000070.1:0-43567 GCF_036906915.1 Micromonospora sp. CPCC 206061
AAGGGCAAATGCACGTGGTTGGATCTCTTTTCCGCGTGCATTTGCCCTTGATCGATGGAGATCACCTTGATCGCCCACGGCGGGCCGTGGGCTGGGAGGCCGTGGGCTGGGAGGGGTGGGGCCGGGCCGTGGGCTGGGAGGCCGTGGGTCGGCGCGAGGCAGGGCGTCGTGGGACGTCGGCGCACGGCGGACCAGCCCGCGCGGGCCATAGCGCAGGCGCTACGCGGTGCCGTCTTGGGCTTCCG
This sequence comes from Micromonospora sp. CPCC 206061, assembly GCF_036906915.1. NCBI lineage: Bacteria > Bacillati > Actinomycetota > Actinomycetes > Micromonosporales > Micromonosporaceae > Micromonospora > Micromonospora sp. CPCC 206061. The sequence goes on from NZ_JBAKHX010000070.1 coordinate 246, forward strand.
TGGCGGGGTCGGGGATGGACTCTTCGAGGGTCAGCCAGCGCTCGGTGAACTCCTGTGGCGTGACCGGGGCGCTCCACAGGTGGCCCTGGCCGACCACCACCCCCAGGGCGGCCAGCACGTTTTGCTGGGTCGGTGTCTCGACGCCCTCGGCGACCACGGTCAGCTTGAGCGCCGCACTCATCGCCACCACAGCCCGGACGATCTCTTCGTCTTCGGCGTCCGTGCCCAGGCCGTCCACGAACGACCGGTCGATCTTCACGCCCGTGACGGGGTGTCGCCGCAGGTATCCGAGGGCGGAGAAGCCGGTGCCGAAGTCGTCGACCACGATCTTCACCCCGAGCCGCCGCAGGTCGAAGAGCACCTGGTCGGTGACGCTGGACGCGTCGATCATCACGGACTCGGTGATCTCCAGGACGACGCCGGTGTTCGGTACGCCCCACTTGGTCAGCGTGTCGGCGAGGATGCCGGGCAGTCCGGCGTCGCGGAGCTGGCGGGGCGAGACGTTGACGGAGATCCAGAAGTCGTCGGCGACGAGCTTGTCGCGCCGCCAGATCGACAGCTGCCGCAGGGTCTGGTCGAGCGCCCACCGGCCGATGGCGGAGATCAGGCCGCTGTCTTCGGCGATGGGGATGAACGTCGTCGGCGAGATCGGGCCGCGGGTCGGGTGCGTCCAGCGGATCAGCGCCTCGGCGCCCACGAGCCGTCCGGTGCTCAGCTCGACGATCGGCTGGTACGCCAGTCTCAGCTGGCCGCTTGTCAGTGCGTGGCGCAGAGCGAGCTCGATCTCGACCCGGTCGCGTACCCGCTCGTGCATGGAGGCATCGAACTCGGTCCAGCGGCCGCGCCCGTCGGACTTGGCGCGGTACATCGCGGTGTCGGCGTCGCGCATGAGCGCTTCGGCGGTCACGGCGGCGACCGCGGCGACGGGTGCCATGCCAGCTGGTGCGCCGACCACGCCGATCGACGGCGTGATCACGACCTCGGCGCTGCCGACGTTGAGCGGGGCGCTGAGTCGATCCATGATCCGGTCGACCAGCTTGAGTGTCTCGGGGCGGGTGCTGGTGCACGCCACCACGAACTCGTCGCCGCCGACCCGGGCCACCATCGCCGGCTCCGGCACCGTATCGCGCAGCCGGGCGGCCACCTCGATGAGGAGCTGGTCACCGGCTTCGTGCCCCCACGAGTCGTTGACCAGCTTGAAGCCGTCGAGGTCGAGGAAGAGCACCCAGACGGTGGTGTCGCCGTTCTGTGGCGCGGTGGCGAGCCGGCGGCTGATCTCCGCGGTGAGCATCAGGCGGTTGGGCAGGTCGGTCAGCGGGTCGTGGGTGGCCTGGTACTCGGACCTGACCTGAGCTGCGGCGTAGTCCTGCACCGCGGAGACCGCCCGTGCGAGCAGCAACGACACCATCACGGTGCCGCCGGCCGCGAGCACCACCCGGGCGGCCATCGCCTCGTCGGCGACCACGGCGGTGAGCGCGTATGGCACGACCAGGGCGGGGCCGATCAGCAGCAGGCGGCGCCACGACCAGGCCTGTACCCGTAGGACGGTGAGGCGGCTCACGTCTGCGATGGAGGGGTGCAGGGCCGCCGCGCCGATCAGCGTGAACGTCAGCAGGAACGGCAGGTCGGCCAGCGCCGACCCGGCGAGGTTGCCGTTGACTCCCATGATCGCGTACCCGATGTCGCCGGCCAACAGCAGCAGCAGTCCGCCCAGGAGCAGCACGTAGCTGGGGCGGCGGCCGTGCGTGGTGAACGCGAGGCTGGCGAGCAGCAGGACCAGTACGACGTCGAGCAGCGGGTACAGCCCGGCGAGGACGGACACCGCCCGCGGCCGTCCCTCGATCGCGGCCGCCGGCATGGCGAGCAGCAGCGTGGAGGCGAGACCGGCGCCCACGCATACGATCAACCCGTCGATCACCGCGTGCCGCTGGAGGCTGCCACGGCTGCGGAGCAGCCTGCCGAGTGACAGGAACATGAACAGGTACCCCGGCAGGGTGAACGCGTCGCCGAGCAGCGCCGCGGCACCAGTCTGCTCGGCGGCCCACGGCCGGATCAGCGCACCGATCAGGAAGAGCATCCCCGCGGCGGCGAGCAACTGCCAGGGCCGGCGCGGCTGTGCGCCGTGCCTTCGGGGGCCGACCACGAGCGCGACCACGGTGGCCAGCGCGATGACGGTGAACGCACCGGCGGCGACGGTGGTGGAGTCAGTGAGCGCGTAGAGGATCGTGATCGCGATGCCGGCGGCAGCAAAGATCGCGGCAGGCGCCCATGGCCCAACGCCGTCCCCCGGCGGGGCCGATCGCTCCATGGCTATCGCCCCCTGCCAGCACTTCCCGACCGGCTGATCGACAACAGCGGACACATTATCAAGCCGGCACCGCTAACGCGGGAAAACCTCATGCGAGCTTGTCAGTCTCCGGTGGTTCCGTCTATCCGTTCCCTGATGAGATCCGCGTGCCCGTTGTGGCGGGCGTACTCCTCGATCATGTGGATGTAGATCCACCGCAGGCTCATCTTTCGCGCGTCCGCGAATGGATGAACGTCTCGTCGAGGGAGTGCCCGGTCGCTGCCCGGCGGGCCCGCTCCACCTCTGCGTGGAAAATGGCGAAATCGGCCTCAGCGTCCGCCTCGTCGACATCATCGAACTCGCCGTCGGGGCTCGCGTCGGTCGAGTAGAGGAAGGGGATGTCCTCGCCGAGGAATCGGCGGGTGAACCAGCTCCGCTCCACGTCGGCCATGTGTCGCACGAGGCCGAGCAGGCTGAGTGACGAGGGCTCCACGCTGCGCAGCTTGAGCTGCTCCGCGGTGAGGCCGACGCACTTCATCAGCAGCGTTTCGCGGTGGTAGTCGAGCCAGCCTTCCAGCATGGTGCGCTCGTCACCTAGAAGGGGTTCTGGCTTGCGGTCTACGGGCGGTGCGGTCCAGCTCATGGGCACACTCGAACACATCGACGGATGTATATTGAAGCATGGGCATCCGGATGAAGATCGCCGCGGCGTTGGCCGTGGGCGCGCTGGCCATACTCCTCGGGGGCGCACCAGCCAAAGCGGCCGACCCGCTCTGCGAGGTGTCGAGCCCGCTCGCTACGCAGTGGACCAACGGATACATGGTCAATATCACGATTCGCAACGTCACCACCCGGCCGGTGAGCTGGCGGGCAAACGTGATCCTGCAACCGCCGGGTGTCATCATCCAGGGCTGGGGCGGGGTGTTCACGGCATCCGCCACGCAGGTCAGCATCTACCCGCCGCCGTACCCGTCGGGCGGGGTGATCCAGCCCGGGGAGAGTCACATCTTCGGGTACGTCGGCTCTGGGCCCGTCGTCTATCCGCAGGTGGCCTGCTACTAGGCTCGACATGATCGACGGGACAGGGCCTAGCCCGCCAGGTCAACAGCCGCCACTGTGCGTAGAGCACCGTCTGTCGTCGTACCCTCGATCGTCACCTGGGCCGACCGCCCGTCGTGGTCGAGCGTGCCGAGGGCGTTGCCGAAGTATGGGCCGGCGATCTTGCGCCACCGCACGGTGGGCGCCGCGACCCGTGCGGTGCGCGCCAGCGCCCGCGCCACCGTGGCCGGGCCTCGCCACCAGCCCACCTGGAGCATCGGCCGCATGAACGACGGCACCTGGTTGTGCACTGGCGAACAGGTGAGCTGGTGCACCGGCGCGGCGACGCGGGTGCCGAAGAGCGCCCGCGCCACGTAGGAGTGGTGCACGTCACCGGAGAGCACGCTGATCGAGGCGGGCGGCGGATACGCGGGTCCCGCGCCCACGCGGTCGGACGGAGGCGCCGCGCCAGATTCGCCGATCCGGGCGAACAGGGCTGCCAGCGCGTCGAAGGACCGGTGGAACGCCGCCCAGTGCTCCAGGTCGAACGCCCGCCGCACCCGCTCCGCGAACGCGGACACGCGAGGACGCGGTGACGTGGCGATCCGCTCGTTCCACGCCTCCAGGTGGTGGATGCCCGGCGGGAGCAGCCACGGCAGCGACGAGCCCACCACCAGGTGGTCGTAGTCGCCGTGTACCTGGTCGGTGAACCACTGCCACTCGGCGGGCGGCAGCATGGCCCGGTTCTCCGGTTCGAGCACCCGGCTGCACCGGTTGTCGAGCACGATGAGCCTGGTGCGCCCGACGTCGAGCGAGTAGCTCCACTGGTAGCCGCCGTTCGCGTCGACGTCGATGGCGAACTCGTGCAGGACCTCGGTGGCGTCTTCGGCGGCGAGCACCTTCTGGTACACCGGGTCGGCTGCGAGCTCGTCCGGATCCATGTTGCCCAGGTGCTGGTAGACCCAGTACGAGGCGAGGCCGCTGGCGATCCGTTCGGTCCACCACGGCTGCTGCCGGATGTCGTTGCGCCACGCCGCCGACGAGTTCCAGTCGTCGATGATTTCGTGGTCGTCGAAGATCATGACACTCGGCACGCTGGCGTACAGCCAGCGCATCTCCGGATCGCGCCACGACTCCAGATAGAGCTGCGTGTACTCCTCGTAGTTGATCACCTCATGCGCGGGCCCCTCGTGCCCGTGCTTGCGGCGGCGGCGCAGGAACCGCTTCACCGCCGGTGACGGGAGGTCCGCGTACACCTGGTCGCCGAGGAGCATGAGCAGGTCGGGCAGGGGCTCGTCGGTCAGCATCAGCCGCCGCGCGTAGGCATCCATCGCGTCGGGCGGCAGTTTGCGCGCCGTGACGTGCTGCGTCGTCTCGCGACAAGAGCCGAAGACCAGCCGCACCGGCTGCGCGGCATCGTCGCGGTCGCGGGTCCGGATCACACTGACGGGGTACTGGGAGTCCGGCTCCGGCCACACGACAGATCCGTCGAGAAACACCTCGTACGGTGTGGTCGAGCCCGGCGCCAGCCCCTCTACCACCACCAGGGCGTAGTGGTGCCCGAAAGCGGTGAAGGTGTGCGATTCCCCACCGGCCTGACCGGCACGTACCTGGACCTGGGCGGGCGCGCTGGTCTCCACCCAGATGGTGGCGCGCGTGCCCACCACGCGGCGCAGGAGCGGGCCGATCAGCAGTTCAGCGGTCACGCGGGGGCCACGCGGAATCGAGGAGCGCAGCGGATCGATTTCGTGGGGTGCTTCACGCTTAACCTCCGGGGGGAAGGGTCGCAAGACATCCTCTCTACCCGGTGACGCTGTGCGCCAGCCGTGAGCGAACGCAGCGGCGTCGCCTCAGGGCGCCGTGGAGTGAGCGAACCATCAGGCTCTGAGCCTCGCCGCGCCGCGCGAGCGGCTATCTGTCAGGATTTCCTGCATGGAGTACGTCGTCCTCGCTCTGGTCCTGCTCGGTGTGCTGGTGCTCGCCGGCGTGGGGCTCGTGGTGCCGCGGCTGCGTCGCCAGCCGCTGCCGCCGTCGCCCGCACCGACCGCCCCGCCGGTCGAGGAGGAGGCTCCGCATGTCATAGAGAAGCAGGTCATCGAGGAGCCGGTGGCCGCGCCGGTCATCGAGGCTCCCGAGCCCACTGCCGGGCGGTTGGTGCGGCTGCGCGGCCGGCTCGCCCGCTCTCAGAGCGTCTTCGGCAAGGGGCTGCTCGGCCTGCTCGCCCGCGATCGGCTGGACGACGACGCCTGGGAGGAGATCGAAGACAGCCTGATCACCGCCGACGTCGGTGTCGAGGCGACCCGCGAGATCGTCGAGCGGCTGCGCGAGCGCACCAAGGTCCTGGGCACCCGGAACGCCGCCGACCTGCGCACGCTGCTTGCGGAGGAGCTGCTGGCGGCGCTCGATCCCGACCTGGACCGGTCGCTGACCTTCAAGGGCAAGCCGACCGTCATGCTCGTCGTGGGTGTCAATGGCGCTGGCAAGACCACCACCTGCGGCAAGATCGCGCGGGTCCTGGTCGCCGACGGGCACACGGTCGTGCTTGGCGCTGCCGACACGTTCCGGGCCGCGGCGGCCGACCAGCTCGCCACCTGGGCGGGGCGGGTTGGCGCCGAGGTGGTGCGCGGTCCGGAGGCCGCCGACCCGGCGAGCGTGGCGTACGACGCGGTGAAGCGTGGCGTCGAGAGCGGCGTCGACACGGTGCTGATCGACACGGCTGGCCGTTTGCAGAACAAGGTCGGCCTGATGGACGAGCTGGGCAAGGTCAAGCGAGTGGTGGAAAAGCACGGGCCGGTCGACGAGACCCTGCTGGTGCTCGACGCCACCACGGGGCAGAACGGCCTCGAGCAGGCCCGGGTGTTCACCGAGGTGGTCGACGTGACCGGCGTGGTGCTGACGAAGCTCGACGGCACGGCTAAAGGTGGCATTGTCATCGCCGTACAGCGCAAGCTGGGGATACCAGTGAAGCTTGTCGGTCTGGGGGAGGGGCCCGATGACCTTGCGCCGTTCGATCCGGCCGCATTCGTCGACGCGCTCCTTGGCACGGACGCGTAACCTCGGGTGACTTACCGCGATCAGGCGCCGCGCCTCGGGAGACCGTACGTGACTTCGCAAGAGATCCCGCTCCGCGGCGGGAACGTGAGCACCGTCGTGCGCGTCGGCGACACGGTGCGGCGCAACGCCGGCCCGTGGACGCCATCGGTGCACGCGCTGCTGCGCCACCTGGAGTACGTCGGGTTCACCGGCTCGCCGCGCGCCCTCGGCATGGACGACCGTAACCGCGAGGTGCTGTCCTACCTTGAGGGCGAGTGCGGTGAGTACCCGCTCGCGCCGCACTGGGTGACCGACGAGGCGCTGGTCACGGTCGCGACGATGCTGCGAATGTTCCACGACGCGCAGTACGGCTTCCAGCCGCCGCCCGGCGCGGTGTGGCGCTCGTTCGGGCCACCGCCGCCCGACACCGAGGTGGTCTGCCATCACGACGCGGCGCCGCACAACGTGATCTGGCGGCCGGACGGCACGCTGGCCCTGATCGACTTCGACCTGGCGTCGCCGGGCGCGCGGATCTACGACGTGGCGTACGCGGCGTGGACGTGGGTGCCGCTGTTCTCCGACCGAGACTCGTACACGCTCGGCTGGAAGCGGCCGAACAGGCCGCGCCGGCTGCGACTCTTCGCCGACGCGTATGGGCTGATCCCGCGCGACCGGCACCGGCTGGTGCGCACGATCCGGAAGCGGATCGTCGACCACGTCGAGGGCATCCGCCGGATGGCGGCGGCCGGAGATCCGGCATTTGTGCGTATTGTGCACAAAGGGCACCTAAGGCGACCAATGCGGGACTTGCGCCTCCTGGACTACGAGCGTCACACGCTTGAATACGCTCTGCGCTGAGAACACGCCGTTCGGTTGAGGTGCCCCTGGCCGTTCCAGGGATGTTGAGGGTTTCTTCACACGTACGAAACAAGCCGTGATGTTGTGGAAACCGTCCGGGCACTGTCCGTGAAACAGCCTGCCTGAAAGCTTCCGCACAACCGGCGCTCGGGCAACGCTGCCCCAGTTTCTTGCCGGAGGGAGGCAACCAAACCGAGAGGAGGCAGCGTGGAGATCGACACCGGGAATACCGCCTGGTTGCTCCTGTCGTCTGCACTCGTGCTGCTCATGACGCCGGGTCTGGCCCTGTTCTACGGAGGCCTCAACCGGTCCAAGGGCGTACTCAACATGATGATGATGAGCTTCAGCGCCATCGGGCTCATCTCCGTACTTTGGGTCATCTACGGCTTCTCGTTGGCGTTCGGCGCCAACGACAACGCCAGCCTGAACAACGTGATCGGCAGCTTCACCCAGTACCTCGGCACCGAGACCGACTTCATCGGCGACATCTGGGGCGAGACCGGGATTCCGGTCTACGTCTTCCTCGCGTTCCAGATGATGTTCGCCATCATCACCGTCGCGCTGATCAGTGGTGCGGCCTCCGACCGGCTCAAGTTCTCCGGCTGGCTGCTCTTCGCGTTCGGCTGGTTCACCCTCGTGTACGTCCCCGTAGCGCACTGGGTGTGGGGTGGCGGCTTCATCGGCGCGAAGATCAAGGCGCTGGACTTCGCCGGTGGCACCGCGGTGCACATCAACGCAGGTGCCGCCGCGCTCGGCCTGGTGCTCGTCCTCGGCAAGCGCATCGGCTGGCCGAAGGAGAGCTTCAAGCCGCACAACGTGCCGTTCGTGATGCTCGGCGCGGGGCTGCTGTGGTTCGGCTGGTTCGGCTTCAACGCCGGGTCGGAGCTGACCGTCGACAGCACGACTGGCGCGGCCTTCCTCAACACCCAGGTGGCCACCGCGGCCGGTGTGCTCGGCTGGATCATCGTGGAGTGGCTCCGCGACGGCAAGCCGACCCTGGTCGGTGCCTCGTCCGGCGCCGTCGCCGGCTTGGTCGCGATCACCCCGGCATGTGGCTTCATCGCTCCGCTTCCCGCGGTCATCCTGGGCATCATCGCCGGTGCGGTCTGCGCCATGGCGGTCAGCCTGAAGTACAAGCTCGGCTACGACGACTCGCTCGACGTCGTCGGCGTGCACTTCGTCGCTGGCTGGATCGGCTCGTTGTGGATCGGCCTGTTCGCCACGCTTCAGGTCAACGGCGCGATCGAGGAGGTCCTCGGTGCCAACGAGGGTCTCTTCTACGGTGGCGGCGTGACCCAGATCGGCCGGCAGTTCGCCGGTAGCGCGATCGTCACGGTCTACTCGTTCGCCATCGCCGTGGCCCTGGCGTTCATCATCAAGGTGACCATCGGCCTGCGGGCCACCAGCGAGGCCGAGGTCGACGGCATCGACGTCGCGGAGCACGCGGAGAGCGGTTACGATCTCTCGCCGACCACGGGCGGCGCGTTCGCGCAGGCGGGCATCGCCCCGCCGGCCAACGCCGCACAACAGAAGCCAGTCAGCGAGAAGGTCGCCGGTTAACCTCGGACCGATGGAGGGATTGAGCATGAAGCTGGTGACTGCGGTCATCAAGCCGTACCAGCTCGACGCGGTCAAGGAGGCCCTGCACGCCCTTGGCGTGGCCGGCATGACCGTGAGCGAAGTACAGGGGTACGGGCGCCAGAAGGGCCACACCGAGGTGTACCGGGGTGCCGAGTACACAGTGGAGTTCCTTCCGAAGATCCGGGTCGAAGTGCTGACCGACGAGATCGATGTCGACAAGGTCGTCGACGCCGTCGTCACGGCTTCGCGCACCGGCAAGATCGGTGACGGCAAGGTGTGGGTGACGGCTGTCGAAGACGTCGTCCGCGTCCGCACCGGCGAGCGCGGCCTGGACGCGCTCTGATAGAGATCACGCAGGAAGTCGGTGCCGCCGCGCGCGTCAAGCGCGCGGCGGCGCTTGACATTTGGCTCAGCTCGCTCCTGCCATCGTGGCCGGAGGGGGTCGCGCTGGTCGCGTTCGGCGGGCTGGGCCGGCTACAGTGCGCGCCACACAGCGACCTCGACCTGATCCTGCTGCACACCGGGGTGCCGGGCGTGGAGGAGCTCGCCACCTCGCTCTGGTATCCGGTCTGGGACACCCGCATCGGGCTGGACCACTCGGTGCGCACCCTCCCCGAGGCGCTGTCGGTGGCGCACGACGACGTCAAGGTCTCGCTCAGCCTGCTCGACGCCCGCCACGTCGCCGGCGACCGCCAGCTCACCATGGGGCTCATCGAGACGGCGGCGGACCAGTGGCGGCGGATCGCCGTACGGCAGCTGGCCAAGCTGCGCGAGATCACGCTGACCCGCTGGAAGGTGCACGGCGAGCTGGCGTTCCTGCTGGAGGGCGACCTGAAGGAGGCCGCTGGCGGGCTGCGCGACGTCGGCATCCTGCGCGCCATCGCGCAGGCCGGCCTCTCCGACGCCCTGCGGCCGCAGGTGCGCGCCGCGCACCTACGCCTGCTCGACATCCGCGACGCGCTGCACACCAGCGTCGGGCGGCGGGTCGACCGGCTGGTCGCCCAGGAGCGGGCCTCCGTGGCGCGGATGGTCGGCCTCGAAGACGGCGACGCGCTGCTGCGCCGCGTCGCGAGCGACGCGCGCACGATCACGCACGCGCTCGATGACGCGTGGCGCTCCGCCGACCGGTTGCGCACCGGCGGCCGCAAGCGCGGCGCCGACGGCAAGCCGCTGCGCCGGCCCGTCGCCCGCGACGTGGTCGAGCAGGACGGCGAACTGGTGCTGGCGCGCACCGCGATCGGCGCCCGGCCGGATCCCAGCCTGTCGCTGCGGGTCGCGGCCGCCGCGGCGGTCACCCAACTGCCGATCGCGCGGGCCACGTGCGAGTGGCTTGCCGCGTACAGTCCACCGCTGCCGGCGCCGTGGCCGGAGGCGGCCCGCTCGGCCCTGGTCACACTGCTCGGCGCCGGGCTGGGTCTCGTGCCCACGTGGGAGACCTGTGACCGGTACGGGCTGGTCGACGGCTGGCTGCCGGAGTGGACCCGGATACGCAGCCTGCCGCAGCACAACCCGGTGCACCAGTTCACACTCGACCGGCACCTGGTGCAGGCGGCGTACGAGGCGACCGCGTACACCCGCGAGGTGGACCGGCCCGACCTGCTGCTGCTGGGCGCGTTTCTGCACGACGTGGGCAAGGGCCTGCCGGGCGACCACAGCACCACCGGAATACCCGTGGCGAGCGGCATCGCGGCCCGGATCGGGCTGCCGCCCGCCGACGTGCGGGTGATCGAGAATCTGGTCCGGCTGCATCTGCTGCTGCCCGAGGTCGCCACCCGCCGCGACCTCTCCGACCCGGTGACGATCAAGGCGGTCGCCGACGCCGTCGGCGACACCACCACGCTGGGCCTGCTGCACGGGCTGGCGCGCGCCGACGCGCAGGCCACCGGGCCGGCCGCCTGGTCCGACTGGAAGGGCCGGCTGATCGCGGAGCTCGTGCGCCGCGTGCACATCGCCCTCGACACGGGCGTACTGCCGGCGCCGCCGAAGCCCGATCCCACGCTGGTTGCGGGGCCGCTGCCGGTCGTGCACCTGGAGGGCGACCGGGTCGCGGTGGCCGCCGCCGACCGGCGCGGACTGCTCGCCGCGGTGGCCGGCTGCCTGGCGCTGCACCGGCTGGAGGTGCTCACCGCCGACGCGTCCACGGTGGACGGGCGGGCACTGGTGGAGTTCCGGGTGCAGCCGCGGTACGGCATGCCGCCGGACGCGCTGGCGCTCTCCAGCGACCTGCGGCGGGCGGTGTCCGGCGACGTGTCGGTCACCCAGAGACTGCGCGGGCGAGGCCTCTCCAGCCGGGGCGGCGGTGCCGCACCCAAGATCGTCTGGCACCGCGAGGCGGCGACCGACGCGGTCGTCATGGAGCTACGCGCCGCCGACGCGCCGGGGCTGCTGTATCGGGTCACGTCGGCCCTCGACGAGGCCGGCGCCCATGTGCGAGCCGCTCGGATTTCCACGCTGGGCGGCGACGTGGTCGACGCGTTTTACCTCGTCGGCGCATGGTCCGACGAGACGGAACGGGAAAAGGTGGAGGCTGCCGTCCTGGCCGTCGTCACATAGGGAGCTTACTCGGTAACTAGTTACCGAGTAAGCTCTCCTGCATGAGTGTGAAGTTTGGGTTGCTCGCGCTGTTCGCTGATGGGCCCAAGTACGGGTACCAGCTGCGCACCGAGTTCGAGGCGCGGACCGGAGGCACGTGGCCGGTCAACGTCGGGCAGGTGTACACGACGCTGGAGCGGCTGGAGCGCGACGACCTTGTCGCTGCGGAGGGCACCAACGCCGACGGCCGCACGATGTACGCCATCACCGAAACCGGCCGCGCGGCGCTCGACGGGTGGTTCACCACCCCCGTCGCGGACGCCGACCGGCCGCGCAACGAGCTGGCCATCAAGCTGCTGATGGCAGCCACCACCCCCGGTGTCGACGTCGCCGCGGTCGTACAGAGGCAGCGCACCGAGTCGCTGCGCCTCATGCGCGACTACAACACGCTGCGCCGCGACGCCGAACAGGCCGACGACATGGCGGGCGTGCTGCTGATCGACAGCCTCGTGTTCGCCCTGGAGGGCGAGGTGCGCTGGCTCGATCACGTCGAGTCGACGGTGCTGCGCCGGGGCGGCCGGCTGGTGGCCGTCGCACGGCCCCGTAAGGCGGGCCGGCCCGCCGCGACCTCGCGAGGTGCCCGATGAGCGCGGTTCTCAGCTTCGCCGGCGTCAGCCGGGAGTACCGGTCCGGCGAGACGACGGTGCGCGCGCTCGACGACCTGACCCTGGAGGTTGGAGCCGGCGAACTGGTCGCCATCATGGGGCCGTCAGGCTCGGGCAAGTCGACGCTGCTCGCGATCGGCGGCGGGCTCGACACCCCGACGTCCGGCGAGGTGCGAGTGGAGGGCACCCCCTCGGCGGCCTGCGCCCCGCCGCGCTGGCGCGCCTGCGGCGTGACCACATCGGATACGTTTTCCAGGACTTCAACCTGGTCAGCGGGCTGACCGCCGCCGAAAACGTGGCCCTGCCCCGTGAACTGGCCGGTGTGTCGGCGCGTGCCGCCCGGGCGGAGGCGGTCGCGGCGCTCGGCGAGGTCGGCCTGGACGGGGTGGCGGACCGGGTTCCCGACCAGCTCTCCGGCGGCCAGCAACAGCGCGTGGCCGTGGCGCGGGCCGTGATCGGGCAGCGCAGGCTGCTGCTCGCCGACGAGCCCACCGGCGCGCTCGACTCGGCCACGGGACAGGCGGTGCTCGACCTCATCCGGTCGCGGGTCGACGCGGGCGCGGCGGGCGTGCTCGTCACCCACGAGGCGCGCTTCGCGAGCTGGGCTCTCGCCGGGATCATCGGGGTGGCGTTGGGTGCGCTGACCTACTGGTCGAACCGCGACCGGGTGGAGCAGATCGCCAACCATCCGACCGGCGACGGAGCGGCACCCGTGCTGTGGCTCACCGGGATCGCCCTCTTCGCGGTCGCGGTCGGCCTCCTCGCGGCGCTGGGACCGGCGCGCGCGGCGGCCCGCCAGAGCATGCGGTCGGCGATGGCCGACCGGGAGCCGGTGTCGAAGGGCAGCAACGTTCGCTGGCTGGTCGGCGGCCTGCTCCTGGCAGCCGGCGGGGCGGCGGCGGCGATGGCCACGGCCGGTCCGGGCGGAAGCATCGTCACCGTGACCGTCGGCACAGTGGCGATACTGCTGGGCGTGACCGCGTTCACGCCGGTTCCCGTGGCGGCGCTGGGCCGGTTGGCCGGGCGGTTCCCGCTGGCGCTGCGGCTCGCCGCTCGGCACGCCGCACGCCACCGGCTGCGCACCGCTGCCTCGGCGGCCGCGGTGTGCACCACGGTCGCCGGAAGCATGGCGCTGATGCTGTTCAACGCGGCGGAGTCCACGGAGGGCTCGTTGACCCAGCCCAACGCGCATACCGGCCAGGTGCTGGTGCCGGCCGCGGCAACGGTGACGCCGGAGCTGTCGCGCGCGATCGAGCGGGCACTGCCGGTGCGGGCCGTGGTGCCGTTGACGGTGGCGGTCGACCAGGTGGCCGTCTTCGAAGGGCCGTCGGACGAGAACACCGGGACGTCGGTGTCCCCGTCGCAGCTGATGGCCGTCGGCGGCGCCGAGGTCATCCGGCCGTGACCGGCGCGGAGCCGACGGAGGCGGCGCTGCGCACGCTGGAGGAGGGCGGCGCGGTGGCCTTCTACCGCGAGCTGATGCCCGACGGGCAGTTGACCATGTTTGACCGGGGACGCATGCCAGCCGTACTGGTGCCCGCGCCCGACTACTACACGGACCTACCCGGCGCGGTAATCTCCTCCGCGACGGCGGCCCGGCACGGGATCAAGACCGTGCCCGGCGGTGCGATCGTCGACGTGACGCGGCCGCCCACCGCGGCCGAGGTCATCGCCGCGAACTCCCACGTGCTGGCCGCCCAACTCGCCGCCGGCGCTACGGGGAATCCGGCCGAGGTGGCGGTAGGCGCCAAGCCGTTCGACGACGGACGCGACTACAGCGCCATGTTCCTCGTGCTGGCGGCGGTCAGCGCGGCGGTGACGCTCGCCGCGAGCGGGGTGGCGGTCGGCCTAGCCACGTCCGAGATGCGCAATGATCTGTCCACATTGGCCGCCGTGGGTGCCGGGCCGCGGCTGCGGCGCCGGATCGCGGCGGCACAGGCCGGGCTGATCGTGGGCCTAGGGGCGGTGCTGGGCGTGGCGGGAGGCATCGCTCCCGCGGCCGGGATGGTGGCGTTCCGCCGCGACCTTGAGTGGCACGTCCCCTGGCTCCCCTTGGTCGTGACGATCCTGGTGGCCCCGGCACTTGCGGTGCTCCTGACCGCCCTGCTGACCCGCCCACGGCTCGTGCTGGTCCGCCGCCTCACGTAGCGCACAGCCCGGCGTGTACGTCGGGCTGCGTACGGCGTGTGTCGTTTCGCGGCGGACGCCTTCAGGCTCCAGCAACGGGAGCCTGGAGGCATGTTTCCGGTAGAGACACACGAACTCACCAAGCGGTACGGCGAGCACCTCGCCGTCGACCGCGTGAGCCTCACCGTGAAGAGCGGTGAGATCTACGGCTTCCTCGGCCCGAACGGTGCCGGGAAGACCACCACGCTCCGGATGCTGCTCGGGCTGGTCCGGCCGACGTCCGGCAGGGTGCGCATGCTCGGGCAGGCGCCGGGGCAGCTCGCCCAGATCGGCGCGCTGATCGAGGGTCCCGCCTTCTATCCATACCTGTCCGGGCGGGAGAACCTGCGCGTCCTCGCCCGGTACGCGGGCGTTCCCGCCCGGCGGGTCGAGATCGCGCTGGAGTTGGTCGACCTCGCCGGGCGCGGCAAGGACCGCTACAGCACCTACTCGCTCGGCATGAAGCAGCGCCTCGGTGTGGCGGCCGCGCTCCTCAAGGACCCGCGCCTGCTGATCCTCGACGAGCCCACCAACGGCCTCGACCCGGCCGGCATGGCCGACATGCGGGCGCTGATCCGGCGGCTCGGCGCGGCCGGTAGCACAGTCGTGATCTCCAGCCACCTGCTGGGCGAGGTGCAGCAGATCTGCGACCGGGTCGGCGTGATCTCGCAGGGCCGGCTGATCACCGAGAGCACGGTCGCCGACCTGCGGGGCGGCGCACGGCTGCGGGTGGTCGCCGACCCGATCGACGCGGCCGCCGCGCGGGCCCGCGCCCTGCTGGGCGGTGACCGGGTACGCGTCGACGGCGCCGGAATGGACCTGGACATCCCGCACGACCGGGCGGCGTGGATCAACGCCGAACTGGTCGACGCCGGCATCGCGGTCAGCGAGCTAGGCATTCGCGAACGCGAACTCGAAGACGTCTTCCTGGAGATGACCCATGTGGGCTAGCACTCATGCCGAACTGACCAAGCTGGTGCGGCGCCCGGCGAACTGGCTCCTGCTCGCCGTCGCGCTCGCGCTAAGCCTGACCTTCACCTACCTGGTGCCGTACGCCGGCGCGGACGGGCCGACCGCCGACCGGGGCGTCGCGTCGACGTTCCCCAACCATCTGGTCGGCAACTCGATAGGCGGCTGGCCGGTCTTCGCCGGCGCGATCGCGCTGATCCTCGGCGTGCTCGCCGCCGGTGGCGAGTACGGATGGGGCACCTGGAAGACGGTGCTCGCGCAGGGGCCGTCGAGGCTGTCGGTGTACACGGGAAAGCTGGCGGCGATCGGCCTGGCCGTCCTCGTCATGGTTCTGACGCTCTTCGCCGCGGGCGCGGTGACCAGCACGGCGATCGCCACCGCCGAAGGCGCGGCGATGAACTGGCCCTCCGTCGGCGACCTCGCAGGCGGGGTCGGCGCCGGGTGGCTGATCGCGATGATGTGGGCGATGCTCGGCGTCGTGCTGGCGGTCGGGCTGCGCGGCGTGGCGATGCCGATCGGGCTGGGCCTGGTGTGGCTGATGGCGGTGCAGAACCTGCTGACCTCGGTCGCGGCGCCGCTGCTCGATTGGGTGGCCGAGGCGCAGAAGGGCCTGCCCGGCCCCAACGCGGGCTCGCTCGTGGCGGCGCTCGGCTCGTCGCCGCAGACGCCCGGCGTGGCGGAGCTGGTCGGATCCGGCCAGGCGGCGGCTGTGGTGGCGGCGTACCTGGTGGTGTTCGGCGTGCTGGGCGGCCTGCTGCTGCGACGCCGCGACATCCTCTAGTTTCCAAGCGCGCGAGCGACCCGAGCGAAGGCGAGGGCATGAGACTCTGCAAGATGAACCTCGTGAGGCGGCAGCTGGCGCAGGACGGCATCCTCGCTGCGGTGCTGGTCGGGATCGGGCTGGTCGGCACCACGGGCGCCGGAGGGCTCCAGGACATCCGGGTCACCTGGTGGATGTACGCGCTGGTCGTGATCGCCGCGCTGACCCTGGTGGTGCGGCGCCTGAACCCGCTGGGCACGGTCGCGGTGGTGGCGGTCGTGGCCTCGGCGTACCTGGTGGGTGGCGGTCCGTTGGGGCCGATCCTGATCTCGTTCCTGATCGCCGTCTACACGGTCGCGCGGCACCGCCCGACCCGCGAGGCGGCGATCTGGACGGGGGCGGCCCTGGCGATCCTGATGGCGCACATCCTGGTCGACGGGGAGATCGGCGACGTGATCCCGGCGTCGGCGTGGGCGGTGGTGCCGTTCGCGGTGGGCGTCACCGTCCGGCTCAGCAGGGAGGCCGCCGCCCGAAACCGAGCCGAGCTGGCCCGCCAGTACGCCGACGAGGAACGGCTGCGGGTCGCCCAGGAGGTGCACGACGTGGTTGGCCACGGGCTTTCGGCGATCAACATGCAGGCCGAGATCGCGCTGCACCTGCTGCCCAAACGCCCCGAGCAGGCCGAGGCCGCGCTGAACGCGATCAGCCGCACCAGCCGCGAGGCGCTCGACGAGCTGCGGGTCACGCTGGCGCTGGTACGCCGGCCGCGAGGCGACGAGACCCGCGCCGCCATCGCTGGACTGGCACGCCTCGACGCACTGGTGGCCCGGATGTCCGAGACCGGCGTGGCGGTGACGGTGGAGGTCACCGGCGAGCGGCGCGACCTGCCGGTGGTGATCGACCTGGCCGCGTACCGGGTGGTCCAGGAGTCGTTGACCAACGTGCTCCGGCACGCCGGGGCGGCCACCGCTACGGTGCGGTTGGCGTACAAGACGGAGGAGATCACCGTGGAGGTCACGGATACCGGGCGCACCGCCGCCGCACCGTCGGGCGGCGGGCACGGCCTGGCCGGCATGCGGGAACGCGTCGACGCGCTGGGTGGCGAGTTCGACGCCGGGCCGATGCCGGGCGGCGGCTTCCGCGTGTACGCGAGGCTGCCGCTCTCATGATCCGGGTACTGATCGCCGACGACCAGGACCTGGTGCGCCTCGGGCTGCGCACCCTTTTGGAGAGCGAAGACGACATGGCGGTGGCCGGCGAGGCGGCCGACGGCCTCGCGGCGGTCGAGATGGCGCGGCGCGAGCGCCCCGACGTGATCCTCATGGATGTGCGGATGCCCGGCATCGACGGCATCGAGGCGACCCGCCGCATCGGGGCCGACGCGTCGCTGGCGGAGACCCGCGTGATCGTGTTGACGACGTTCGAGCTGGACGAGTACGTGTTCGACGCGCTCCGGTACGGCGCCAGCGGCTTCCTGATCAAGGACACCAAGCCGGCCGAGCTGCTGCGTGCCGTCAGGCTGGTCGCCGAGGGCGAGGCGCTGCTGTCGCCGTCGGTCACCCGGCGGGTGGTACGCGAGTTCGCGACCCGCCCGAGTCGGGCCTCCAAGCCCCACCCGCAGCTGGGCATGCTCACCGAGCGGGAGCGGGAGATCGTCGGGCTGGTCGGCGAAGGGCTGAGCAACGACGAGATCGCCGAGCGATTGGTGGTGAGCCCCGCGACCGCCCGCACCCACGTCAGTCGCGCCATGATCAAGCTAGGTGCCCGCGACCGCGCCCAGCTGGTCGTCTTCGCGTACCAGTCCGGCCTGGTCCCCCTCTAGCCCGCCCTTCCGCCCCGCCGCCGCTTTTCCGTCGATCAAGGGCAAACGCACGCGGTTCGATCTCTTTTCCGCGTGCATTTGCCCTTGATCGACGGACCTCTCCTTGATCGGCGAGACTGCCAGCATTCCGGCGCCGTCCCCGGCCGTCTCCGGCGACCGCACCGGCCGCCGAGGCGGGCGGGGTGGCGGCGCGGGGCGGCCCACGCGGGCGGCGGGTACCCTGGCTCTGGCTGGGCGTCCTAGTGCCCAGCGTCGCCGTACCCGCTAACAAACGACAAACGGGATGTTGCGCCGTGTTTGACACCTTGAGCGACCGGCTCTCCGGGATCTTCACCAAGCTCCGTGGCAAGGGCCGGCTCACCGACGCCGACATCGACGCGACCGCCCGCGAGATCCGCCTCGCGCTGCTGGAGGCCGATGTCGCGCTGCCGGTGGTCAGGGCGTTCATCACGGCGCTCAAGGAGCGGGCGCGCGGTGCGGAGGTGTCGCAGGCGCTCAACCCGGCCCAGCAGGTCATCAAGATCGTGCACGAGGAGCTGGTCGGTGTCCTCGGTGGTGAGGCGCGGCGGCTCCAGTTCGCCAAGCAGCCGCCCACCGTGATCATGCTGGCGGGCCTTCAGGGTTCGGGTAAGACGACGCTCGCGGGCAAGCTGGCCCGCTGGCTCAAGGCGCAGGGCCACCAGCCGCTGCTGGTCGCCGCCGACCTCCAGCGCCCCAACGCGGTCGGTCAGCTCCAGGTTCTCGGTGGCCGCGCGGGTGTCGAGGTGTACGCGCCGGAGCCGGGCAACGGGGTCGGCGACCCGGTGCAGGTGGCGAAGGCCTCGATCGAGCACGCGCGCCGCCAGGCCCGTGACATCGTCATCGTCGACACCGCCGGCCGGCTGGGCATCGACGCCGAGATGATGGCGCAGGCGGCCGCGATCCGTGACGCGGTCGACCCGGACGAGGTCGTGTTCGTCATCGACGCGATGGTCGGCCAGGACGCGGTCACCACGGCCGAGGCCTTCCGCGACGGGGTCGGCATCACCGGTGTCGTGCTGTCCAAGCTCGACGGTGACGCCCGGGGTGGTGCCGCGCTGTCGGTGCGGCACGTGACGGGCCAGCCGATCCTCTTCGCGTCGACCGGTGAGAAGTTGGAGGACTTCGACGTCTTCCACCCGGACCGGATGGCGAGCCGCATCCTCGGCATGGGCGACATGCTCACCCTGATCGAGCAGGCGGAGCAGGCGTTCGACTCCGATCAGAAGGAGAAGATGGCCGCCAAGCTCATGGGCGGCGAGACCTTCACCTTGGAAGACTTCCTCGATCAGCTGATCGCGGTGCGCCGGATGGGCCCGATCGCGAACGTGCTGGCCATGATGCCGGGCATGGGCCAGATGAAGGACCAGCTGGCGGAGCTCGACGACAAGCACTTCGACCGCGTCACCGCGATCATCCGTTCGATGACACCGAGCGAGCGCACCAACCCGAAGATCATCAACGGCTCCCGCCGCGCCCGCATCGCGAACGGATCCGGCGTCACCGTGATGGACGTCAACCAGCTGCTCAACCGCTTCACCGAGGCGCAAAAGATGATGAAGCAGATGGGCGGGATGATGGGCCTGCCCGGCGCCCGGCGCAAGGCGACCAAGTCGCCGAAGAACAAGCGCAAGGGCAGCAAGGGCGGCAACCGGCCCCGTACCAGCGGCGCCATGCCGGGCGGCATGCCAGGCGGGATGCCACAGCTCCCGCCGGGGTTCGACCCGAGCGCGCTAGGCGGCGGCGCTGGCATGCCACCCGGCTTCAAGCTCCCGAAGCTCGACTTCGGCAAGCTCGGCAAGAAGAAGCCCGACTCCGACGAGACATGATTGGCCACCTCCGGGGCGTCCTGCTGCCTGACGACGAGGAGCGCGACCTCTGGTTCGTCGACGACCGGGTCACGTTCGAGCCGGTTCCGGGCGCGACCACGATCGCCGACGGCGGATACATCGTGCCGGGGCTGGTCGACGCGCACTGCCACATCGGCATCGCGCCGGGCGGCGCCCCGATCGGCGATATCGCCCAGGCGAAGGAGCTGGCCGCCAAGGACCGCGATGCCGGGGTGCTCGCCATTCGAGACGCCGGTTCGCCGTACCCGTACCCCCAACTCGACGACGACCCCGACGTGCCGCGACTGGCGCGTGCGGGCCGGCATGTCGCGCCGCCGAAGCGCTACCTGCGCGACATCGGCGTCGAGGTCGGCGCCCCGGACGTGCCCGCGGCGGTGGCCGCGCAGGCGCGCGCGGGCAACGGGTGGGTCAAGCTCGTGGGCGACTGGATCGACCGGTCGGTAGGCGACCTCGCGCCGGCGTGGGACGCCGAGACGCTGGCGGCGGCGGTGCGCGCCGCGCAGGGCGCGGGTGCGCGGATCACCGCGCACACCTTCTCCGAGGAGGCGGTCGCGGTCCTGGTGCGTGCCGGCATCGACTGCGTCGAGCACGGCACGGGGCTCTCGCTCGACCTGGTCGACGAGATGGCGCGGCGAGGCACCGCACTGGTGCCTACCATGATCAATATCGCGACCTTCGGCGACATCGCGGCGCGGGCGGAGGAGAAATTCCCCGTGTACGCGGGCCACATGCGCGCCCTCGGCGATGGGTTCCCGGCGGTGGTGCGGGCGGCGTACGAGGCCGGCGTGCCGATCTACGTAGGCACCGACGCGGGCGGTGGCATCGCGCACGGCCGGGTGGCCGACGAGATGCTGAGCCTGCACTTCGCCGGAATGAGCGCGATCGACGTACTGCGGGCCGCCTCCTGGGGTGCCCGCGAATGGCTCGGCTTCCCGGGCCTGGTCGAGGGCGGCCTCGCCGACCTGGTGGTCTACGAGGCCGACCCCCGCCAGGACCTGCGGGTGGTGCGCGCGCCGCTCCGGATCGTGCTGCGCGGCCGCGTCGTCGGATAGGCCGGTCTCAGCGCGAGGCGATGTCCCATACCCGGAAGCCGGTGCTGCCCGGGCACGCCAGCCTGCGCTCGGTCCAGGAGCAGAACCGAGGAGTCATAAGACCTTCGAGCGGGCTGTCACCCAGCTCCTGGCGCGAACCGTCGGCCGCGGTGACGCCGGCGAGCTTGCCACCGCCGAAGGACAGCAGCGTGCCGGTGGAGACCCAGGCCAGCGACGCCCGCCGGTCCTCCTCGCCGAGCAGCTGCGTGCCGTCGTGATCGAACAGCGCGCTCGACATCTCGTCTGGCTGCGCTCCCGAGCCGGTCACGAGCACCCGCGCGCCGCTGGGCAGCAGCCGTTGCGCCCCGGCCGGCGCCTGCTTGCGCCAGATTTCCAGGCCGCTGGCGACATCCACGGCGGCGATCTCCGCGGGCGCCTCCGTCGCGCCCCCATCCAGCAGGCAGATCCGGTCGCTGCCGCACGGGGCCAAGTCGTAGTAGCTGCGCCCGGATGCGGCTTTGTGCAGCTCACGTGCCGCCCCGCCGCCGTCCACCTCTGCTACCACCACCCTGTTCGGGCCCGTCCCGCGATGCGCGCCGAACAGCCGCCCGTCATAGGCCAGGTAGTGCGCGTCGGCGCCGATGCCGACCCCCGGGCGGGTGGACCGCACCGCGCCGGTGGCCGAATCCCGCACCACGAGTGCTCCACCGGCGGTGATCTGCAGCATCCGGGGGTCGCTCAGGTGCGCGGGGAACGCGCCGTTCGAACTGCCCGGCAGGGGGTCGGCCGGGCCGTACATGCCCAGGCTCGCCACCGGAGGATCGGCCGGGGGCGCCTCGTCCCACACGACCCGGCCGGTGCTCCAGTCGCGTGCCGAGATGGCGCCGGCCTCGGTCACGTGCACAAGGGCGGAGTCGTAGAAGAGCAGGTCGTCGCCGTTCATGTCGAATGGAAGCTCCCAACGCACCCGGCCGGTGTCCGGGTCGACCACGTACAGCAGCTGGTCCGGGACCGTGCCGTCGTTGTGCTCCCCGATCGCCAGCAGGGCCTGGGGCACCGCGATGATGCCGTTCGAGTCGTCGAACTCGCCGAGCGTGCGTGCCGGCCAGGCGGCCTTCCCGGTCTCCAGGTCGGCGGCGGCCACCCGCAGCGTGCCGTCCTCCTCCTGCCAGCCGGCGTACGCGCGGTTCCCGGCGATCGCGGTCAGCCCGAAGCGGACCTGCTGGTCGCCGTACCGGATCTCCTTGCCGAGCGGGCGCGCCGGGCCGAGCTGGACCGGCCCGTCCGGCGGTGGGGCCACCGGTTCGGGGCCAGCCGCGTCGCGCGCCAGCCACGATCCTCCGGTCAGGCCGGCGGCGAGCGCGCCAGCCGTCGCGAGGCCGGCCGCGACCAGCTGGGTGCGCCGGCGGCGCTCGCCCCGATGGCGGGCGGTCGACGGATCGCCCAGCGGGATCCCGTCGGCGTCACGGCCGAGCGCGGTGAACATGCGTTCCAGATCAGTCGACATCCGCGGAACCTCCTCGTACCGGCTGTGGCACCAAGTCGCCGAGGGCAGCGGCGAGGCCGGCTCGCCCCCGGGAGAGCCAGGACTTGACCGTGCCGGCGGTCGCGCCGGTCTCGGCCGCGATCTCGGCGACCGAGCGGTCCAGCAGGTAGTGCAGCGCGAGCGCCCGGCGGTGCGCCGCCGGCAGCGTGCGCATGGCTTTCACGAGCAGCACCGTGTCTTCCGAGGGCGGCGCGGCGGGCGCCGGTGGCCGGGACGCGGCGGCGCGGGCCCGGCGTACGCCCAGGTGTCGCCAGCGGTCGGTGGCCAGGCGGGTTACCACCAGCCGCAGCCACGCCTCGGTGTCGTCGTACCGGCTCACCCGCCGCCAGCGCTGCCACGCGCGTGCGTACGCCTCCTGCAATAGATCCTGGGCCTCTGCCGGGTCGCCGGTCAGCCCGTACGCATAGCGCAGCAGGCGTCTGGATGTGTCCCGGTAGAACGCGTCGAACCCGTCGGCCTCCGCCATCCCCACCGCCTCTAAGTCGTGTCTCTGAGAAGGACACGGGCCGGTGCCGGATCGGGTTGCGCCAGGGGTGGATAGGATGCTGCCTCATGGCACGCGTGCTCACTCCCCGTGCGGAGGACTTCCCCCGCTGGTATCAGGACGTCATCGCGAAAGCGCAGCTGGCTGACAACGGCCCGGTGCGCGGCACGATGGTGATCCGCCCGACCGGCTACGCCATCTGGGAGCGCATGCAGGCCGAGATGGATGACCGGATCAAGGTGGCAGGCGCGGAAAACGCGTACTTCCCGCTCTTCATCCCGGAGAGTTACCTGCGCCGGGAGGCCGAGCACGTCGAGGGCTTCTCGCCCGAGCTGGCGGTGGTCACGCACGGTGGCGGCAAGCAGCTTGCCGAGCCGGTCGTGGTGCGCCCCACCAGTGAGACCGTGATCGGCGAGTTCATGGCCAAGTGGATCGACTCGTACCGGGATCTGCCGCTGCTGCTCAACCAGTGGGCCAACGTGGTGCGGTGGGAGCTGCGGCCGCGGATCTTCCTGCGCACCAGCGAGTTCCTCTGGCAGGAGGGGCACACGGCGCACGCCACCGAGGCCGACGCGCGCGCCTACGCCCGCAAGATCCTGCACGAGGTGTACGAGGACTTCATGGTCGGAGTGCTCGGCATCCCCGTGCTGGTGGGGCGCAAGACGGCCGGCGAGCGGTTCGCGGGCGCCACCAACACCTACACGCTCGAAGGCATGATGGGCGACGGCAAGGCGCTGCAGCTGGGCACGTCGCACGAGCTGGGGCAGAACTTCGCCCGCGCCTTCGACATCACCTACTCGTCGGCGACCGGCGGCCAGGAGCACGCCTGGACCACGAGCTGGGGCACGTCGACCCGCATGCTGGGTGGTCTGATCATGTGCCACGGCGACGACAACGGGTTGCGCGTGCCGCCGAGGCTGGCGCCCGTGCAGGCGTACGTGATGATCGTCAAGGATAGCGACGGCGGTGCCCTCGGGAGCGTGGCAGGGGCGGCGTCGAAACTTCGAGACGCCCTGCGCGACGCCGGGGTCCGGGTCGGGTTCGACGACCGGGTCGACACGCCGTTCGGCCGCCGCGCCGTCGATGCCGAACTCAAGGGCTATCCGGTACGCGTCGAGGTGGGCCCCCGCGACCTCGCGGCGGGTAACGCGGTCGTGGTGCGCCGCACCGACGGCTCTAAGACGCCGGTGGCGGTGCCCGACGTGGTGTCGCGCGTGCTCGCCGCGCTGGAGGCCGACCAGCAGACCCTGCACGACGAGGCGCTGGCGCTGCGCGAGTCGCGCACCGTCGAGGTCTCTTCGCTGGCCGACGCGATCGAGGCGTCGAGCACCGGTTGGGCGCGGGTGCCGTGGTCGCAAGTGGGCCCGGCGGGCGAGGCCGAGGCCAACGGCAAGGGCGTGACTGTGCGGTGCCTGGTGCGCGCAGACGGTTCCGTACCGGATTCCGAGGACGAGCCCGACCTGGTGGCGGTCCTGGCGCGCGCGTACTGATGCGGTTCACGCCGGGGCAGATGATCCTGCACCGCAACGTCCGGCGTGGCCGGATCGGGTGGGTACGCCCTGGCCGGGTGGTCAGCGACGACGAGCGCGGCCTGTTGCTGTGGATCGCTTCCGGCACAACGGTTGTCAACGAGGTGGCCGCCGACGGGCGGGGCATGCGGGCGATGCCGTTCACTGAGTGGATCAGCACGTCGTATCGGCTGGCGCATGGCGTCTGGGCTGGTCCGCCGGTGCTCAAGCTCCTGCCTGCCGGTGCCAGCCACTCCGTGTGGTGGTTCCGTGATGACGAAGGCCGGTTCAAGAACTGGTACGTCAATCTGGAAGAACCGGCCGTGCGCTGGGCCGATGACGGCACGGCGGGGGTCGACATCGTCGACCAGGATCTCGACGTGGTTGTCTGGCCCGACCACCGCTGGGAGTGGAAGGACGAGGAGGAGTTCGTCGAGCGGCTCGCCTTCCCGGAGCACTACTGGGTGGCCGACGAGGCGGCGGTGCGCGCCGAGGGCGAGCGGGTGATCAAGGTCGCCGAGGCGGGTGAGTTCCCGTTCGACGGCTCCTGGACCGACTTCGTTCCCGACGCCGCGTGGCAGCCGCCACACGACTTACCGGTGGGGTGGGACCGACCACCTCTGGCCGGTCTGGCACAATAGGTCGCTGGTATCGGCGTGCGTCCGCGCCCTCTAACCCGGACGCGTCGCCAGTCCACGAGCCTCCGGCGTCACAACCCCACGTGGCGTCCGTCTGCTCACCCGAATCGCACAGGAGCGAAAGCAACCGTGGCCGTTAAGATCCGGCTCCTGCGGATGGGCAAGATCCGCAACCCGCAGTACCGCATCGTCATCGCCGATTCGCGCACCAAGCGCGACGGCCGGGCGATCGAGTACGTGGGCATCTACCAGCCGAAGGAAGACCCTTCGGTGATCGAAGTCAAGTCGGAGCGGGTGCAGTACTGGCTCTCGGTGGGCGCGCAGCCCAGCGAGGCCGTGCAGCGCATCCTGGAGAAGACCGGCGACTGGCAGAAGTTCAAGGGCCTGCCGGCTCCCCCGCCGCTGCTGGTGGCGGCCCCGCGGGCCGACCGCAAGGCGGCGTACGAGGCCGAGGCCAAGGCTGCTGCCGGCGTGGCGGAGACCCCCGCCGCGAAGCCCGCGAAGAAGGCGACCAAGGCGGCGAAGGCCGCGGCCGAGGCGCCGGCTGAGAAGCCCGCTGAGAAGCCGGCCGAGAAGCCCGCTGAGAAGACCGAGGAGCAGGCCGGTGCCGCCTCCGGCGAGCAGGGCTGAGGTGGCGCTCCGGCCCGCGCTGGAGCACCTGGTCAAGGGCATCGTCGATCACCCCGACGACGTCCGGGTCCGGATGGTCGACTCCAGGCGCGGCAAGCGCCTGGAGGTGCGTGTGCACCCCGAAGACCTCGGCACGGTCATCGGTCGCGGCGGTCGCACCGCCAAGGCCCTGCGCCAGGTCATCGGGTCGATCGGTGGGCGCGGCGTCCGGGTCGACATCGTCGATTCCTACTGATCCGCGATGGATCTTCGGACCGTCGGACGCATCGGCCGCCCTCACGGCATTCGCGGTGAGGTCCTGGTGGAGGTGCGCACCGACGATCCAGACGAGCGGTTCGCCCCTGGCAAGGTTTTGATCACCGAGCCGGGGGCGTCACCGTCTGACCCTGCCGCCTACAAGGTGCCCGACCGGCTCACCGTCGAGGCCGCCCGCGCGCACCAGGGCCGGCTGATCGTGGTGTTCGAGGGCGTGTACGACCGGAATGTCGCCGAGGCGCTGCGCGGCGTGCTGCTGTCGGTCGACAGCGCCGAGATCGCCGACCCCACCGACCCGGACGAGTTCAACGACCACCAGTTGGTGGGGCTGACCGCGGTCACCACGTCGGGCGAGACGCTGGGCGAGGTGGCTCGGGTCGACCACGCGCCGGCCTCCGACATGCTGGTGCTGCGCCGGCCGGAGGGGCGCACCTCGCTGGTGCCGTTCGTCAAGGCGATCGTGCCCGAGGTCGACCTTGCCGGTGGTCGGGTCGTCGTCGACCCGCCGGAAGGTCTGCTGGACCTCTGAAGCCTCTTAGACCCCTGAAACCCGCTTCGAGACGCTGATCGCCAGTTCCACCCGCGAGCTGAGGTCGAGCTTCGCGAGGATGCTCGACACGTGCGTCTGCACGGTGCGGCGCGACAGAAACATCCGGGACGCGATGT
This sequence comes from Micromonospora sp. CPCC 206061, assembly GCF_036906915.1. Classification (NCBI taxonomy): domain Bacteria; kingdom Bacillati; phylum Actinomycetota; class Actinomycetes; order Micromonosporales; family Micromonosporaceae; genus Micromonospora; species Micromonospora sp. CPCC 206061. The sequence goes on from NZ_JBAKHX010000070.1 coordinate 26,583, forward strand.
CCGGGTTCGACCTGCCCTCCGCCACCATCCGCGCCACCCGGCTCTCCGTGTCGGTCAGCGCCTCCCAGCCGTGCTTGGGGCGCTTGCGCCGGCCGATCCGTCCGCGCCGGACGCCGAGCTGCCGCAGCCGGGACTCGGCGCGCGCGGCGTCCCAGCTCGCCTCCAGCGCGGCGAATCCACCCAGCGCCGTGCCCAGCGCGTCCCGCGCCTCGGCTTCCCGGCTCGCCTGCGCCAGGGCGGCTGCCGCCTCCTCATACGCCAGCGCCGTGTAGAGCGGCCACGCCGCCAGCTCGAATGCCCGTGCGGCAGCTACGAGTCCATCCGCGTCCGCCGTGCTGGCTGGCGCTCGCTCCGCTCGCGCGGGCCCCAGGGCCTGAAAGGCAGCGCCTTCCCTCGCACCGGGTACCGACTTCGTCGGCGCGTCGCTCAGTCCAGGCGCCGCCGGCCCTGGGGCCGCGAGGGCACGGCACAGCAGCGCCGTCGCCGTCAGGCTGCGTGTCGGCTGCTTGCCGGCGAGCGCTTCGGTGGTGGTGGCCAGGTCGAGTGCGCGCTTGTGGTCGCCGACGACGACGGCGAGCCGAGCCAGGTCGGCGCAGATCCGGTAGATCACCCGCCGCTGGTCGAGCCCCCACGCCCGCTCCCAGACCGGATACAGCAGGTCGAGCGCGTGGAGCGGATCGGAGCGGGACTCCTCCAGCAGCGCCTGCGCCCATCGGGTCAGGTATCCGTACTTGCGGCCGCCGACGCCGTCGTCCGGCTCCGGCAACTCCTCCCGCTCCGCCTGGTAGGTGCCGCGCCGGATGGCGACCAGCGCCGCCATGGCCTTCAGCCCTGGCGCCTGCCCGAGCGGGTCCGGACCGTCCAGCCCGGCCTCGATCTCGGCGAGCGCGTCGTCCCACCGCCCGTCGAGGAAGCGCATCCGGGCCCGCAGGGCGTAGGTGAGAGCCAGGTACACGCCGCCCGTGGCCTGGTTGTGGCGCACGGCGGTGGCGAGCGCCTCGTCCGCCTCGTCGAACCGGTCCAGCTCCAGCAGGCAGTACCCGCGCATCGCGTACGGGTCGGCCTGGAGGTCGGGCCGGATGCCACCGTGGAACGCGAGCAGGGCCCGGTCGGCGAGCGCGTACGCCTTGACCATGTCGCCCTCCGCGAACCGCAGCGCGGACATCCCCAGGTAGCCGAGCCCGACAGCCTGGGCATCCTGCTCGGCCTCGCCCTCCTCGACCGCGAGCCGCGCCGCCAGCTCACCGGCGTCGAACCGCTCCAGGTAGAAGAGGCAGAACGCCGCGAACCCCTGGAACCGGCCGGCCTCGCCCGCCGACAGCTCCGGCAGGCGGAGCGCGTCTTCGGACACGACCACCGCCTCGTCGAGCCGTCCCTGCCGGAAGCACGCCTGCATGAGCAGCCAGCGCAGCGCCGGGCCGCCGTCCGTGAACAGCGCGGTGCGCGCGGCCTGCTCGGCCGCGGCAGGGTCGCCGTCCCAGAGCAGCGCGCGCACCAGATGCAGTCGCAGCGCGGCCGCCGCCGGGTCGGCGCCGTCCAGCGCGGCAAGGGCTCTGCGAAGCAGCGGCACCGCCAGCTGCGGCGCCCGCACGATGAGGGCGTCTGCCTGCTGTACCAGCCAACCGACGGTGTCCGGGTCGAGCGTCGTGCCGGCGAGCAGGTGCCCGGCGACCCGCTCGACCGGGGCACCCGCGGCGGCCAGCACCTGCCCGGCGCGCAGCCGGAGCGCGGTGCGCACGGTCTCCGGCAGGTGCTCGGCCAGCGCCTCCCGGATCAGGTCGTGCCGGAAGACGAGCTGGTCACCGGTGTCGACGAGCAGCCCCGCATCGATCGCACGGACCAGCGTCTGCGAGACGGTGACCAGCGGGCTGCCCAGTACCGCCGACAGCTCGCCGGCGTCGATGGCCGGCCCCAGCACCGCGGCCATCTCCAGGATGTCGCGCGCCCGGCGGGGCAGGAAGTCCAGCCGGCGCATGATCGTCTCGACGAGCGATCCCGGCAGCGGCGCTTCGGTGTGGCCGCTGACCTCCGCGACGCCGTCCTCCACGGCGATGATCGACTCTCGGTACAGGGCGTCGACGAGCTCGGTCACGTACATCGGGTTGCCGCCGGCACGGGCCACCAGCCCGGCGAGGCCGGGACCGGCGGGCATCTCCAGGAGCTTCTCGACCAGCGCCGTAACCGCGGCCTCCGGCAAGGGTTCGAGCCGCAGGACGTCGGCTCCCCGCGTCGTGAGGCCGCGGACCAGCCCGGCGACCGCCTCGCCCTCCGCGGCGCTCCGGGCGGCGACGACGAGCAGGAGCGGCTGCTGCCGCACGCCCTGGGCGAGACGGTGGAGCACCAGGACGCTGGGCGGGTCTGCCCACTGCACGTCGTCGACGATCAGCGCGACGGGACCGGCGGCGGACCACTGGTCCATGAGCTCCAGGATCGCCTCGGTGGCGGCGAACTCGTGGTTGGCGGCGCTGACGCTCTGGCCGAACGCGTCTTCGCCGCGCAGCAGCCGGGCCACGTGCGCCCCGTCGTCGCCCGCGCTGTTGTGCGGGCTGACTCGCAGTCCCAGGCACGTGCCGATCGTGGCGAACGGCAGGCGTTGTTCCAGATCTTCGGCGGCGCCCCGCAGCACCCGCATCCCGAGCCGGCCGCACGTCACCGCGAACGCGTCGAGGAGGGTGGTCTTTCCGATGCCGGGCTCGCCCTCGACCAGTGCGACGGCGCCATGCCCCGAGGCGGCCTGTCGGGCCAGCTCGGATACGCGCTGGATCTCGGCTTGCCGTCCCACGAACACAGGCGGGGACATGCCGTGAGCGTATCGCTGCGAAGCGTTAGATGAGATGCCCCGGGTGGCGGGGAGGCGATTACATTTCCGCCACCCGGGGCTGGCCGGCCGGGGGGATTGGCCGGCTGCTCAGGCCGCCTTGGCCGGAGGCAGGGCGGAGGCGGCCATCAGAGGAGGGGCCGTTCGGGTCGACCATCCTCTGGTCCGGGAGGGGTTTCGTTTGGCAGGAGGGGGATACGCGCGTTGAATCTCGTAGCGGGCCCAGCGCATCCGGGCTACCGCGACGTCGGGGTGGTCGCCGAACTCCTGTGCCACCCGCGCCACACAGCTCCGGACGCCGTAATCCCGGATCGCGCGGAGGACGGCCGCTCGTACCTGCTCGGGACTCGGATGGTCGGAGTCCTGGAGCGCGGATACGAAGAGCGCCTCGCAGCGGGTGGCCGTCACGTTGGTGGGTGACATGGCTCTCACCATGCCCCGGCGTTGCGGTAGAAACATCCGCCACGTCGCTGAGGACTGTTGACGATGGCGAGGACGATGTCGATGGACGTGTGTGCGCGGCTCGCGATCTGCTCGACCGGCACGTTGCTCGCGAGGGCGTGCTTGATCGCCGAGCGCCATGTGGCGTCGGCCCGGGCTCGCACCTCGGCCGCCTGGCCCAGCACGTAGAGTGCCTGCTCGGGTGATCCGTTCATGAGTAAGACGATGCGCCTGTGTGAGACGGGATACATCCGCCACCATGCGGAGGTCAAAAACTAATGCGGCTGGATGTCGTGACGATCTTTCCCGAGTATTTCGGGCCGCTCGACCTGTCGCTGATCGGCAAGGCACGCGCGTCCGGCCTGCTCGACGTCGCCGTCCACGACCTGCGCACCTGGACGCACGACGTGCACCGCACCGTCGACGACAGTCCATACGGCGGGGGCCCAGGCATGGTGATGCGGCCCGAGCCGTGGGGCGAGGCGCTGGACGCGCTCGCACCAGCGGCCGACGTGCGGGCGCGGCTGGTCGTGCCGACTCCCGCTGGCGCCCCGTTCACCCAGGCTATGGCGCACGAGCTCGCCGCCGAGCCGCACCTGATCTTCGCCTGTGGCCGGTACGAGGGGATCGATCAGCGGGTCCTGGACCATGCCGCCACCCGGATGCCGGTGTCGGAGGTGTCGCTGGGGGACTACGTCCTGTTCGGGGGCGAAGTGGCGGTACTGGCCATGTGCGAGGCGATCGTCCGGTTGCTGCCGGGTGTACTCGGCAACGCCGAGTCACTCGCCGAAGAGTCGCACGCGCACGGCCTGCTGGAAGCGCCCGTGTACACCAAGCCGCCGCAGTGGCGCGGGCACGACGTACCGGAGATCCTCCGCTCCGGTGACCACGGCCGGATCGCACGGTGGCGCCGCGACCAGGCGCTGTTGCGCACCGCGCAGCGGCGGCCGGACCTGCTCGCGCACCTGGACCCCAGCGGCCTGGACAAGCGCGATGTCGCGGCCCTCACCGGGGCCGGATTTCAGGTACCGGGGCCTGATGTGGCAAAGTAGTGGGGTTGCCACGACCGGGCGCTGCTGAGGCGTGCCCGCTCGTGCCCGGTCCCAGCCGGGTGATGATCGCCCCGACGAGCCACGAGGAAACCACAGCGATGAACACGCTCGATGCACTGGACGCCCAGTCGCAGCGGACCGACATCCCCGACTTCCGCGCCGGTGACACTGTCAAGGTGCACGCCCGAGTCGTCGAGGGCAACCGTTCCCGGGTCCAGGTCTTCCAGGGCGTCGTGATTCGCCGCCAGGGCGGGGGCCTGCGCGAGACGTTCACGGTCCGAAAGGTCAGCTTCGGCGTTGGCGTCGAGCGGACCTACCCGGTCAACAGCCCGGCGATCGACCGCATCGAGGTCGTGACCCGCGGTGCCGTCCGCCGCGCCAAGCTCTACTACCTCCGTGAGCTGCGCGGTAAGGCCGCGAAGATCAAGGAGCGCCGCGAGAAGCAGGCCAGCTGAGCCTTTTCCAATGCGGCGCTTGGCGTCAGGCCGGTTTTTCGTTCGGCCTGACGTTGGCCGCTTGGTGCGCCGTCCGGTTACGCTAGCCGCGGTGACGTACGAAGAACGCTACGTCCGCGGCGGTCGCGCGGGCGGCGCGATACCTCCGGACTACCGCTCGCCGAGCTTCCGAGGAGGAAGTAGCGCGGGCGGTAGTGCTGTATCTCGGGTACGGGGGATGCGCGCGGTGGAGCCCGACGACGATGATCCGTGGCGTCGGCCAGCGGGGCTCGGCGGCCAGCGGCGAGGAGACGATCGCGAGCGCCGCAAGCAGATGCCGCTCTGGCAGGAGCTGCCGCTGCTGCTGATCGTCGCGTTCTGCCTCGCTGTGCTGATCCGCACCTTCCTGCTCCAGGCGTTCTTCATCCCGTCCGGGTCCATGGAAGACACGCTGCTCGTCGGCGACCGGGTGCTCGTCAACAAGGTCGTCTACGACGTGCGCGACCCGCAGCGTGGCGAGGTCGTGGTGTTCCGCGGCCCGCCCAACTGGACGCCCGAGTTCCAGGAGCCCGAGCTCGGCTTCGGTGCCAAGCTGGGCCGCACGGTGGGCGACCTCGTCGGCGTCAGCCGTCCCGGCGAGAAGGACTTCATCAAGCGCGTCATCGGCGTGCCCGGCGACCGCGTGAAGTGCTGCGACGACCAGGGTCGGGTTCAGGTCAACGGCGAGGCGATCGACGAGCCGTACGTGCTCGAGAACTCCGATCCAAACCTGCCGCCAAATCCGCAAGAGTGCCGGTCGCGGCGGTTCGACGAGATCACCGTGCAGCCGGGCAACCTCTTCGTGATGGGCGACCACCGGCTTGTCTCGCAGGACTCGCGATGCCAGGGGCAGGTGCCGATCGACAATGTCATCGGACGCGCCTTCGTCATCGTCTGGCCGTACGATCGGTGGAACGGGCTCTCCATACCGTCCACGTTCGACGGTGTACCCCAGGTCGCGGCGATGGCGCCGCCGGTGAGCCAGCCGAATTCCGGAGGTGTCGCGGTTGTCCTGCCGATCCTGGGCTCTTTGCTCTTCTCCGCGCGTGCCCGACGTTGGTTGCCGGGTCGCCGTCGTAGGCTCCGTCCGTGATTGACGAGCAGACCGGCAAGAAGAAGAATTCCTTCTGGCGCGAGCTCCCCATCCTGCTGGGCGTAGCCATCCTGGTCGCCGTGCTGGTGCGGGCCTTCGTCCTCCAGACGTTCTACATCCCGTCGCCGTCGATGGAGCACACGCTCGACATCTTCGACCGGGTGCTCGTCAACAAGCTGGTCTACGACTTCCGGTCACCGAAGCGCGGCGAGATCATCGTGTTCGAGGCGCCCGCCGACTGGCGCAGCAATCCAGACGGCGAAGACTTCATCAAGCGGGTCATCGGCGTCGAGGGCGACCACATCGTCTGCTGTGACGCCCAGCAGCGCATCACGATCAACGGCCAGCCCCTCGACGAGCCATACCTGTACTCCGAGGGCGGCACCACCGATCTGCCGGCCGACGAACCGTTCGACATCACCGTGCCCAAAGACCGGCTGTGGATGATGGGCGACCACCGGTCGGCGTCTGGCGACTCGCTCGAGCACTGGGAGCGGACCCGCGACATCAACTCCGCCACGATCCCGGAAGACGCCGTCATCGGGCGGGCGTTCACCGTGTTCTGGCCCGTCGGCCGCGCCAAGTGGCTGTCGATCCCCGATAGCTTCGACTCGATCCCCGCGCCCACGGGCTAGCGGTCCCCACTTCGAGACAAGCCTTAGGCTGGGGCGGTGGACTTCACACCGCGCCGGGCCGCACGCGTGCTGCTCGTCGACGAGGCCGGGCGGGTCCTGATGTTCCGGGGCTTCGATCCGGCCAGGCCACACCACCGGTACTGGTTCACGCCGGGTGGGGGCCTCGCCGCCGAAGAGCCGTCGGCGGTTGGCGCCGCCCGGGAGCTGGCCGAGGAGACCGGCCTGCGGGTGCCGCTGGAGCACCTCGGCGAGCCGGTCTGGAGTGAGGTCACGGAGTATCCGTTCGACGGTGTCTGGTACCGGCAGCGGCAGGAGTTCTTTCTGGTCCGGGTGCCGCATTGGGAAGTCGACACGACGGGGTTCGACGAGGTGGAGCAGGGTTCGATCGACGGGCACCGGTGGTGGGGCATGGCCGATCTGGAGGCGACCACCGAGGTGGTGTACCCCGACGACCTGGCCGCGCTGTTGCGGCGGGTGTTGGCGCATTCGGATGGTGGTGCTGTGCCGTGCTGACGCTTGGATGGGTGCCGTGCTGACGCCGCCGCGCACCGTGGTCCGCCGGGAGGGCGGGATCTACGCGCTGGAGCGGGCGCTCCAGCGGCGCGGGTTCCGGGTCGTCGCCGGCGCCGACGAGGCGGGCCGTGGCGCCTGCGCCGGTCCGTTGGTGGCCGCGGCCGCGATACTGCCGGAGGGCCGGCGTGGCGAGATCGAAGAGCTGGCCGACTCCAAGCTCCTCACCCCCGCCGCGCGCGAACGGGTGTACGCCGAGGTGGTCAAGCGGGCGCTGGCGTACGCGGTCGTGGTGATCCCGGCGGCCGAGGTCGACGCCCGCGGCCTGCACGTCTGCAACCTGCTCGCGATGCGCCGGGCGCTGGCCGCGCTCACCACCCGCCCGGAGTACGTGCTGACCGACGGCTTCGGCGTCGATGGCCTGGGCGTGCCCGGCCTCGCCGTCTGGAAGGGCGATCAGGTCGCGGCCTGCGTCGCGGCGGCCAGCGTGCTCGCCAAGGTCACCCGAGACCGGATCATGGTGGACCTGCACACCACTTTCCCGGTCTACGGCTTCGACGAGCACAAGGGGTACGTCACCCCGGAGCATCGCGCCGCGCTGGAGCGTCACGGCCCGTGTCTGGAGCATCGCTTCTCGTACGTCAATGTGGCGGCCGCGTCCGGTCGCGACTCCCGTCCGCCCCGCGCTCGGCGTCCAATAGCGCACCCCGGCCTCCCAGGGAGTACCGTCGGCGTGGCGTTGGACGAGCAGGCACGGCCACCAGCGCTGGTGGGGGAAGATGTGGCCATGGAAGGCGGAGTGTGATGAGCGCAGAAGATCTCGAAAAGTACGAGACCGAGATGGAGCTGCAGCTCTACCGGGAGTACCGCGACATCGTCCGCCAATTTTCCTACGTGGTCGAGACGGAGCGTCGCTTTTACCTCGCCAACCAGGTTGACCTGCACGTTCGCAACTCGGACGGCGAGGTCTACTTCGAGGTCGAGATGCAGGATGCCTGGGTCTGGGACATGTACCGGCCGGCGCGGTTCGTCAAGAACGTCCGGGTCATGACCTTCAAGGACGTCAACGTCGAGGAGCTGGAAAAACCCGACATCTCGTTGCCGACCGAGACCGGTTTCGGTGGCTGACCTTTAACAGATCAGCTCGCTCCGCAGGAGTTTTCCACAGGACCACCGCTGTCCACAGGGCGGGTGATCGGCGGTTGCCGGGCTGAGGACTCGGGCGCAGGCTGCCCGCATGAACCTCCTCCTTGCCGCTCTGCTGACCCTCGCTCCCGCCGGGCTGGACTGGCGCTGGCCGCTCGACGGGCAGCCGCGCGTGACGCGCGACTTCGACCCGCCACCCCAGCCGTGGCTGGCCGGCCACCGCGGCATCGATCTGGCCGCGACACCGGGCACCACCGTCCGCGCGGCCGGTGCGGGGGTCGTTCACTTCGCCGGATACGTCGCCGGCCGAGGCGTGGTCAGCGTGGCGCACCCGGGCGGGCTGCGCACCACCTACGAGCCGGTCGTCCCGGCGGTGCGGGCCGGCGACCGGGTGCGTCCCGGAGATCCAGTCGGCGCGCTGCTCGGCGGCCACCCCGGCTGCGTCGAGGCGGCCTGCCTGCACTGGGGTCTGCGCCGAGCCGGTGAATACCTCGACCCGCTCGCCCTGCTCGGTCTCGGCCGCGTCCGGCTGCTGCCGCTGGCCAGCTCAGCCGCGCAGGATGCGGGGCAGGCCCTCGGCCAGCCGGTCGTACTGGTCACGCACGTTGTAGACCTGCCCGGCCAGGCGCAGCCACCCGCGGCCATTCCAGGAGAAGACCGCCACCACGGTGGCCAACTCGTCGGCGATCCGGGCCTCCAGTGCCATCGCGTCGTCGGGCGTCGCGGCCCGGTCGCCGGGCAGCGGCACGATCCGCATCGCGACCTCCGGTGCACCCGGGTCGGGCAGGTCGCCCGAGCCGAGGCCGAGTGCGCCGCCCACCACCTTCTGCCCATATGCCGCCAGCGCGGCATTGTGCTCACGCACCCGGTCGAGGCCGAGCGTGCGCAGCGTGAAGAGGCCCGTCGGCGCGGCCAGCCAGGGCGTGTAGTCCAGCGTGCCCTGCCACTCCACCCGGTCCGGAAAACCGCTGTCCTGCATCCACGAGACAGCGAGCGGGTCGACCCGCTCCCGCCAGCGTGGCGCTACGCAGAGCAGCGCGGTGCCGCGTGGTGCGTACGCCCACTTGTGCAGGTTGCCCACCCAGAAATCGGCACCGATCTCGTCCACCGCCACCGGCAGCATCCCGGGCACGTGGGCGGCGTCGACGACCACCGGCACGCCCTGCTCGCGGGCCACCGCCGTGATCTTCTCGACCGGAAAGCGGCGGGCTGTCGCCGAGCTGATCTGGTCAACGACCAGCAGCTTGGTCCGCCCTGGGCGCAGCGCGTCGCCGAGCGTCGCGATGATCTGGTCGTCGGTGCTTTCGAGCGGCACCCGCACCGTGCGCGCGACGGCCCCGCTGCGCCGGCACTCCCGGTCCACCGTAAAGGCCACGGCGCCGTACCTGTGGTCGGTCAGCAGCACCTCGTCTCCGGCACGCAGGCCCAGAGACTGCAGCACGACCGCGGTGCCCATCGTGGTGTTGCCGACGAGTGCGGAGCCCTCCGGGTCGGCGCCGAGAAAGGTGGCGAGGTGCCGGCGGGTGTGTGCGATCCGCTGCGGCAGGTCGCGAAAGAAGAGGATCGGGTTCGACTCGGCCTCCTCGCGCAGCCGCCGCTGGGCGCGCTGGGCGCTCACCGGCACCACGCCGCGGCCGCCATGGTTGAGATACGCGATCGAGGGGTCCAGCGAAAAGCATTCCCGGATGCGTTCCCAGCTCACCGGGACACCTTCGACGACCGTCACTGATCCAGCGTATGCGCGGGCGCCGGTCAGGCGCGCGGATGGGCCTGGCGGTACGCGGCACGCAGCCGCTCGACCGTCACGTGGGTGTAGATCTGCGTGCTCGACAGGGAGGAGTGGCCGAGCAGCTCCTGCACCGCCCGGAGGTCGGCGCCCCCTTCGAGCAGGTGAGTCGCCGCGGAATGGCGCAGGCCGTGCGGGCTCGTACGCGGCAACCCGGCCGCCTGGGCGTACGCGCCTACGATCCGGCGGGCGACGGTGGCCTGGAGCCGGCCACCCCGCGCGCCGAGCAGCAGGGCGTCACCACTCTTGGGGCCAGCCAGCGCGCCACGGCCGCGGCGCAGCCAGGCGTCGAGCGCCTTCTCGGCCGGCACACCGTATGGCACCGACCGCTCCTTGTTGCCCTTGCCCAGCACCCGCACGACCCGCCGCCCCCGGTCGACGTCGGCGATGTCCAGCCCGCACACCTCGCTGACTCGGATGCCGGTCGCGTAGAGCAGCTCCAGGAGGGCACGGTCGCGAAGCACTGTCGGCTCCGCGTCGTCGCCGGGGGCGGTCATCAGCGTCTTGGCCTGATCCGCGCGCAGCACGGCTGGCAGCTCACGGTGAGCCTTGGGGTTGGCGAGTTGGGCGCCCACATCGGTGGCGAGCAGTCCGGCCCGGTGCGCCCAGGAGCTGAACGTGCGCGCCGACGCCGCCCGCCGGGCCAGCGATGCCCGAGCCGCTCCAAGCGTGCGCAGCTTCGCCAGCCAGCTCCGCAGCACCGCGATGTCGACCTCGCCGGGCGTGCCGCATCCCATGAGCGCCGCGTGGTCCAGCAACGAGACCACGTCGCCGACGTACGCCCGCACGGTGTGCACCGAACGGCTTTCCACCGCGGCGAGGTGCCGCGCGAACTCGTCGACCGCGTCGCGCATCGGCGCAGGCAAGCCCTCGTGGATGGCCTGGATGCTGCGGCTCTTGCGCTTCACCGCTTGACCGTGGAGCGCCGAGCGGCGTTGCGTCAAGCCGGCGCGCCGCCCTCGCGTTTTTTGGGCGCCAGCACGTAGCCGCCGTCGCGGCGCACAACAAACCCGAGCTGCTCCAGCAGCGACAGCTTGCGCAGCACGGTGCGCACGTCGAGGCCCGCCTGGGCGGCCAGCGCGTCGGGGCCGGCGGGCCGGCGGCGCGGCATCGAGTCGAAGACCACGGTGGCTTCCGGATCGAGCACGTCATGCGGCCGATCCGGACCACGTGGCGTTGGTGCCAGGTCGTTGCCGATGCTGCCCACCTCTTCGAGCACGTGGGGCAGGCCGGTGACCAGGCGGATCTGCGGATGCTCGCGAAGCAGGTGATGGCAGCCCACCGACATCGCGGAGGTCACGGGGCCCGGCACGACCATGGGGCGGCGGCCCAGCGCCCGGGCCCGCCGCAGAGTCTGGCTGGCCCCGCTGCGCGCGGACGCCTCGACGACCACGGTGCCGCGGGTGGCGGCCGCAATCACCCTGTTGCGGATCAGGAAGCGGTGCCGCACCGGGTCGGCGCCCGGCGGCCACTCGCTGATCAGCAGGCCCGTCTCGGCGATGCGGTCGAAAAGCGAGGTGTTTCCCACCGGGTACGGCCGGTCGACGCCGCACGCGAGCACCGCGACGGTCGCCCCGCCGGCGGTGAGGGCGCCCCGGTGTGCCGTGGAGTCGATGCCGTACGCCCCGCCGGACACCACGGTCCAGCCCCGCTCCGCAAGCCCGAACGCCATGCTGGTCGCCACATGCTCCCCGTAGGAGGTGGCGGCGCGGGCGCCGACCACCGCCACCGACCGGTCGAGCGTCTCGGCCAGCGGCAGCGGCCCACGCACCCAGAGGCACAGGGGTGGTGCTGTGTCACGGTCGATCCGGTTGTCTGAGGGGAGGTCGAGGAGGTGCTTCAGGTCGCCGACCTGATGCGGCCACTCCGCGTCTTCCGGGGTCACGATGCGGGCACCCAACTCGTCTGCGCGCTCGATCGCGACGGTGGCCACCTCGTACGGGTCGCCCACCTTGAGCCGTGCCGTAATCGAGCCTCGCAGCTCCTGCTCGGGAATGTCGCCGTCGAGAAGCTTGTCGAGCGTCCGCACCGGCCCGTACCGGTGGACCATCCGGTGCACGGCGGCGTTGCCGGGCTCGACGAGCCAGTGCAGTGCCACCCGGGCGATGCGCAGTGCCTCTCTCATCTGAGCACACCCATCCTGAGTTGAATCGCTTCGGCAACGTCGTCGGGCCCGGGCCGGTGCCGCCCGTCGAGGTCTGCGATGGTCCACGCCATCCGTATGACCCGGTCGAAGCCGCGTGCGGACAGGCCCCCGGTGTCGAGCAGCCGCAGCAGGCCCGCCGTGCTGCGCGCCGGCAGGCGCCACTCGTCACCGCGCAGGGCCGGCCCCGGCACTTCCGCGTTGGTGCGCCAGGCCTTCGCCGACCAGCGCGCGGCGGCCGCGGCGCGGGCCTTGGCGACCCGGTCGGCCACGGCGGCGGACGGCTCACCGGGTGGGCCGGCGCACAGCAGGTCGGCGGCTGTCACCGGCGGCAGCGTCACCTGGACGTCGACGCGGTCGAGCAGCGGGCCGGACAGCCGGCTCAAGTAGTGCCGGCGGACTCGGGGGCTGCACTCGCAGTACATGTCGCCGGCGGGACGCGCGCACGGGCACGGGTTGGCGGCGAGGCAGAGCTGCACGCGAGCCGGGAAGTCAGTGGCACCGGAGACCCGCCGCAGCAGCACGCGGCCGGACTCGAGGGGCTGCCGCAACGCATCCAGCGCCCGGCCGCTGAACTCGGGCGCCTCGTCGAGAAACAGGACGCCCCGATGAGCCAGCGAGATCGCGCCCGGCTTGGCGAGCCCGCTGCCCCCGCCGACCAGCGACTGCACCGTCGCGGTGTGGTGCGGCGCCTGGAACGGCGGCCGGCGCAGGAGACGGCCGCCCGGCGGCAGCGCCCCGGCGACCGAGTGCAGTGCGGTTACCTCCAGCGCGGCCTCGTCGTCGAGTTCGGGCAGGATCGACGGCAGGCGCTCGGCGAGCATAGTCTTTCCCGCGCCGGGCGGACCGAACAGCGCGACGTGGTGCCCGCCCGCGGCCGCCACCTCGATGGCGCGCCGCCCGAGCGGCTGGCCAGCCACGTCGGCGAGGTCGGGACCGGGAGCGTCGTGCCCGGGAACGGCCTGATCGGACGGGTCGAGCATCGGCTCGCCGTCACGGACGAACGCGATCAGCCGATGCAGTGTGTCGATCGCTTTTACCAGCACGCCGGGCACGATGGCCGCCTCCTGTGCGTTTCCGAGCGGCACGACCACCCGCGTGATCCCCGCACGGAGGGCGGCGGCCACCATCGGCAACACACCGCGGACCGGGCGCACGGTGCCGTCGAGCCCCAACTCGCCGAGGATGACGACCCGGTCGAACGCCGCCAGCGGCAGCTCACCGGCCCCAGCGAGGACCGCGACCGCGATGGCGACATCGAAGACAGAGCCGCGCTTGGGCAGCGTCGCTGGCAGCAGGTTGACGGTGATGCGGCGGGACGGCCACTCCTGGCCGGAGTTGATGATCGCGGCTCGGACGCGGTCGCGCGCCTCGTGCAGGGCGGTGTCGGGCAGGCCCGACAGCACCATCGCAGGCAGTCCCGCGGCCAGGTCGGCCTCCACCTCGATCAGGTGGCCGGTGACCCCGACGAGCCCGACCGAGAGCACCTTGGCGTAGCTCATTCAGAATGCTCCCCGCAGGTGCTCGACGCGCCACGGGCCACGCTTGCGGGCCAGCACCGACACGACGTCGAAGCGGATGTCGTGAGCCTGAACGCGGTGGGCCGCCAGCCACAGGACCGCCAGCCGCCGCAGCCGCGCCGCCTTGGCACCGACGATTGCCTCGATCGGCAAGCCGAACTCCACCGTGCGCCGGGTCTTGACCTCGCAGAACACGAGATCCTGGCCGTCCCACGCGATGATGTCGATCTCGCCGTCGGCGCACCGCCAGTTGCGGGCGACGACGCGCAGGCCCGCCTCGGTGAGGTGCTCCACCGCGCGGCGTTCGCCGTACGCGCCGACCGCCTGCCTCTCCCTCGTCATGGCGGTGACGGTGTCAGCCCATCCGCCTCCCACGAATGCCAACTCAGTCGAGGTGTGGACAACCAGCCACGCTGTGGATACCCGGACAATCAAGCCGCCGGCGTGCTAGGCCTGTGTCGAAGTCTGGGTTCCCGCAGCCCGGTCATCCTCTTCGACACAGGCCCTAGAGGCGCGGCGCGTACCTGTACACCCTCGGAGTCCATTCCAACCACTGGCCGTGCGGGCCGGTCCGGGCCAGGACCTCCACAGTGGCCTGGCCATCGCGCCACGCGACCAGGGTGAGCACTCCGACGGCGAGGACGCCGCGCGGCCCGGCCTCGGCCGGGCGACGGCCGATGAACATCTCGGCGCCGAAGGGCGCCGCCTCGTTGAACAGCACCGTGAGGTCGCGCCGCGCGCCAACCTCGGCGAGCGTCGCGACGAGTCGCCGGCGGTCGGCGTCGGGCAGGTACGTGACGGCGTTGGAGGAGAAGACGCACGGCACCGCATCGTCATCCACAGTGGACAGCGCAACCGGCAGGGTCTCGACCATGTCGCCTGCCAGCATCGCCGGTCTCGCCCGCGCCACCTCCGCGAGCGCCGCGTCGAGCCGCGCGAGGCGGTCGGTCTGCTCCGGCCAGACGCACGCGCGCAGCCAGTCGGTGGCGGCGGTGTCTGCGGCGTCGATCGGCGCGAGGTCGATGCCGACGCGTCCCGCGACCGGCAGTGGCCCGGCTGCGGGCTCGGGCCACCGATCGCCGCGTACCTCACAGGTCAGCGCGAGCCCGCCGGCTGGCCCGTAGGTGGTGGCGCGGGCGCCATGCTCGTAGCGGCAGGCGTACCGGTCGCTCATCAGCAGCAAGCCGGCGCTGGTGCCGAGCTCGACCAGGCTGAGCGGGCGCCCACCGGCGAGCGCAGCGGCCCGGCCGAAGCCGGGTCGCAGCAGCGCCGCGCGGCGCGCCTCGTTCGTCTGGGTCGTCCTGGTCGCGCACAACGCGGTGAGCGCGTCGCGGTGTTTGGACACGAAGCTCGTCAGCGCCGCGGGCAGCTCACCGTCCACGCCGCGCGATCCTCCGAGGACGGGCAGGTACGCCGACAGTGGATGATCGCGAGCGATGGTACGCAAGAGGTACTGGACGGCGGCGAAGTACAGGATCGCGCGGCGCTGGTCCGGCGGGGCGGCGAGCAGTGGCTCAGCGAGGTCCGGGCGGTCGGCGACGACGCCGGAAAGATACTCGTAACGCGTGGAATGCCCGTGGAACTCTCTTAGGGCGAAATGCCGGAACATTCGGCTCAGCGCGCGGGACTCCGCCGACGTCATCATCTGATCCTGTCGCCCGTGCGGGCTGGCCGCAGCGACCACCGTCACAGGAGGCGGGTAGCGCGGATCGCCGCTGGTCGCATACGGTGCCGCGGTGGAAGGTGAACGCTGGAACGGCGCTCCGCAGGAGTGGGACGGCTACCGGATTCCCGGTCCTCGCGGGCAGCGCGACGGCTTCGAGGCCGATCCGCTGACCGCCGCCCTCCCATACGGCTCGAACGATTCCGGCAACCCGCTCGCGGCTGCGGCGTCGAGAGAATCGGTCTGGCCGCTGCTGGAGGAGCCGACCGGTGCGGTGGCGCCGGTCTCGCCCCGCCCGGCCGACACGACAGCGTTCCCGTCATCCGGTGCCGGCGCGTCCGGTCAAGGCGGCTACGCCGTCGAACTCGGCCTGACGGTGGCCAACCCTTCCATGGCAGCGCCCGGGCCGTCGCTGGTCGGCGCGCCCGCCGCGACCGGCGGGAGTTCCTTTGGTGGAGGGCAGGGCGGGCCGAGCGCGCCGCCCGGACCAGCGGTGCAGGAACATGGTCTCCAGGCGCCGCCGGTGGCCCCGCCGATGCCGCCGCAGGCAGCACCTCCGCAGCCGGAGCCGGTGCGCTTCCACGCCGAACCCATCGACCGCGCCTCGCTGCGCCGCCCGTCCGCACCCATCGCCCCCGTGGGCGACGGCGTCTACCGGACCCGGCGCCCCGCCGTGGGCCTCGCGCTGCTGGCACTCACGGTGATCTTCGAGGTGCCCGCTCTCCGGCTCTTCCTCGACGCCGCGATCGGAGGCCCAGTGTCCGCGGCCGCGCTGGTCTCCGGACTGTTCCTGGTCATCGGCCTGCCGCTGTTCGCACTAGGCCTGTATGCCCTGGCGACGGGCGCCACCCGCCTCGCCCCCGAGGCCGGCGGCGGCGCCCAGGTCTGGCTACGCCCACCCGTCGCGTACCTGCCGATCGCCCTGATCCTCCTCCTGGCCGCCGCCCTAGCCGCCGGCCCATAACCCCACCCACCCCGCCCGCACACACGCACCACAAGCGCGGCCTCGCGCCACCCATACCCGCCCCGCACGCCCGCACCACAAGCGCGGCCTCGCGCCACCCATACCCGCCCCGCACGCCCGCACCACAAGCGCGGCCTCGCGCCACCCATACCCGCCCCGCACGCCCGCACCACAAGCGCGGCCTCGCGCCACCCGTACCCGCCCCACACGCCCGCACCACAAGCGCGGCCTCGCGCCACCCATACCCGCCCCACACGCCCGCGCCACAGGTGCGGCTCCGCGCCACCCACACCCGCCGCACACGCGGCGCCACAAGCGTGGCTCCGCGCCACGGCCCACACCCGCCCAACAAGCGCGGCTCCGCGCCTTCCCACACACCCCACACGCCCGCGCTGCAAGCACGGCCCGCCACCCACCCGCCGCACGGCGCCCGGCGGGGCAGCGCGCCGCGGTTGCACTCGGCCCGGGGAGCGTACGGCCGGTTGCGCGGCTTGGCCTGGTACGGGAGAAAGTGGCGGCGGCATGGCCGCCGATGCATGCCGGAGCGTTGCGGCCCAGGCCCCACCCCGCAGCCAGGCCCACGCGGCGATCAAGGAGATCTCCATCGATCAAGGGCAAACGCACGTGGAAAAGAGATCAAACCACGTGCGTTTGGCCTTGATCGGCGCGGCGGCGGCGGGGCGGCGGCGCCGCGCCAGCGGTGGGCGGCGGGGCGGACGGGGCGGACGGGGCGGCGGCGCC
>NZ_JBAKHX010000071.1:0-43511 GCF_036906915.1 Micromonospora sp. CPCC 206061
TCGCTGACCAGCAACGACTCAGAACCGATCACACTCGCGTGCCTACGAACTGCGGAACTCGGGGGCCGGCGCGGCCCGCTTTGCGAGCCGCCTTGATACAGCAAGAGAAGAATTTGGCAATAAGCCGCACTGGCCGCACTGGCCGCTGAAGCTTGACCGACAGTCAAGGCGCGCTATCCGCCGCGAACTTGACCGATCTTGGTCCCCAGGACACAAAGGGCCGATCCGAGATCGGATCAACCCTCTGGCCTGCGTCGGGACGGCCAGATTCGAACCGACGACCCCTTGACCCCCAGGGTAGTCCAGTGCGCCAGCGACATGCTCAGGCACGTTTGCCCAGGTCGCCTGAAGTATAAACCGGTCGAGTAAAGGAGTCGGAGCGCTCGCCCAACCGCGAGGGGACTTACGCAGGACGCGGGGCAATCAGATCATCAATGGCAAGGTCCGTAGCGGTGTACGGGACGGGAATGCGCTCCCCGTGAAGGTATTCGACGCGCGTCCGGTACCCGGTGGCGATGGGACCGGTGTGCTCGTAGATCGCCTCTTGGGTGATTACCCAGTACACCCGGTAACCCGCCTGTCCATACAGCCTGGCCTTCACATTGAGATCCTGGATCAGGGCCTCGTCGGCAACTTCGACCACGAGCAGCACATCGGAAGCGTCCCAGATCGACAGCCTTGACCCCACGGTGCCGATTGGATCCGCATCCGCCCGACGCACCCAACAGTCGGGGTCAGGAAGCGACTCCCCCGTCGGCAGGGTCGCGGTCGTCACCCGCACCCCGGACCGCGGCAGCAGCGCCAGAAGCTGACCGACCGTATCACCGTGCCAGGAACCGATCACCACTGGCCAGATCTCTCCTTCAACGAGCTCCACCCGGTGGTCAAAGGCTCCGGCTTCCGATGCGCGCACGAACTCGCTCTGGCTCCATCGGTAGGCGAGCACGGGCTGAGTCATGGTTCCGAGCCTACCAACCAGCCCCACTACGAACGGTGTTAGACGGCGTACCGTCGAACAACAGGGCCCGGGGCTGCTGCCCGCCGCGCCGCACCACCGCGACGGTGTGCGTGGGTGCCCAGGTCGACGGCCAGCCGTACGGGTTCGTCCACCGGCGCATGGTACTGACCGCCGCCCACCCCGATGTGCGAAGGTTGGCCGTGCTCTTCAAAGGCCTGGTCTACGCGATGCTGCTCTTCATCCTCATCGGCGCCGTCGGTATCTGGCTCCGCCGCCACCGCGGCCGCTAACCCGCCCCGTGCGCCGCGCTCCTCCCTGATCACGGGCGGCTTCGGCGGGCATCGTCGGGAGTCAGTGGCGAAGGCGAGAGCGTAAGCGGTCGGCGTCCACGTGGCCCAGGTCGTCGAGGATGGCGAGCGCACGGCCGTGGGCATGCCACGCCGCACCCGCGTCCGCCGCCAACTCGTGCGCGTCCGCCAACCGCACCAGCGTCTGCGCGCTGTAGTACCGGCTGCCTAACTCCTCGTAGATGTCCAACGCCCGCCGGTAACAGTCGATCGCCCGCTCATACCGCCCCAGGCTGTGGTGCGCGTACCCCAGGCTGTCCAGGGCAATCGCCGCGTTGTGCCGGTTGCCGTGCCGCTCATGCAACCCCAGCGCCCGCTCACAGTGCCGCAACGCGCGCTCGTACTCCCCCACTTGCGCCAGGCTCCACCCGACCGAGTTCAACGCCAACGCCTCACCCACAACGTGCCCCGCACCGCGAAACAACGCCAGCGCACGCTCCGCGCGCCCTAACGCCTCGGCATGCCACTCCCGCTCCCCCAGCAGGATCGCCACATTCAGGTGCGTATACGCGGCACCCGCCGCGTGGCCGGCCCTCTCATACCGCTCCAGCGCCGCCGAAAAGTGCGGCTCCGCCTCCTCGTACCGGTGCAGCAGCGTATACACCCGGCCCAGCGCCCGGTGCGCGAAAGCCTGCCACACCACATCACCGGACCGCCGCGCCGACGCCAACGCCATGCCCTGCGTGGCAATCCAGTCCTGCCAGCGTCCACCACGATCCAGGAAGCTCACCATCAACCACGCCAGCGGCGCCACATGGCCGTCGAACCCGGCCTCGGCGGCCGCCCCCACCGCCGCCACCAGCACTGCCCGCTCCGCCGCGAACCAGGCCATCGCGTCCGCGTACCCATCGAACGCCACCACCACGGCGCCTGGCGCCGCCGCAGCCACCGTAACCGAGTCACGCAGCGGCGACACCAGCCGATCCCCGGCCCCTGCCGCGTACACGTAGTAATCCAGCATCCGGCGAGCCGCCCCCCGCCGCGCCGGCGCCTCCTCCACCTCCCGCACCAACTCCGCCGCGTATGCGCGCAGCAGATCATGGAACGCGAACCGCCCCGCCCGCGCCGTCAACAGGCTCGCCGCCACCAGCTCCGCCAGCAGCGGCCCCGCCTCAGCAACCGGCGCGCCCGCCAAGCTCGCCGCCGCCCGCACATCCAGATCCGGCCCTGGATGCAGGCCCAGCAGCCGGAACAGCCGAGCCGCCGCCGGCGACAGGATCCGGTACGACCACGAGAACACCGCCCGCACGTCCGTCGCCGGGTCATCACCGGCGAACGCACCCAGCCCGGCCCGTGCCTCCCGCAGGTCCGCCGCCAACTCCGCCAGCGGTACCAACGGCCGGGTGATCGCCCGCGCCGCCACCACCGCCAGAGCCAGCGGCAGCCGCCCACACGCCGCCACTACCTGTGCCGCCGCCTCCGGCTCCGCCGCCACCCGCTCCACGCCCACCCGACGGCCCAGCAGCCGCCCCGCCTCGTCCGCGCGGGGCAGGTCCAGCACCACCGGATACGCCCCGTCCGCCGCCACCAAACCGGTCAGCTCGCAGCGGCTCGTCACCAGCGCCATACACCCCGGTGCCCCCGGCAGCAACGGCCGCACCTGCTCCGCGTCCCGGGCGTTGTCCAGCACCACCAGCACCCGCTTGCCCGCCAACACGCTGCGATACAGGTTCACCTGCGCCGCAACGCTCGCCGGGATCCGCTGCGCAGGCACCTCGAACGCGTCCAGCAACACCCGGACCGCCTCCGCCGTCGACACCGCCTCACCGCTCGGATCGAACCCGCGCAGGTTCACGTACACCTGGCCGTCCGGGAATCGGTCCGCCATCCGGTGCGCCCAGTGCACGGCGAGGGCCGTCTTGCCCACACCCGCCGGCCCTGCCACCACCACCGTCACCATCGCGCCCGGCGCCCACCGGGAGTCCACAGTGGCCAACTCCGCCGCCCGGCCCGTGAAGTACGGCAGGTCTGCCGGCAGCTGCGCCGGCCGCGGACCCGCCGCGGGCTCCCCGATCAGGACCATCCGCTCCAGGCGCCGCAGCTCCGCGCCCGGTTCCAACCCCAACTGGTCACGCAGCAACGCCCGCGTCCGCCGGTACGCCGCCAGGGCCTCACCCTGCCGACCTTGCCCGTACAGGGCTCGCATCAACTGGCCAGTCAGCCGCTCCCGGTACGGGTGCCGCTCCACCAACTCCACCAGCTCACCGATCAGGCCACCCGGTGGCCCCAGCGACAGGTCCGCCTCCACGCGCTGCTCGATCGCCGCCAGCCGCAGCTCCTCCAGCCGCGCCACCTCGATCGCCACCGCCGGCTCGTCCGCCAGATCCTCGTACGGCCGGCCGCGCCACCCCTCCAACGCTGCCCGTAGCCGGCCGGTCGCCGACGCCGGGTCACCCGCTGCCAGGGCGGCCTCACCGGCCTGCAGGGCGTCGGCGAACCGGGCCGCATCCAGCTCACCCCGGTCCAACAGCAGGCTGTACCCGGTGCGGCGCCGCCCTGGCAGCCGCTCGCCGCCGAGCACGGCGCGCAGCCGGTGCACGTACAGGTAGACGTTGTCGACCGCCGACCGGGGCGGCCGCGGCCACAGCGCGTCAACGAGCGCCTCGACGGTGACGGCTTCGCCGGCGCGGCCGAGCAGCACGGCCAGCAGCAGCCGTTGCCGTGGCGGGCCTAGCGGCAGCGACCGACCATCGTCGATCACCGCAACCGGGCCGAGCACCCGAAAGTCCACAGACACCACCCCCGTTGATGGCGTGCAAGAAACCATATAGGCGCCGCGTCCAAGCTGGGTAGCGCTCACGCAACTCCCAGATAGGAGGCGACAGTGAAGGTCCTGACAACCCCGAGACGGCTGCTGACGGCCATCGTGATGGCGGCCCTGATGTCCGGGCTGGTGGTCGTGGCACAGCCCGCACCGCAGACCGCGTTAGCGGCGGCGTGCCCGACGCCGGGCTGCGGCGGCAAGCTCAACAACCAGGTCAGCCGTGACATCTTCGTCACCAACTGCTGGCACGACGTGTCCGACTCGTGGGCGGGTGCCACGCCGCCATGTGTGCAGAGCTACTCGCAGAACCGGTATAACGCCGCCTGGTACGTCAGCCCAGGGGGCCTGTCGACGAACCTCGGCCGGTACTACTACGACGTGGACGCCTTCCAGGCACCGGCCGGCTGCGTTACGGCCGGCTACTTCAGCGGGCCGAGCCAGTTCACGATCGACCGCCGTGGCCGCAGCGCGTTGTGGAAGCGCGTCTACGGCACGGGCACCGCTTTCATCACCGGCATCCAGTGCTGACCTGAGGCGCTGGGCTCTTCGGTGCCAGGGCTCACCTTTGTGTGGGCCCTGGCACGTGGCGGCCAACGGTGTGATGGCTTGGGCGGCCGCCGATACGACGGTGGCAGTGAGATGGCGATCGGCGCGATCGCTGTCGTGGCCGTTGTCCGTGCCGTTCGATCGAGCGCGCGTGGGACGATCTCCTCCCGAATGATCTGGCTGGTGAAAAGGGCGGCGGTGGAGTCGCATCTCCGTCGACCATACCGTCCCAAAGCCAGGCGCCAATCAGTCAGTCGCCTACACCGACGCCGAGCAGGACATCCCCGAAAAGGCCACCGCTGACCACCGCCGGCCCTTCGGGTGGATCGTCGTACCAGGTCCACTGGAACGGTCCGTTCCTGCTCCATCGGGCGGCAGGCGTCGAGCTCGACTCGTCGCCGCCAAGCCAGGTGTCCGGACCGGCAGGAAATATCGGCACTGCGGATATCCTGCTGGACAACAGCAGATACGGGACTGAGTACCGCTTGACCGCTCAGGGTTCGGCATTCGCTGATCTGACCGGCAGCGGCACACCCACGGCTGACAAATGCGAGCAAAGCCTACAGACGATTCCGGTTAACGACGCACCGGCCGAGCATGGCACAACCCTCTGTGTCTGGACGAACGGCAGCAATCTAACGATGATCAAGGTCACGGACAAGCGGAACGACGGCCTCATGCTCACCGTCACTCAATGGACCTAATCGCTACGCCAATGTCCGCGCTTGGGGCGCTGCGCATGAGGTCTTGACCCATTCGCCGGCCACACCTGCCGCCGGTTAGCGGCGGTTGGCCGCGCGGCCCCTGCGTCTCTTTGGAGCCAGAGCATCGCCAGCTCGCGCCATCAGGTTCCAGGCCGGGTCCAGGTCGCGGAAGAGCACGCGGACGGCGGCGGCCGGGTGGTGGGGTGCGTTGTCGACCACGCCGCTGAGGCGGCCCATCCGATGTCCGGGCAGCGGCGAAGCCGAGTCCGCCGCATCGGGCACAGCGGACCTGGTGTGCGGGATCGTGTCGGTAGCAGCGCAGGCACAGCGGTCCCTCGCTGGTGCGTTTGTTCACCGGCCGTACCCGCAGACATCGGGCGCACGCCTCAGCCCGCAGGTTGGCGTAACAGGCGTTGCAGACACCGGCCGCCGAGCCGGGCCGTAGCCGTTTACCGTCACGGCCGCAGTCCTCGCAGCGGCCGACTGGGCGGACCACAGTGGACGTCAGCTGTTGTCGGGACGGCGGATCTTGGCCCGGACCGGTCGAAGATCACCCACGCCGGACTTGGCGGTCTCGCCGCCCGCGACCGTCTTGCGGACCTGCTGTGGTGCCGCGACGACTTCAACAAGATCCTGCGGCCCGCAGCCAAGGACGTCGCACAGCGCGGCGAAGACGTCCATGTTGAGCCGCTGCGGGGCCTGGGTGACCAGGCGGTAGACCTGCTCACGGGACAGGTGCACACCACGTTCGGCCAGCAGCGGCTCAACTCGCTGGTCTGGAACATCCCGCGGGTGGCCATGACCTGTCGCAGATGCCATTGGAAGGTCATCTTCTTCATCGCGGATCGCCTTCCTGCGGTGCGTACACCCGGGCGAGGGCTCGTCCCAGGACCCGGTTCTTGAAGTCGTTGCTAACGGATGTGTATATCGCTGTCGTTGACGCGTACCGGTGCCCGCCCTGCTCCTCCAGTTGTGGAGTCGGGCGTGGACGCTCGACGCGTTTGTGGGAACCTCCCGCCTGTCGGTTATCCGCCCCCGCGATGCTTTCCGTGCGGGTGGGCTGAAGTGTCGTCCGGAGGGGCATTGGGCATGAATATCGACCTTGGAGCGCTGTGGGCTGCCGCTGGAGTCCTCGCTGGCCTCCAAATCACCGCGTTCGCCCTTCGGATCAACAGGGAGATCGCGGTGGGCCGTGAACGCGGAATCACCTGGCTTCCCCTCGCTGACATGCTCAACCTCCTTTCGCTCCTGACGCTGGTTCCAGACCAGTGTCCAATCCAGACACTCGGCTCGTGCCGTGCGCACCCAGCGTTCCACGAACGCGTTCGCACGCGGCGCCCACGGTGGAATCCTCACCACCTCAACACCCGCAGCACCGAAGACCGCGTCGAACGCGCCGGTAAACCTCGCATCCCGATCCCGGATCAAATACCGGAACCGTCGCCCATGCTCTTCCAAGTCCATCAGCAGGTTGCGTGCCTACTCGTCCTGTGCCGCCATGGTCTTGGGCAGGCACCGCGCATCCTACCGAGATTGCCGACACCCGCACCCCAAGGTTGCGGCACTCCCCCACGATCCGCAGGTATCCCCAGCGGAGGTTCTCCCATGCCAACCAAAGGACCAACACCACAACCCGTTCCTCCAGGCCGCACGAGTCACGCCCCTTCCCACGATAGATCCACCGCCGGGCGATCAACTCCCGACGCCACCGCAGCAGCGTCGCGGGCGTGACCAGGAAGACCGCCCACCGCTCGCGAGGCAACACCTTCGCCAACCCGGCCAGCAGCACCCGATCCATCCGCGTATACCGCAGACGCGGAACCTAACCGCGCAGCACCGCCAACTGGTGCCGCAACACCGCGATCTCCACCACGTCCGCCTCCGGTGCCGGACCGCACCCCAGAACTCCCAGAAACCGGCGAACGATCATCAAGGCGACCGTTTGAACTACCACACCATCGACCCTGCCCGGCCGCATCCAACCAGGCCAGAGGCGTCACCCTGACGTGGCAGCCCACAGGGCACCCGCTCAACCTTGGCTGCGACGCTCGATCCTGGCGCGGCGTGGGTTACCTGGCCCAGACGCGAACACGCAGCTCGGGGCCGGGATCAGGACGTGCTGATGTCCAGCACCGCGGTGTTTCCGCGTAGCCCAAGGACCTTGAGCTTGACCGTCTTGTCGCGGTTGCCGAAGGACCCCTCACCCCCCGATCCCAGCGTCAGTAGGCCGGAGTCGTGTGACACGTTCACGCGCGACGGGGTCACCGAGATCTTGAACTTGAAGCCGCTCACGGCCACGTCAGCCGAACCGTTCACCTGGATCTGGCATTTGCCGGACCGGCACGCCGCCACGTTCGTGCCGTCGGCTGCCTTCGGCAGCTCGGTCGAGGCGGGCGTGGGCGGTTCGCAGGCCGGGGCAAGGTTGTATGCGGCGAGCAGGCCCGGGTCGGTCGCCACGGCGGATGGCAGATCCGACTCCTTGGGTTTGATCGACTTGAGCGTCTTGGCCACCTCGGCGGCCTCCGCCTTCAGCTCCCCGATCGGCCGTGAGCCCCGCATGTGGAGGTCCCCTTCGTGCTTCGGCAGCTTCTGCGTGGCCGCCTGTACGGCGGTGAGGAGGCGCGACTGGTACTCGTCCGCACCTGCGACCCCGGTCGGAGGTAGCGAGCCCAGATGCTCGGCGATCTGGTTCACCGAACGGGCCGCCGACGAGATGTAGTTCGCCAGCGTGTGTCCAGCGAACTGGGCGAACCGCGGATCGGTAAACTCTGGGCTGGCCAACGGATCAGTGTCCAGCGCGAGCAGTGATTCCGTGGTGTCACACATCGCGGTCGACCACGCCACCAGCGTCCGCACCCGTTCATCGTGCTGCTTCAGCGGCGTGCAACTGGGCGCCAGGTTGTAGGAGGAGATAAGCGCCGGCGTGCCTTCGACCAGTGCCACGAGCTTTGGTCTCTGCGGCTCGATCTTGGCGATGACCGCGCCTATCCGCTTCGCTTCGGCGATCTGCTCCTCGTCAGGCACTGACGTCCGCGGGGCCTCTTCCTTGGGCGGCAGCTGCGCGCGGACCTTGCCCACCTGCTCCACCAGTCCGGCGACATGTGCCTCCGCCGCCGGGACTCCGCTGGGCGTCAACTCGTTCAATGTCTTGTTCACCGAGTCGACCGACCTGACCACGGTGTCTACATAGATCTCGGCTCGAGAGCCGAGTACTGGGTCCACGCCCGGGCTCGCGCCGGGCGATGGGGCCAGCTCCTTCTCCAGCTCGGCGAACTCTCCGCGCAGTTGGTCGATCTGCTGCACCTGCGTGCAGATCGTTTCGGACCATATGACCAGCGCGCGGGTGGCGGGTGGCGGCGGTGTGGGCGGCGTGGGCCGTTCCTCGGCTGACGAACACCCTGCGAGCAGCAGCACGAGTACCAGCAAGGGCGTCAGCCATGAGGCCTTGGCGAGCGAATGTTCCATCGTGGACTCTCCTCTTCCTTCGACCTTCGGTGCTATCGAGGACCTGGCTCGGTTGGGGTGAGGATCAGGCTGGCCGTACGGTTGCGGGCGGCCTGTTCGAACGGACCCTCCCGCTGGTCGGCGGTGCGAATGGTGAACGCGGTCAGCGGCAGGTGCGCGGCGTCGGCGAGCCGTCGGGCGGCGATATGTGCCCGGTCCAGCGCCGTTCCGCTGCCGCCGCTGGTCCGGCCGCCCGGCACGGCCACGCTGTGCCCCACGACCGTGATGGACGCGTCCAGCTTCGCCAGTTGGCGACCCACGTCGGTGAGCAGGTCGGCGCCGGTGCTGGTCAACCGGAGCTCGCTGCTGAACAGCCCATCGCGGAAGTAGATCTCGACCGCCTCCGGCCGGCGTTTGACGATGACTCCCGGCATGGCCAGCGCCTTGCTGATGGCGTCCAGCTGGGCGGTCCGGCGTCGCGTGGCGGCGGTCTGGTCCGCTTCGATCCGGTCGAGTTGGCGGCGCAGGTCTTCGGCGCGGCGTCGCTCGGCGAGCACCGGGTCGGCCGACGGGGCGGAGGCTGGCGGGGCAGAGGCTGGCGGGGCAGAGGCTGGCGGGGCAGAGGCTGGATGCGCTCTGGGCGTGGGCTCGCCGGGTAGGACGACCACGCCGGCGGCGAGCAGGACGGCGAGCGTGCTGCCGGCCGTGGCGAGCACCACGGCCTGCCCGATGGGCCGCTGCCGGCGCTTCCCGGCCAGGATCGCGGCGATCACGGCCCGGCCCCGGGCCGCCGTCGCGTTTGCGGGGTCGAGTTCGAGCACCCGGGCCCAGTGCTGGTCGGCCTCGGGCCATCGGCCCTGCTGGCCGCGGATACGGGCGAGCAGGTCCAGCACCGCAGGGTCGTCGTCGGGCAGGTCGGTGAGGAGCACGGCGGCGGCGTCCAGGTCGCCACGGCGCGCGATCGCGGCGGCACGGCTGACCGCCAGTCCCGTCCGCAAGGCGGTCGTGCTCACAGCTCGTCCACCCAGACGACCTGCGACCGCTCCTGCTGCGGCAGCAGCCGGGCCAGGCGAGCGTTCACCGACGCCACTGCCCGCTCGTCGCCCGCGGCCACCGCGCGCCGGCCCTCCTGGACCAGGGCGGCGGCCTGCCCGGTGGGCCGCATCTGTCCCTCCATCTCGCACAGCGCGTGGAAGAGCCCGATCGCCCAGCCGGGCTGCCGCCGTTCCACCGACATGACCAGGCCGGTGACCGCCTCGGTCGCCGTCGTGACGCGGGCCAGGTAGCCGCTGGCAATCGCGTCCTCGGCCCGCCGTTCCAGCTCGGCCAACTGCTGACGGTCCTGGTGTTGGCCGGCACTGGACACGACCTGCCGGGCCTCCGCCAGGCAGTCGCGGAGGTCGGCGACAGCGGCCGGCAGCTGCGCCGCCTCCTCGATCTGGTCCAGCCGCGCGTGTGCCTCCCGCAGCCGGTCTTCCGCAGCGGCAGCGGACCCGGGGTCGGTTTCCGCGGTACGGATCTCACCCTCCGCGATCTGCACCAGGGACTCCCGGTCCAGCTGGTCGAGAAGGTCCCGGGCCTTCGACGACTGCGGTTCGTCCGCGCGTACCTCCCGCAGGCGGCGCTTCGCCTCGTCGAGCTCCGCCTTCAGGGCCTCGATCGGCGGCGTCCGCACGTCGTCGAGGTTGATCTCCGCCTCGACCTGGACGTCGGCGATCTCCACCTCGGCCATCACGGTGACCATGTTGGAGACGTCCGCCTCGAAGGTCACCTCCACCGGGGTACCGGCTGGCAGGTCGAACCGGACGTCGGTCGAGCGGATCTCCAGCATCCCGACCTGGCGGTTCCGGTCGGCCCGAGCGTGTTCGCCCTGCACGACGGGGATCCGCACCACGGCATCGGCGTCTGACCGGTCCAGCCTGCCGGTGGTCGCATACCGCCCGTGACCCTTCGTCGGCAGGGCAACACCCTTCCTCAGTACCGGTGAGAACACCCGGTCCGCGAGCTGGATACCGAGGGAGTGGCCCAGGCCGGCGCCGCCGAACTCGACGCTGCGGTGCGTGATCGCCAATGTGTACGGCGCCAACCGCTGCGGTACGCCGGTCGAGTCGGTCACCTCGACCGTGAACCGGGATGTCCTGTGTGGATCGATCGAGACTTCGGTGGCGAAGGCGCCTTCGGCGTTCAGCGCGATGCGGCTCGACCGGAACGGCGGCTGGCCCTCCGGGTTGGCCAGCACCACCCCGTACCCGGTCCAGTTCACCGGTTCGGCGGCGTGCAGCTTTCCGGCGACCGTCGGGCCGGTGGTGGAGACGCTCGGCTCGTACTCCAGCTGCAGTGCGAACTCGCCGACAGCCGGCTGGAATGACCGCTGGGGACGGCGCACGGTGCTGGCGAAGATCGCCGCTCCGCGTGCCACCACGGTGGTCGGGTCGAGGCTCGTGTCCAGCGGGATGCCGATACCGTCGGTGCGGTCGGCAAGCCGTTCCCGAAGGCCGGGAGCGAGGGTGGTGCCGCCGACCAGTACGAGCCGGTCGATGTCGTCCGGTCCCAGACCGCTTTCGGCCAGCGCCTTGCGGCACAGGTTCATCGCCCGCACGTAGAACGGCTCCGCGACCCGGTCGAAGTCGCCGCGGCGAAGCGTGTAGCTGAAGTCCGCCCGGCTGCGGTCCGGGAGAAGTAGCTCGATCTCCACCGTCTCCAGATCCCGGCCGGTGAGCTGTATCTTCGCCTGCTCGGCCGCCTCCTTCAGGTTCGCGAAGTTGCCCAGCCAGACCGGATTCTCCCGGTGGAACTCCGGCAGGCCCAGCTCCTGCGCGGCCGCGGGAGCGAGGATCTGCTCCACCACGGCCCAGTCGATGTCCTTTCCGCCGAGCCGGCGGTCACCGGCGTGGTTCAGCACCCGCAGGTCGCCGTCGCGTTTGGACACCACCGCCGCGTCGAAGGTGCCACCGCCGAAGTCGAATACCATCCAGTACCCGCGGTCCTGGGCCTCGTTGAACCCGTACGCGAAGGCCGCGGCGGTCGGCTCCTGGACGAGCGGACATCCCTCGCCGAAGCCCGCGAGGGCGGCCGCGTCCAGCGTGGCCTTGTTCTGGTTCAACGAGAACGCGGCCGGCACCGTGACCACCGCCAGGTCCGGTGCGGTGCCGGTGGCACGCGTCGCATCCGCCCGCAGAGACTTGAGCACTTCCGCGGACAGCTGCGGTGGGGTCATGCTCACGCGACCCTTCACGAACTCCTTGCGGATGTCGGCAAGCCCCATGTCCAGCTTGAACTCGGCCGTGGCGTTGTCCGGATCGCTCGCCGCCTTCGCCCGCGCCCGCCGGCCCACCCGGACCTCGCCCGGCCCCGGGATCCACACCGCCGATGGTGTGATGTCCCAGCCCTCGACGTCTTTGATCACGACCGCGGTGCCGTCCTGCCCTACGACCGCGATCGCGCTGTTGGTGGTACCGAGGTCGATACCGAAGTCGATGGTGTCACGCATGGTCACTCCTCGCCTCATGGTCCTTGCCGGGGGTGCCGACGACTACCTGCTCCACCTGGATCAGGCGTCGGTGCAGATAGACCGCCGGGCGTACGGTCTGGATGACGGTCTCGACCCGCAGCGCCATCTCCTCCTGGTACGCCAGCACTTCGACCGTCCAACCTGGATTGAACTCGGCACCTTCGTGGTCCTGGATCCGCAGGCCGGCGTCGTCGAGAGCTTCGGCACACTTGTCCAACAGCCGTCCGGTCTGCTTGTCCCGGGCGGTGGACGGCTCGCCGTTCCGGTTGAACCGCCGCCGCGCCCGCCACAGTTCGCTGGCGGCCTTCACCAACGCCGCTTCATCCGTCGCGGCCGGCGGATGGCTGGGTTCGGGCTGCCCGGCGGCCGTAGGCGTCTCGGGCTCGATGTCGCCTCGCGCGTGGGCCAGGGCCTCGCTCAGCAGCGTCTCCAGCTGGCTCAGCTGAGGTCCGGTCCATGCCGGCGGCTCGATCCGGAACGCCCGGTGGTGCCGGCGCTGCCGCATGCCCTCCAGCAGCCTGGTCACAGACCTCATGCCGTCACCCCGCGTCGCCAGAGCAGCACTGTGGACAGGTACCGGACCCGCAGGTCCGGGGACTGGTTGACCGCCTCTTCGAGCAGGTCGGCCGCCCGGTCCAGCTGGCCGGCCTGCCGGGACAGACCCAACGCCTGCTCGGCCAGTCGCAGCGCCCGTGGGCTCGGTGGCGGTAGGGGACCAGCGGCATCGGCGGCATCAGACCCCGGAGCATTGCTCGCCAGAGCGGGGTTGGCCGTACCCGCGAGCAGCCGCCGCCGGGTCCGCAGCTGGTCGGCGAGGACGCCCGCCGACCCGGTCCGCCTGGCCGGATCGACCTCGAGCATGGCCAGCACGATCCGGTCCAGGTGCTCGTCCACCTCCGGGCTGTACCGGCTGGGCGGCAGCGGCGGCCGTGCGAACCGGGCCGGCGAGTACGACGACAGCCGCGACCCGTCGTCGTACGGCAGGCAGTCGGTCAGCAGCAGGTACACGATCGTGCCAACCGACCACATGTCACCGGCCCGGGAGTAGGCGTGCCCACGTAGCACCTCCGGCGCCATGAACGCGAAGGTGCCCTGTGCGCCGGCCAGCTTGGTGACCGGGTCGGCACGCCGGGCCAGACCGAAGTCACTGATCCGCAGCCGCATACCGGTGCCGTCGTACCCGATCAGGATGTTCGCCAGGGTGAGGTCGCGGTGCAGCACCGGCGGGTCCTGCCGGTGCGCGGCGTCCAACCCGCTGGCGAGCTGCTCAGCCACCTCCACGGCCAGCTCCACGCGCAGCGTCGGCGGGTACGCGTGTACCAGACGCTCCAGGCTGCCGCCGGCGACGTACTCCATGGTGAAGTAGCCGCGGGAGCCCTCCGGCGTGTGCACCGCACCGGCATCGAACACCCGCACGATGTTCGGATGCCCGAGGGTGGACAGCAGCCGCGCCTCCCCCAGCAGCGTCCTTGTCTGGTCCAATGTAGACCGCTGTTTGAAGACTTTCATCGCCTGCCAGCCCAGGAACTCGTGGCGCACCCGGTACACCTCGGCGAAGGCACCCTCGCCGAGCAGCCGGTCGACGACGAGCGTGTCGGTGACCTGGTGACCGGTCTCCAGCAGGCTCACCGGTCCCCCTGCAGGAGGAAACAGAAGACCAGCATCGCGACAACCACCACCGCCACGGCGATCACCGCGCATCCCACCCGGACGGTCGTGTCGTCGCCCGTACGGGTATCCCCGGTCGCGCCGCCGCCCAGGTCGGCAAGCATCCGCTGGACCGCACCGCGCGGATCGTCGTCGGACATGTCGTCGAGGATCCGCCGCAGAAACTGCTCGGCAGCCCACCTGCCCCTGAGCCGTTGCAGCTTGAGCGCCAACGCCCAGACGTCGTTGAGCTCTCGCTCCGCCCTCCGCATCCCTTGGCGGTTGGTGTCGATCGTCTCCTCGGTCATCGGGTCGGTGGCCAGCGCGTCGGCCTGCCACAACCACGCCTGGACCGTGTTGTCGTACTTGCCGTCGTCGAGGAAGCGGCGAAAGGCGCAGTTGTTCAGCACGACCGCCGTGCGGTTGCACAGCACCGCCGTGCGCCGGCTCCCGTCGCGGGGGATGAGCCCTTCCAGCCTGGCCAGGGCCGGATTGACCGCCTCTCGCACCATCGCCACGACCTCGTCGGGATCATCGGAGTCCGCGCGAGCGTGCAAGTCACCGACCAGGGACTCGAGCTCCTCGTACAGCGGTTCGGCGGCCTCCTCGAGCAGCCAGTCCGCATCCGCTCGCGACACCGGCCAGTCGTCGATGCCCTTGCGGAGCGGAGCCGGGTACCGCGCCGAGGCCGCCAGTGCCAGAAGCGGCTTCACCAGCAGCTTCGGCAGCTCGCCTTTCAACACGTCCACAGCGGACACGTCCAGTTGCCGGTCGTCCAGTCGCTCGACGCGGTGGCGTAGATGCCGCCAGAACGACGCCGACCGCACCGTCCTGGACCACGATCCGGCCGCCAGGTCCCACGCAGCCGGCAGCTCGCCGGCCATCGTCGCGGCCAGCAGCTCGTCGGGGTCGATGTCGATCGCCTCCGCGTGCGCGGTCACCGCGGTGTCGTGCTGCTGGTGTACGAGCGCCGGGCACTCGCAGCCGTCGGGTTCCCCCCACGCGGCGAACACCTCGTGCACGAGCCGGCGACGCGGGTCCCCGAGCAGCACGTCGAAGGCGGCCCGGACCGCGTCCGGATCCCGCGAGGAGCCCAGCTCGTCGACGTCCGCGCCCAGCTTCAACGCGGCCACCAACTGCTGCTGCCGTCGCCGCGCGCCGGTACGGTCCACAGTGGCTGGCAGGCCGGTCAGCCGGAACGCGTTCTGCCGGTACAGGTGCGGCCCGGCCAGCTCGCGCATACCCGCCCGCACGACCTCACCCGGGTCACGCCCCCGGGCGAACGCCGTCCCATCGCGCTGGCTCATGCGTCGGACGGTAGGTGCGCGGGATCGGGACCTCTCCCGGGTGGCGCGCGCGGGTACGATGTCGCAAGGTGTATTCGGGACATTGACCTCGTGTGGGCACGTCCGAGGACCAATGTCAAAGTAGGGCAGGAAACGCTTCCCAGGTCAGGGGGTCACGGGTGGCGCCGGACGAGGGCGACGAGACTCCGCAGGGGCCATCCCGCACGGCCGGCGGGGAGCTCCTCGCCGGCCGTTTCCGGGCGGCCGGCGGCCGACCCGTCCGCGAGGGCCGCGGCGAGGTCCTCTACGCCCACGACGAAAAGCTGGGCCGGGAGGTCGTCCTCAAGCGGACCAGCCCGGGTGAGGCGCGGGCCTTCGCGCGGGTACGGCACCGGCACATCGTCACGGTCTACGACGTTCTGGAGATCGACGACGAAACCTACCGCGGCACGTGGCTGGTCATGGAACGGCTATCCGGCGGCAGCCTGGCCGGCCAGCGGTTCGACCACCAGCAGGCGGCCAGGATCGGCGAGCAGATCGCCGATGCGCTGACCGCCCTGCACAGCGCCGGTCTGGTCCACTGTGACGTGAAGCCGGCAAACGTGGTTCGCGACCGGGACGGCACGGTGAAGCTGGCGGACTTCGACGCCGCGCAGAGGATCGGCGGGGCGGACACGATCTCGCCCGAGACCCCGATCGCGTATACCACCAACTACGCCGCGCCGGAGCTGATCAATGGATTGCCGGTGGCCGCATGCGACGTGTTCTCGCTCGGCGCCACCGTGCACGCCCTGGTCACCGGCCTGCCGCCGCGCCCATGGGCGGAGGAGAACCCAGACAGCGCCGGGATGGCCGGCCTGGCCGCCCGCCCCGAGGGTATCGAGATCCACGACGCGGCTGGCCCGCTGCGCCCGGTACTGGAAAAGCTGCTCAACGCCGCGCGGCAGCACCGCCCGACCGCCGAACAGGCCCGACGGATGCTGGCCGAGTTCGCACAGGCTTCCGCCTCATCGGCTCTGCCGGTGGGCGGGGCGGTCACGCCGCTGCCGCCGGCCGCGGCCGGCGAGACGCCGGCCGTACGCCCATGGCGCGGTCGGCGGGCGCTCGGCGCGATCGCGGCCGCGATGGCCGTCGCGCTGACCGTCGGCATCTTCGTCTGGCGCGACAATGGCGGGGAATCCGGCGCTGACCCGCCGGCCGCATTGCCAAGCCCCAGTGCCAGCGCCAAGCCGGACACGAGCCGGACTCCGCCGCCGAAGCCTGCCGCGACAACGGCTACGGCGACGACGCCGACACCCCGCGCGGCCGGTGCGCCTGGCCACAACAATCGAGCGATCACCACCCGATCAGACCCGCCCCGGAGCTCGGACGCCCCACGCGGGCCACGAATCGAGGTGTCCATCGGGCCGCGAACCTCCGCCGAGGGCTGCTCGGGAAACTGCTTCTTCATCGAGTTCCTCGCCACCGGGCTGGAGCCCGGCACGGACTACCACTTCCAACCGTGGTCCGACGTCTGGGGCCGGGCGAACCCCGGCGTGACGTTGAACGCTGGCGACGACGGCACGGTCCACTCCGACGAACGCTTCCCGTTCGACGGCGACAACCACCGGGTGTGGGTAATCGGAAAGTCCGAGGACGGCGGCGGCCAGTTCACATCCAACACAATCATCTGGCCGAGCGACTAGCGACCCGTCATTCGCCGCCATCGATCAGCCTGAGGTCGCCGGGGGTCAGGGTGGCGGTCTTGACGGTCAGCTCGACCAGGAGGTTGTGGCTGAGCTTGTTGCCGACCGGCGGGTCGACTTCGGCCTCCACCACGCCGCGAACCCCTTTCGCGTGCAGGTGCAGCCGGACCGGCTCGACGACGTGGTCGACCTTCCGCAAGGTCCACCTCTCGCCCGGCCAGAGCTCGTTGAGGTGGTCTACCGTGCCTTGCCTGGTCAGCGGCTGTGGGTCCAGGTCGCCGCTGCGCAGATAGCGCTGGCCGAGGACGACCAGCACCCGCCGCTGCCGCGGG
The DNA here is from genome assembly GCF_036906915.1 of Micromonospora sp. CPCC 206061. NCBI lineage: Bacteria > Bacillati > Actinomycetota > Actinomycetes > Micromonosporales > Micromonosporaceae > Micromonospora > Micromonospora sp. CPCC 206061. Next base: position 17,225 of record NZ_JBAKHX010000071.1, read on the forward strand.
GTGAGTGGCCAGACGATCTGTTCCACTGTGCGCCCGTCCGGGACCGGGTACGGCTGCCGCCCTCCGTCCGGGCCGTTGATGTACAGGTGCAGGATGTGTTTGCGGTCGTTCGACCCGGTGATGACCAGCGTGGTGTGTCCCGGGTCCAGCGGATACTCCTCGTCGGCCTTGTGGACCCGGCGGCCGCCTGAGATCTCGATGGGCAACGATCCGGTGTTCCGCAGCCACCACCACTGCTGCCGGTGGACCAGCACGCCGTGGGTACGGCTGACTCGCAGGTCGTCCTCGCCGAGTCGCATACCCTCCGCGGCCGGATCCGGGGCGCGTCCGAAACACAGCCGGCCCCCGGGACGAGCCTCCACCGCGACCGCGCCGTTGAACCCCCGTACGACGAGTGCGTCCGGGCTTGTCCAGGGCTTGCCCTGGCGCGGCACACTGCCACCGTCGATTCGCGCGATCGCCATGATCTCCTCCCATGCTGTCACCACGTGTGGTGGGACATCCTGACCCGACCCGACCGGGAGATGTCCCGCCCGCAACCTGACCTGGAAGCCGACCTCGCTGCCCGCGTCAACGGCCGGTACCTCGTCGGCCACAATATCGGCGTGGACATGGCCTGGATGTGGGCGATCCGCAGTCGCTCAACCAGCAGGTGGCCGAGGTGGTGAGGGTGTACGCCTTGTCGGCCAGAATCCGTTCAGGAAGGGATGAACTGCGGGCTGTCGCCGCGTTGCCCGGCGGTCAGCACGATCGATAACGGCTTCTGGCCTTGCCCGCAGACCAGGTGCAACTTGGTGGTCAGCCCGCCCCGCGAACGGCCCAGCGCGTGATCGGCCGGCTCGAGACGAACTCCGCCGGGCGGCTCGGCCTGCCGATCCCGACCGCACGGGCTGAGGCAGTAACGGCTCCAGCACCACCCACTGCGCGTCGGTCAGGTCGAACCGCCTCGTCACCGCTAGGGTGTCCACGAGGTCTCCTGGTTCCGCGTTCGTCTTCGTCGATGAACCATCTACCGGAGACCTCACCCATTTTCGATCATTGACACGCCGACCAACACGAACAGTGACAGTGGCCACCCAAGAACTTCCCACTCACGGCCAGCTAGGGAGTGACCGTGAATGACGGCCTTCACGGTGGCGACGGCCCGGGCTCTACGCTGTACTCTGCCGACTGCGCAGCCGCCGAACGTACGAGGAGCCGTCATGGCCGAGGGGATTGTCCTCTGGTTCAACTTGGAGAAGGGCGAAGGCGCGGTCCGACCTGACGGCTGGGCCTCTTCCCCGATGCCGAGTCAGCACCGCAGATGGTGGCGCAGGCGCCGGCAGTCGTACTCGGCGTCCTATGAACCGGCGGAAGTCGTTGAACCGGCGGGAATCCCCTTTCGCCGCTCCGAGATCCAGATGAAGGGCTACCAGGACGTCGAGGAGGGGCAGCGCGTGTCGTTCGCTATCCAGCGCCTCCCGAGCGGCAGCCTCGAGGCGACCCATGTAGTCCCGCTCGAATAACCCCGCTCCGACCGCAGCTTCAGCTCCCCGTAACTAGTACACCCAGGCACCAATCCGACGTCCACCACTCGGTGCCAGGCCGCGACCGTGGGAACCTGTCAACGCTCCGCGAATTTTGGTTCTGGCCCACTTTTCGGATGCTCGTTCAGCGGCGAACGCTGCGTGAGGCTCTGGTGCGGACGGTGTTCGTTGAAATGCCGCACATAATCGGTCAGCACCCGGTGGGCGTGTCGTTCGTTGTAGAGCAACACGTGGTCGGTGCACTCCTGCCGGACACTGCGCACGAACCGCTCCGCGAAGCAGTTCGCCCGCGGCGTACGCGGCGGCGTCTTGACCCCTGCATACCTTCACCAGCAACCACCGCATCGAACGCGGGCGTGAACTTCGCATCCCGATCCCGGACCAGAAACCGGAACGACGCGGTCCGCTCCCCAGGTCGAAGACCAAGTTTCGGGCCTGCTGCGCGGTCCACTCCCCCGTCGGATGCGCGGTGACGCCGATCAAGTACACCCGGCGCGTCACAGTCCCTTCGCCTGGGTACGCAAGAACTGCCGCCTACTCGTGTCGGTTCCGTGGCGCCGGGCCCATACCCTGGGCGGCCAGAATCCGGCGGATCGTGCCGGCACCCATCCGGTACCCCAAGCCACCAGTTCACCCTGGATCCTCCGGTGCCCCCATCCAGGGTTGTCCCGCGCCAGCCGTAGCACCAGATTCCGAATCTCCTGGCTGACCGGCGGACGGCCAGGCCGGTTCGGATACGTCCACCTCCACGCGACCAGCCGCCGGTGCCAGCCCAGCAAAGTGCCCGGGGTGACCAGGCGATGGGCACCCAACCACGTCGGCAACACCAGCGTCAGCGCGGAGATCACCGCCCGATCCGACCACTCCAACCGCGGCTTGCCGGCCGGGCGGCGCATCACCACGCGTCAGCAAGACCAGCCAACCCAAAACCTGAACCAGCGCCAGGTATACCAGCCGGAACACCACCCTGGCATCGTCCACCCGGACGGCGAAACCGCAGCTCACCTACGGTGTGACGAGTTCCGGCACGGTACACGGTGGTGCCGGTCGTGTTGGCCCTCTCTCCGGGGTCGGCGGGTAGGTCCGGCTCCGGAGTGTCGTTTGTGGACCCGTCGTCGAACCAGGTGTCCCAACAGAACGAGAACTCCTAGACGAGGTCATCGTCAAGTTGATCGCCTTGGGATCCGGGCCACAAGGCGGACCGAGACGTCGATCACCTCATGTCAAAGCGATCCGATCCGCCGGTGTCGAGGCGCCAGGCGTTGTCCCATTCGAGGGTGATGCGATTGTGGCATCGCACGGCCGGACCCTGGAGCAGCTCGGTTGCCAGGCCGGCATCGTTGTCGTGCAACTGGTCCAGCACCTCGGGCCGCGTGGAGCCGCGCATTCATCCACTCCAGGACCGTGAGCTTCGCAGGGTCCCCGCAGGCGGTGCAGAGCGCGAGGAGCCAGGCGTCGAGCAGCTTGTGGCTTGCGTTGACGTGAAATTTGCTGCTTGCCCGGAAGTGCTCGGACGCGCACGAGTGGCAACGGCGCAGGACGAGCGGCAGGCAGGTGGGCACGACGGCCCAGTCTTTGGGCATAGGAGTACACCGGTTTCAGTGAGAAGTCCGCAGCAGGAAGGAACGCGGCGCATGCGCGCTGCGCGACGAATCAGCGCTCGGGAGGTCTCACAGGGTGTACAACGGAGTGTCCTTGGCTAGACGAAGTTGCTCGGCAGCACGGTATCGGCCCGCAGCACCGCTGGTCCACTGGTTTCCCGAGCCTCAACGCCATGGCTGGCCCACGCACGGTCCCGTGGAGACCGGCCACCGGTATTGGCGGCGCTAAAGAAAGATCGCAGCTGTGGTGCCGATCGACGGGTTGGCGGCGAGGAGCTTGCACAGGTCTTCGGAGCCGAGAAGGTTGGCGCGTAGCCGGTCTGGCACGTGAGCGTTGACGAGAGACTGGTGCAGTGCCTCCTTGCGGGCGGTCCAATCGGCGTCCTCTGGTAGCTCCGCCACGGGTGCCTCCAGCAGCGAGAGCACCGTATCCCGTTCGGTGGTGCCGATCTGGCGGCCGAGGGCGGCTCGCAGGTGCGGCCAGCGGATCGCCAGGACGGCCAGCTTCGTCACCTCGGCGAGTGTGTCGGGCGCTGGGAGGCCGGCCGTAATGCGTTCCTGCCGGATGACCGCGTAGAAACGGAAGACGTTGACGAATCGCTTGATCTCTCGTGGGTTCTTGCCCAGAGTGCCGGCGACCGCCGTGACGACCTCCTCCACCTCGGGGTCGTCGGGGCGTAGGCGCCGCCGCAGCTCCCGGCGCATCGCCGCACGTGTCTCCGGGCTGAACCCACTGCCCGCTACTACGCCCTGGCGCTCTTCCTGGGCCGCGGCCGCAGCTTCCGAGATGTCCTCGATCGACGGTTGTCGCCGCCGGATGCCCGCCGCGATGCGACCGACCTCGCGCTCGTCGACGGCGCCGTCGCGCGCGCCCCGGCAGCGGTGGGCCGGAAACGGTCCACGAGGGTGGCACCGAGGAACTCGTTCGCTTGATCCGACCGGAGTGCGAGCAGGCTGATCGGCAGCTGGATAATCTTGTCCAGGAAGCGCCAGCCCAGCGTGCGAACCTCGCCCCAGTAGTCGTCATCGGTCAGCGCCTCCACGAGTGGCTGGTACGCCACCTCGATGTGCGCGGCGATCATCTCGGGCTCCATCGCGACGACGAAGACGCAGTTGGGAAACTGCCCCGCCAGGAACAGGTTGATCGCCTCGATGGCCTGGGCGACCGTCGAGGGCGAGCAGCGGTCGAGGTCGTCGACGAAAATGACGACCGGATGCTCGTCCGTCGCGACGAGATCGAGTACCCGGCGCATGTCGCCACCGCCGGCCGCACCGCACAGACGATCGTCCGGCTCGGCTACGGCCCACCGACCTCACCATCACCGCGCCGGCCGGTGGAGGACGTCCTGGTCCATCAGTCACAGGATGCCGAGTAGCAGCTGCGCGATGAGGATTTTGGCAAGCATGGCGGCCGGGAACGCGGTGGTGTAGCCAAGCTCCGGTAGCTCATTGTCGGCCTGCTCGTCGGCGAAGACCAGCGTCGCCGGTTGGGTGCACATGCCGGCCAATACCCCGGTCGCCACCCCCATGGGCAGCCGCAGCAGCTTGTGGCCGATCGTGAGGACACCGAACGCCAGCGTCAGGCAGACCGCGAACGCGGCGACGAGCAGGATCCAGCCACCCGCGGTCGCGATCGTCGAGGCGAACGACTGCCCGGCGCGGGTGCCGATGCCGATGCCGGCGAGGTTTGCTTGGGTCTAGGCAGTTGTCGCCCGGTGCGTCGCGCGGGCTTTCGTAGGCGTACGGTCAGGACGTGATCATGGCCAGGTCGACCTCTTCGGCCATCCTTTGCATGCCAGCGTCATTGGGATGCAGCCAGTCGGTATGGGCGTACGCGGGCAGCATGGCTGACGGGTTGCTCGGATCTCGCAGGGCGGCGTCATAGTCGACAACCCCGTCAAACGCCCCGCTGGTGCGGATCCAGTTGTTGAGCGCCTGCCTGGTGGCCTCCCGGGCGGTGGTGTACGGGGTGGATCCGCCGAACGGCAGAATCGTGCCGCCGTAGATCTGGACCCCGCTGGCGTGCGCCATGTCGATCAGCGTCTGGTACGCGGCGCGGAGGTCCCAGGAGGTGACCGGTGGATTGCTCGGGGTGGTGATGTCGTTTATGCCCTCCAGCAGGATCACGCGCGTAACACCCGAATGGCTCAACGCGTCGTGCGCGAACCGGTTGAGGGCGCTGAGGCCACTGGTAGGTCCACCGTCCCGGAGCACCGAGTTTCTGGAGAGGCCGGCGTTGACGACGCCGAGCAGCGGTGCGCCACCGGACTCCGTCCACATGCGGCGCGCGAGGTAATCCGGGTACCGCCGGTTCGTCAGCGGGGTCGACGAGTACCCGTCGGTGATCGAGTCACCGAACGCCACGACGGTGCCGGTGGCACTCGCACTGACCACGTCGAGTCCACTGAGGAAGTACCACCCGCTGAGCCGCCCTGGATAGTTGGTGCTCGCGTCATCGGCCGCGAAGTTGCCGGCGTTGGACAGGTAAGTGGTCATCAAGGAGTCCGGGTGGTGCGTGGACGGGCCGGTGGTACCAGGCACGTAGACGCTGATCAGCAGGTTCTGCCCTGCGATCACGGTCATGTCGGCTGGATCGCTGAACCGCTCCTGCCCGGCCGGGATGGTCACCGTGCCGGCGCCGCCGAACGTCAGCCGATGGTGGGTGCCGGGCTTCGTGATGCCACCGAGACTCTGCTCGGCCAGATCGACGTGGCCGATGACAAGCGGGGAGGTGCCGCGCAGGTTGGAGAGCCGCACCCGCGGCGCCGTGCCACCGCTCGAGGCGTACACCACGTGCCGGATGGTCTGATTGGTGAAACTCGTCCCACCGCTGTTGACCGACGGGCCCCAGATGCCGACCCGGGCACCCGCAGCAAGCGCGTCGCCGCCCGGCTCGATCACCAGCCCGACGGCCGCGAGCAGGCCGAGGACGGTGGCGATGACCAACCGAGGCACGTGAGGCGGGGCGGTCCTGCGGTGGGGCGAGCCAGGTATGGTGCCCGCTGTCCGCGTACGGGGTGATGTCTCGAGCACGGCTAACCAATCGAGTTGTAGATAGGGACCCAGCCGAGGCTGGCGCCGGTTGACGAGAAGACTTCCATCTTCCGGACGACCGACCCGGGCGTGCTGGCGACCACGCTGTTGCCCACGCCGAGACCGCCGATGGCGATCACCTTGCCGGTGGTCTTGAGGCTGCCCGAGGCAGTGATGAGCCCCTCCGCGCTGCGCCGCATGACGACGGTGCCGGCAGGCGCCGCGTGGTGGACGGCACCATGCACCTCGTTCCAGGCGAGCGACACCTCCGTCGCGTTGTCGTGCACCCAGACCGCCGGCGACGTGGGGTGCGCCTGCCGGGCATGGTTGGCCGCGACCACGGTGCGGTTGGTGCCGCGGTTGACGGCGATGCAGGTGACCTTGTGGTTGGCGTCGGAGTTTTCGATCCGGTTGCCCACCACTGTGGCGTCACTGACGAAGATCAGGTTGATGTTTCCGTCGTTGTTGCGGAGCACGTTGCCGGTGATGGTCACCCCGAACGCTCGGGTGGTTACGACGCTATCCGGCTGGTCGTCCCTCAATTTCACGCCTCGCGCACCGTCCACCTCGATGCCCCGCCCGATGCACCCGTACACCGTGTTGTCGGCTACGACGAGGTTGGTGACGTCCTGGCAGTAGACGCCGGCCTGCCCACACTCGGTGATGGTGTTACCAGAGATAACCGTGCGGTCGCCGCCGGCCCAGACGCAGATGCCGTCGAAGTAGTTCGACGTCGTGCCGTTCCACGGCAGGCCGCTCTGTCCCTCGTCGGTCGACGGCCAGTCCATCGCCACGTGATTGTTGACGATCCGCACGTCCTTGCCGTTGGTCGTGATGCCGGTGCGCGTCCCCTCGGTGGTGCAGTTCGTAATGGTGATGTCGTCGGACCTCGGCGCTGGACTGTCGTAGACGACGATGCCGTTGAACCGCGTGTTGTAGACGTGTACACCGTCCACGACGATCGCCCGCGATGACGAGACGCGAACACCGTCGTACTGGTGGAGCCGGTCGGCGTCACGCACGGTCAGGCCGAGCACTTTCACCCGCAGGCAGTCCCGCAGCTGCAGCACGGCCTTCCCGCCCAAGACCGAGGCCGCCGACCCGGCCAGGGAGAGCGTGGCGCCATGGCCGGAGATGACGCTGTCGGACAGTCCGGTCGCGTTGACCTGGTCGCTGACCTTGAAGATCCGGCCAGCCGGGAAGTAAACACTCTTGTTCGGGTTGGCCGACCTGGCGGCGTTCAGCGCGGCCTGGATCGCGGCGGTGTCATCCGTCGTGCCATCACCGGCCGCGCCGTGATCGAGGACCGATATCCAACCCTCACCTGTCGCCGCCGCAGCCGCCACGGCCGGCGCGGCGTGCATCATCGTGCCTGCGCCCGTGACGCCACCGATGACCGCCGTGGACACCACACCCGCGCGCAGCGCATCCCGCCTACTCAACGACCCCATTGAATGTATCCCTCCCCGCGATCCAGGCTGTTCGCAGCCTAAGAACTACGCAGACTACACACCGCCGCACGGTCCATGTGGCCCCTCGAAGGTCGGCGGGCCCGGCGATGACCATCTGCGCCGTTCGATCACTTTGCAGCCCCAGCAGCACTCCATAGTGGTGCAGTCCAAAGCTGGGGAATCAAGCGCGGGGCTAGAGGTAAAGGACGAGGTCGGCGACTTCTTCGATTAGGATCAACGTCTTGATTGCGTTGTGTACCCGACATTGAAACTCGCCGGGGCTGGACTGGGTTGATGCGCTTGATCCAAGCGGCGGCCGTGTCGGCCCGGCTGGATGCGGTACAGATGTACCTCGGCGACGATCAGCGGGTAGGCCAGCTACCTACTCCGGACCGCCCGGCGGCGGGCGTGCTCGAAGGCCATGTCGGCGGCGGACCTAGCGTCGGGTGGACCGTCGAAGCCGAGCACGACCGGCGCGTCGACGGACCCGATGTCGCCGCGCACGACCACCACCGGTCGGTGGGCGTACATCGACAACTTCTCTCCACTTAGGACTGTTGACTCTGATGGAGCTTCGCCTGGGGCGCTGGTGCGGCACCCGCACAGGCAGTGCCCGCCAGCACGCCACGAACAGCGGCGGCTCCACAGCCTGCACGGTCCCGCGCCGCGCCGGTCGAGGTCGGTACCAGGTTGGCGGCGCCGGCCCGGCCGCGCCGTGATTCACGCCGTGCACCACGGTGGGCACGCCATGCGATGCCGTCGGCGCAGACAGGATCACGTACGACTCGCCGGCCTGAAGGTGCCGTTTTGAGGCCCTCCTCGGCTTTGAACACACCGGTGCACTCCAGCACCAGGTCGACGCCGAGCGCGGCCCGCGGCGGGTTCGTCGGGTCATGTTCGGAGAACGCCGGAATCGGTTTGCCGTCGACCAGCAGCGCCCCGTCCGCGGCGCTGACGTCGCGGTGATAGCGCTCGTACACGGTGTCGTAGCGAAGCAGGTACGCCAGGTTGTCTACGTCGGCGACGTCGTTGATCGCGACGAGTTCGAGGCCGTCGTCGTCCAACAGCCAAACTGGTGAGATCGCCGCAGCGCCAGGTAGATCACGACAACCGCTTGGCCGTCGTCGAGCAGGCGCTCGGAGATCGCCCGTCCGATGCCTCGGCCGCCACCGGTGACACGTACGAGTGCCTCATGATCCGACCCTCACCTGAGTCAAGCCCGGCTGTGGCCGGTTTGGCCGAAATGAAAACGCGGACCGGATACCGCCCTAACCTCACGGATGGGGACGGTGACATGCGATGCCGGCCCCGGCGGGAACCGGCCGACATCCGCCCATCAGTAGGACAACGACAGGAGGCCCGTCATGACCAGTGTTCAGGCTCGTCAGAAGGACAAGAACGCCATCGTACTGTCCGCCAAGGACGCCCAGGCGCAGTCCTTCGACAATGTCACCGTCTACTCCTGGGATACCTCCATCCCCGGCAGCGACCAGGGAATGACCTGGACGATGGGGGTTCCCGGCACGGTCGTCGGTGGCGGCATCCACGTCCACGGCTGGTACCCGATCTACACCACCGACAGCTACCCAGCCGACAGCTCAAGCTGGAAGGTCGGGGTCTGGAGCGACACCTCGCAGAATGTCGACGTGACGGTGTACGCGATCAGCATGGCGTGACCTGGCGTGGCCTCCCCGCCGCCGAGACGCACCGGGGCGGGGAGGCCACTGGCCAGGGGGACGCCCCGCCTCTGGGGCGGGTGGGTTGCGGTTCGCGTTCTACGGCCGCATCTCGACCGCCGACTTTCAGGATCGGGCGTCGTCGCGAGCGTGGCTGTACGAGGCTACGGTGGATCTGGTCGCTGGTCGTGGGGTGATCATGGCCGAGTACCTCGACGTCGGCTGTTCCCGCCGGCTGCCTTGGGCTCAACGACCTCAAGCCGCGAACCTGCTGGACGCGATCACCGACCCCGGCCGTAGGTTCGACGCGATCGTGGCGGGTGAGTACGAGCGTGCCTTCGCCGGCGATCAACTGGTCCAGCTCCTACTGCTGCTCGGCCGGTACGGGGTGCAGGTTTGGCTGCCCGAAGCCGGCGGTCCGATCAATATGGACGATCCGGCACATCAGCGCTGATCCTGCTGCTGGGTCACCAGTCACGGCGAGAGATTCTTCGCTCCAGGTTCCCGCGATGCGGGCGCAGGCTCAGGATCAGGGCCGGCATCTTGGTGGGCGGCCGCCGTACGGTTACCGGCTCGTCGACGCCGGCCTGCACCCGAACGCCGCGCACGCCGCCTGGGGTCGCCGGCTGCACCGCCTGGAGGTGGATCCGGTGACCGCGCCGCACGTACGGTGGATCTTCGCGCAGCGGCTGGGCGGGCACAGCACGGCCGGGATCGCACGCACCCTCAACGCCCTCGGTATCCCCTCCCCGCCGCATACGACCGGGCCCGGAACCGGCATCGAGGTAGTGAGGGGTGGACGTTGCGGAGTGTGGCGGCGATCCTGGCCCGCGCTACACCGGCCGGCAGGTCTGGAATCGGCAGTACGTCGACCACAACGAGACGGTCGCCGGGACAAGGCGACCAGCCGCGGCCCTGCGGCGGCGGTCATCCTCGCGGCGATCAGTAGGTACGGCTTCGTCCACGTCGGCGTAGCGGTAGTTCTTCGACCGGGCCGCCAACCTGTGGTCGCGGAAGGTTACGAAGGCGACAAACTACCGCTAGGCCGAGATCTCCGCCCGGGGAAGGCAACGGGTTGTTCCAGCATGCGGAATCTGGGGGCCCTTCGACCTGAGGGCCCCCAGATTGGCTACTGGCCCAGGTAATAGTTCGCCGGCAACCAGCTCGGTCGATCGAGGTGGAAGAACTCTTCCAGGACGACCTCGGCGGTGGTGAGGGCACCTTCGACCCATCCCTGTACGCCCGAATACGCCTCGCCCACTAGATAGACGGGCTTGTCCTTGCCCAGCGGCGTCTTGATTTCCCGCATCACATCTACCACCGGGTACTGCGGCTCCCAGAAATGCCAGCCGCCTCCGAACGGATCGACCGTCCAATCGGCGTACGCGGCGAACAGCAGCTTGGCCAGCGCGGCGTCCTTCGGCAGGGCATGCAGCTCCCGAAGCTGCCGTTCGGCCTGCTCCACCATGGCGGGCGTTGCCTTGTGCATGTGCGGTGGTGGCTCCCAGGTGATGTCCTCGGCGGCCTTCATGCCCGCCGGAAGGAAGAAGGACAGGATCTGGCTGAGCTCGCTTCGCAGTTCGTCGCGTTGCGCGGCCTTCTCCGCCGAGGTCGGCTCCATGCCCCGCCAGAAGTCGACCACGACAGAGTCGTCATAGGACGCCATGACCAGCCCGTGGTGCGGGCCGTTAGCCCACTTCCAGCCATGCTTTTCGCAGCTGTCCGGGCGCAGGTAGTAGGTCTGCCGGATGGGCAGGTCACAGACCGACCGGCCGTGTTGGATCGGGCCGTACTTCGACTGCGGCACAAAGTCCGGATCCTCCCACCAACGGTTCTCATACATCAGGAACAGCTTGAAGGCGGGGTACGGCCGGGCCGAGTCGAGCAGCCAGCGCAGCCTCGGCGAGTGTTGCCAGTCGAAACTTGGGGTGGGTGCGAGCAGTTCCAGCGAGCGGCGCGGCAGGGCCAGCACCAACTGGTCCGCCGAGATGTTCTGCGCCGCCACGCCAGCCGGGCGTACGGTGACCGCGGCCGGACCGCCTTTCTGCTTCGAGGTTAGGTCGAACTTCAGTACGGGTGTCTCCAGGTGGATTTCACCGCCCAACTCGCGAACCTTGGCGGCAAGGGCGATCGGTAGCGACTCGTACCCCTCGGCGAGCGTGTGATAGTCCGGGTTGTCGGCGAACTCCAGCGAGATGTTCTGGATCGCCTCAGCGGCGTTCCAGTTCAGTGCGAGCGAGTAGTAACCGAAGGAGTCGGTGATGAACTTGTACGCCTCGGACGACAGCTCGCGGGAAAGCAGGTTCCAGAATCCGACATCGGTCAGCATCCGGCCGTCGTACTTGAGCTTTCCCTTGGCCTCATCCCAGGCCTTGCGGGTCTTCAAGTCATCGGGTCGGTAGTTGTTGCGCTTCAGCACGTCGGAGATGACCCGCTTGAGATAGTCGACCGACTTCTGGTACCTCTCCCGCTGCTCGGCCGAGTTGAGCCAGTAGCGCTTCTCTTTGATCGCGACCGAATCATCGGCCGCCGGCATGTGCAGCGCGCGCAGGTAACGGATCAGACCGGTAGAGCCGTCCGTGAAGAACGGCACCACCTGCCGGTCCAACCCGATGCCACCCTTGTGGATGAGGTTCCAGACCAGTTGCTGGTCCTCGAAGAAACGCATGCCGCCCAACTCGGCGCGCAGGCCACCCGCGGGACCGGCCGGGTTCCAGGTGAGCAACCGCCCACCGACCCGATCGCTGGCCTCGAAGATCGCCACGGACGGCTTGGGCTTTTTCGCGGGTTGGCCGGACAGCAGGCGCCACGCGGTGTAGAGGCCAGATACGCCAGCCCCGACAATGACAACGTCGTAGTGCTTCTCAAACTGGGCCGAGGGCTGGGAACTCATTGGAGCCTCCTTTGCTGGCGAAGTAGACGTCAAGGCGGGGGAACGCGGGAACCCCGGCGGCGGCCTTGCCCCTGCGCCCCCCGTTGCCGAGCGGCGCGGGAGGGTAGACCGTGCGATCGGTGCGCACTTCCAGGACGTATGGCTTGCGGTCCTCGACCTTCTTGACCGCGGTGGCGAGCTTTTCGGCGAGTTCACCCGGCTGCGACACGCGGGCCGCCTCGATCCCGAACGCCGTGGCCAGCGCCACGAAGTCCACGGGGTTCTGGTCCAACCGCAGGTAGTCCGGGTCGCCCGTGGGCATCCACTGGTAGCTGCTCTCGATGACGCTGAGGCCTTTGAGCAAGGTGCGGTATTCAAGGTTGTTGGTAATCAGGTACAGGATCGGCAGCCGCTGACCGAACGTCGTCCACCAGGTGTGCGGGTAGAACAACGTCGAGCCGTCCCCCACGGCGTTGATGACGGTCCGGCTGTCCCCAACCGCGATCTTGACACCCAGGCTGGCCGGCATGGAGTATCCCAGCGAACCGCCCTCGGCCGCCATATAGCTGCGTGGCGAGTCGTATTTGACGTACGTCTGGAAGGAGGGGGTGTCCGAGATCGCCTCGTTGATGAGAGTCAGCGGCTTGGTGATGACCCCGGTGTCCTGGAGCTTGCGCAACTCAATGGCGATTTGGACACCGGACACCACCGCCTTGTTCGTGCTGGCTTTGCCCTGATGGATGGCCGGCAGCTGCTCAGCGAACTTCTTCAGCTGGCCGTCCCGGTTGCTGGCCAGCGTCTGCAAGTGACGGTCGCGTTCGGTTGCCTTGGCCCGGTCGTACCCGGACACCTTAGTAATCTGTTTGGTAATCAGCGGGAGCGTCGCCTTGATGTCCCCCAGGATCGCGGTCTCGCCGTAGTAGTTCTTGCCGATCTCCCACGGGTCGTTGTGCAGATAAACCTGCGCGACCTTCTCCGGGATGAGTGGCCCGTCCGACCATTTGAACACCACGACCTGGGCTTGGCCGTTGAACCCGCACAGGAACGCCACATCATGCAGGCCGAGCTTGTGGCTCATCTCAGCCTGGCTGCCGGGCAACTCACCCTGCCAGTGGTAATCAGAGTTCGGGAAGCTCAGGTAGCTACTCAGCTGCTCCAGGTAGACCGGGGCACCAATTACCTCGGCCAGCGCGGCCAGCTCTTTCCAGGCGTCCGCCGCTCCCGCACCGTCGCCGACCACGATTACCGGATTCTTCGCGCGGGCAAGCCTTTCCGCGGCCTGCTTCACCGCGCCCGGCTCGCCGGCCGCGCCTGTGGCCACCTTGGTAATCTTCGGCGTCGCGGGGAAGTTCACGGGGGCGATGGTGAACTCCCATGGAATAGACAGGAAAACCGGCCCCTGCGGGGGCGTCAGCGCCGTCTTCAACGCGCGCTGCATCGCCATTGGCAGTTCATCGGCGGTACGGATCTCGTACGCCCATTTCGTGTACTGCCGCGCCACCTGTACCAGATCGGAGGCCAGTAGCGGCTCTTGCAGTAACAGTTCACTGTGCTGCTGTCCACATAGCACCACTATCGGGATGCGTGATTTGGCCGCGTTGAACAAGTTGCCGAGGCCGTGTCCGATGCCGGGAGTGACATGCAGTTCCACCACCCCGGGCTTTCCGGACGTCCGCGCGTACCCCATGGCCGCGCCCATCGCGATGTTCTCGTGCAGGCACGGCACGTAGGTGATCTGGTAGTTAGGGTCTTTCGTGCCGTCGATGATGGGGATCTCGTTGGTCCCCGGCACCCCGAACAGATGAGTCACCCCGGCGTCCCGGAGGTACTCGAAAACAACATCCCGACCAAGTATGTCGGGCTTCCTCACCCGCCGGGCCTTCTCCCGGACCCCCTGCCGCTCGGCGACCACCATTGCATCCCCCGTTTGGTTGGCGAGCAGGATGCGACCGACCGCGCGCGATGGTCAGCGCCCGATCCGCCACATCCAGTTACGGAATGTAGTCTAGCCATCACCTTGCGCTGTAGTCGTGGAAACAACACTCCGGGTGGTTTGGGCACGCCGTTTCTCGTTCAACCTGCCACGAGCGCAAACGCAGCACGCCGGGCAGGTGGCGTGTCGAGCCCATCGACGGTGGCGAGGACGCCGTCAGGCACTGTCGCTCGGGCATCTCCGCGAGGGGCTGCTCTTTGCGTTGGAGGCGAAGGTGACGTGAACGCCCGACGCGTCGTTGGCGCAGTCAGAGATCGGCACTCGGAGCGCCGCACTCGGAGCGCCCTGCGGACGGCGACCCACGCTGGTCGGCTCCTGCGAGGGGGGATGGACGATTCCGCGATCGTGCCTGGTGCCGCTTTGGCTAGGCAGGCTCGGCACGTCTTTGGCGTAGCGGCACGATCGCTGCCGTTGCTTCGGCAGCGTCGCGAGCCAGCTCGGGCAGGACGTCGCCGTATGCCTTTGCGGTGAAGCAGGGGGTGGAGTGGCGCAGCCGGCGGGAGATGACCTTCAGCACCGCCACCACCGGTATTATCGATAGCCTCAGGAACCGACTCATGAGAACTGCTTCGGTCAACACACTCCGGGCCGCCCGCGACTTTCCGTGACGGCTTCAGCTGGTTCAACTGATTGAGTGAATGACCACCGCGTCCCGAGGCCGTCCGCCAGGCGCAGGAACAAGGCATGCACGCCGTCTCGCTCACCGTCGGCGACATCGGCTGCCCGGTCATCACCGCCGACAACCAGGCCGCCGAGTACGACATCACCGACCACTTGATCTCACTCGGGCACCGCCGCATCGCGCAGACCGCGTCGGCCTCGGCCGACATCTGTGCGTCGCGAACGTCTTCACCATCGCCTGCAACAGATCCGGCGACGCGGACTGCAGTTGCTCGCGTAGAAGGCCGGCAGGGTCCACTGGCTCGCCGCCCACGAGGCTCACCGGCCCCGGGCCACCAGGCGATCCTCCGCGCTTGGCGCAACGGTTGGCCCGAGGTGAAAGCCGGGGAATGTTAAGAAGCCATCAAGTAGGGCTGACGCGCTTCCGGGGCGCTTGCGACAGTGCGTAGATGACCCTCAGTCGTAGAGCGGGGGTCGCCGCGGTGCTGGCGGCGGTGACAGTGGTCGCCGCCGGCTGCGACGGCCGCTCCACAGCGCCCACCGACATCACCTCCACCGGTGCCACCCTGCACGCTCAGGCCCGTTGCCTGGCCGAGAGCACCACGAACCCGTGCACCTTCTGGTTCCAGTACTGGCGGAACGGGGACAGCACGGTGCAACGCACCGATCCGGTGGTGGCCAATGTCAACACCAACGGCTACGTCGACGTCCGGCAGGCGGTAACCGGGCTGGCCCCAAACACCGTGTACCACTCGCAGCTGTGCGGCTACGGCGACAGCAACGTCGCCGCACCCGGTATCTGCGTCGGCCTGCCCGGCAGCGCGGTGTCGACGCCGGGCAGCCAGCCCGACGCCCGCGACTACAACGCCACCCAGCGGTTCCGTACCGCCGGCCCGGGAACCATCGGCACCGCCGAGCTCGGCCGTCCACTGTCAACGGCGGACACGGCCGCCAACCCGATCTCCCGGGACGCGGGCCTGAGCGCAGCCTACTCGGACACCCAGAGCCTGTGGCTGTTCGGTGACACCGGACAGCGCAACGGGCCCGCGTTCCTGGCCGGCACGACCGCGGCCGCAGGCCCGTACACCCGGGGTCAGCCACCGAACGCGCTGGAGGAACTGCCCACACCGCCGGCACCGCCTGCCCCTGGCCGCACCTCGCCCGCCCCGTTCCTGCCCCGGCCCGAGGGCCTGCTGACACCGGACGACCCGCCAGTGGCGTGCGGCACCGACCGCAGCTACCCGGCCTCCTGGCCTGGCGGCCTGGCGCGCATCCCGGGCACCTCACGGATGGTCATCGTGTACGCGCAAATGTGCGTCGCGGTCGACCGCGACTGGCCCACCGAGCGGCTCACCCTGGTCGAGTACGACCCGGCGACGAACAGGTTCCTCTCCAGCGCGACGCCGTTCGTGGCCACGCCACTGCAGGCCGGCGTCCCGGTGACGCAGCGGCTCGGATCTCCGGTGTTCGGCGGCGACGGCTTCCTCTACCTGTTCGGCCACGACACGGCCACCGACCGGGTCTTCGTCGCCAGAGTTGCCGCGGACCCAAGTGCCTGGGCAAGCCCTGCCAACTACCGCTGGTGGGGACGGCCCGGTGGCGGACCAGCCCAGTGGACCACGGACCAGTCGTCGGTCATCTCGATCGCCCCGGTCACCGACCCGTGGTCAGTCCATGTAGCCGACTACACCGGCGTGGGCGGCCACCGCCTGGCGATGATCGTCCAGACGGAGTTCGGGACCGGCGGCTTCCAGCTCTTCGAGGCTGCCGCACCGAACGGTGCGTGGTCCGCCGGACCCTCGGCGCGGGCACCCGACACGTGTCAGGGCACGTTCGGCTGCTACGCGCTCGCCGGGCACGCCGAGTTGAGCACCGCCGAGGAGTTCGTCTACTCCTGGTACTCGGCCGGCGATCGCAGCGGGTTCGGGCACATCCGGCTGGCGACCGTCCCCTGGTGACCCGAGTCGTCCCTGCCCGCCGAGCGCCGCCTGGGCATGGCGCGTTGTACGAGGCGGTCACGTTCCGCGCGCCGAAAGCCGGGCACGGTATGGAGCCGACCAACGTGTGGTCGAGAATCGCGCCGGGCTCGCGGATGTCCGCCAGGATGACGGGGCGGCGTCGAGACCGCGCAGCAGCAGGGCTCTGCCCAACTCGCACCGCCACCGGCGGCAAACCCACACGGATACCCAGACGAGATCAAAACGCTCGTCGCCGCCCTCGGCCCAATCCTCGATGTTCTGCGCGACGCCGACCCCACCGACAAAGCCAAGATCTACAGCGAGGTAGGGCTCCGGCTGACCTACCAGCCCGGCCAAACAAAGTGCTTCGCCACGGCGAAGCCACCGGCGATCATGTACGAAGGTTTGGTGTCCGAGGCCCGAGTTGAACCATACGCACACCCGCTGGCGGTGGAGTCATGGACGACGTGGATTGACGTCACCGCAGCCTTCCATTGATCTGGATCAGCTCGCCTGTCGGACCAGTTCGCTTAGTCGGTTTCGTCTCCCACGCCACCACGGACCCGGCCGCCGGGTGCCTCGCCCTGAGCATCGCCGCCATCATCCAGCTGTACCGAAGCGAGCCGTCCGTGATGACTTCTACGATCTTTGGGCCTTCAGAGGGCCGGCCAGCTGGCTAGTCGTCGAGCCGGGGCTCGTGAAGGCCGAGCTTGAGCGAGTCGGTGCCGATAGCGTCGGTCCACCGTTCGGGTCGAAAGTCGGCGGACTTATTGGCACGGTAGACCGCCGCGGTGGGCCATTCACCGAGGTACATCTCGTCGGTGAAGCTGACGTCGAGGGAGTGGGTGTCAAGATCGTCCTCGCCGGTCCAGGCCTGCAGCTTGGGATGGTGTCGTCTGGCGTGACGATCGCGTCGACGGCGACCTGGCCAGCACGGGCCCGACCCGCCGGTCGCCGGACTGGGTCGCGGACAGGTGGTCCATCGCCTGGGTCAGTGCCGGGCCGTGGTAGCGCTGCTCGCGGTTCGCGATCACCTCGCAGAGGCCGGCGTCCGCCAACGCGGTGAACAGTTCGGCGTACCCCGTCGGTGGAGGCGTTGTCGACGACCACGAGCCGTGCCGGGGCGGTGCGCGATACCGCGTAGACGGCCTGCGCGGTGACGGCCAGCGTGTTGTAGCTGACCATCACGACCCCGACCCGATCGGCGGGCGATTGGTCAGTCGGCCATGGGTGACGGCGCATCCTTCTGTTGTACCGGCCACCGCCTCGTGGCGATCGCCACGAGGAAGACAGCGGTGAGGACGAACCAGATGCCTCCGTTGATGCCGTCTTCCAGGTTGCCGCGCGGTCCGCCGCGGTCGGCCACCGTCGCACCGATCATCGCGACGATGAAACTGCCGACGAACATCGCGACGGCGCCACCGATCGCGACGATGAGTCGGGCGACGAAGGGCGCGCGGAACGCGCCGACGACGAAGATCGCGAAGGCCGCCAGGGCACCGAAGAGCAGGTTCATGTAGTCGGTCAGCTCGGCCGCGTAGCGGTCGGCGCTGAAATAGATGACGGCCTTGACCACCTGCGTGGCTCCACCGATGAGGCCGATGACCGAACAGATCCCGAGCAACACCCTGCCGACGATCACTGAGACATTCACGGGCCACAGTGTAGGCGTCATAATCCGGGAGGGGTCCCGGCCGTGCGCCTGCGGGTCTTCGCTGGAGAGGCCGCAGCAGGCGACCAGGTGTAGCAAGGTGTCCTTCGCGAGACCACATTGGACAGATATGGAAGGACCTTCTTCAGAAATCCCGAGAGCGCGGCGCAGATCTTGGCGGGCGTCCGGAGCGCCGTCACAAGATCGGCGACAGACCAGATAAACGTGCAAGGATTGCGTACGGGGTGACGCCAAGGAACGGATCCCGGTCGCGCGCGGCGGACGCCTTCGCCTCAGCCGAGAAGACACTGCACGCCAACCTCGGCAAGCACGCTGGCAGCGGTCGGCGTTATAGCGCCTACAGCACCTGTGGCACCGCCACGGCCCGGCCCGCTGCCAAGTCCTGGGCAAACCACCCGCGAACGACGCACCAGCCGCGACCATCATCGCCCCGGCCCACCCCGACCAACGCCGATGTGCCGCAGGCCCGCGCGCGGCAACCACATTTGTCGTGGGTCAGCTGCGCCGCACAATTGCGAGCCTGCCGCGTATCCCGTCAAACGACAGCCACGCTGAGGAACCTCCCTCGATGTCGCCGGCAACGCCTACGATCACCGTTGTCACCGACGAGGGAGGCCCGCATGGGCAAGCGCAAGCAACCGGTGTCCTTCCACGCCTAGGTGACGCAGCACTTCCTAGTTCCTCATCGAGGAGCTTCACTTCGACGGACCCGAGTGCAGCCAGGTGCTGCTACCAGCCGTCCGGTATACCAGTGCTGGGCTGGGGATCGGAATCTTCTTCGACAACGACACACACGACGGAGCCGGTCGAAGAATCTCTGTTTCGATCACTCTCGACATCGAGCAGGGCAGAGTCAAGGCAGACCTGGACCAGCTTGTCGAGGCGGCCGTCTTCGCACCGCGCCACCACGTGGCATGGAAGGCCCACACCGCAGATGCCATGCGCAACACGCTCGACGACAACGCGACGTGGCTCCGCAGACTCATGCCCATCCTCCGCGGGCCCCACGCTCCTCAAGCTCCGCGTCCGCGACCGCGCCGCCGCCTTCATCCACGCGTACGACGCGGGGTTGGCCCCGCGCCGCGACACCTAACCGCCAAGCCCGGACCCTCCCAGACGTAGCCGCCGCGCGGCAGCAGCCGCCGAGCCGGCGGCTACCCGCGCAGGTGTCAGTCGCCTTCGGCGGGGCGGCCTTTCGGCTCCTCGGCATCGGCTGCCTTGCCAGCCTCCGGGCCGTACGGCGAGACCTGATCCGGCGGTACCGGCCGGTGCTCCTTGCCGGCGCGGCTGCCCCTGTCCGGGGGAGGACCGTCGGTCTGCTGGACCAGCCGAGTTTCGCCGCTGCGGCGCATCTCGGGCTGCTGAACGTTTGGCATTGAGCCCACCTTCTTCTCTCTTCTTGTTGCTGAGGGTTTGCGGTCAGCGACCGTCCACCAGCTCTCGGGCGGCGTCGGCGATCGCGTCGGCGTCGATGCCGGCCGCGTGAAGCTGCTCCCGCGGTTTCGCAGAGCCGGGCATTTGGCGGACGGCGAGTTTGCGGACCCGCGGCAGGTCGCCGCTGCCGGCGAGGGCGTCGAGTACGGCGTCGCCGAGGCCACCTTCAGGCCAGTGGTCCTCGACGGTGAGCAACCGGCCCGTCTCGCGCGCGGCCAGGCGCACGGCGGCGGCGTCGACCGGCTTGACCGAGTACGCGTCGATCACCCGAACCGGCAGGCCCTCGGCGGTGAGCCGGTCCGCGGCCGCCAGTGCCTCGTGCACGGTGACGCCAGCGCCGATGATGGTTACCTGGTCGTCGGCCGAGGCTCGCAGCACCCGGCTGCCGCCAATCGGGAACGCCTCTCCCGGCTGGTAGATCACCGGTGTGCCACCGCGGGTCGTGCGTAGATAACTGATGCCGTTCCAGCCGGCCATGCCGGCCACCAGCGCCGCGGTCTGGTTGCCGTCGCAGGGGTAGAGCACCGTGCTGCCGTGCACAGCCCGGAACATCGCCAGGTCTTCCAGACCCATCTGCGACGGCCCGTCCTGGCCGATCGCCACACCGGCGTGGGAACCGCACAGCCTGAGGCTGGCTCGGCTCACCGCCGCCATCCGCACGAAGTCGTACGCGCGCGTCCAGAACGCCGCGAATGTCGCCGCGTACGGCACCCAGCCGCGGACCTGCATCCCGACCGCCGCGGCCAGCATCTGCTGCTCGGCGATGTAGCA
Organism: Micromonospora sp. CPCC 206061; assembly: GCF_036906915.1. Taxonomy (NCBI): domain Bacteria; kingdom Bacillati; phylum Actinomycetota; class Actinomycetes; order Micromonosporales; family Micromonosporaceae; genus Micromonospora; species Micromonospora sp. CPCC 206061. The sequence continues at coordinate 37,833 of NZ_JBAKHX010000071.1, forward strand.
CTGGAAGAAACGCTCGGGGAACGCCTCCGCGAAGTACTCGGTGCGGGTGGAGTCGGCCACCTCGCCGTCCAGCACGACCACGTCGCCGCGCGCCGCGCCCAACGACGCCAGCGCCTGACCGAACGCGGTGCGCGTAGCTACCTCCTCGCCCACACGGTATGTCGGCAGTTCCAACGCACCAGCGGGGAAGGTGTGCGGCGGAGTCGACCGGTCCGGCTGGGCCACCCGTACCGTGGCGTCGCGTACGCCGCCAAGGTGCTGGATCGCGTCGTCCGCATCCGGCAGTGGCTTGCCATGCCGACCCGGCTGGTCCTCGACCTGCGGCACGCCCCGCCCCTTCATGGTGCGGGCCAGGATCACGGCCGGTCGGCCACGCGTCGCTACCGCCTCGGCGAATCCCCGGTCGATGTCGGTAATGTCGTGCCCATCCACCTCGATCACTCGCCACCCGAAAGCGGTCATGCGCTGTGCGTAGGCGGAAAGGTCCCACTCGTGGCGGGTCGGGCCGCGCTGGCCGAGCCGGTTCACATCCACGATCGCGGTCAGGTTCTCCAGCCCAGCGGTACCGGCATGCTCGAACGCTTCCCAGACCGAGCCCTCGGCGAGTTCACCGTCACCGCACAGCACCCAGATCCGGTACGGCAGCCGGTCCAGCCGCGCCCCCGTCAGGGCCAGCCCCACGCCGATCGGCAGGCCCTGCCCGAGCGACCCGGTGGCCACGTCGACCCACGGCAGCCGGGGCGTGGGATGCCCTTCCAGGCGGCTGCTCAGGTCCCGGTACGTCAACAGCTCGTCGACCGTAATCGCCCCTGCGGCGCGCAGCATCGCGTACAGCAGGGGAGAGGCGTGGCCCTTGGAGAAGACGAGGTGGTCGTTGTGCGGGTTCCGCGGCTCGTGCACGTCGTACCGCAGGTACCGGGCCAGCAGCACGGCCATCAGGTCCGCCGCCGACATCGCCGACGTCGGGTGTCCCGAACCCGCCGCGGCGGAGCACCTCACCGAGTCGACCCGTAGCTGCTGTGCCAGCTCCACCAGCAGGTCGACGCTTACCCTTTCCTCGACACGCGTATCGGCCATGTCCGCCCGCCTACCCGCCGCCCCCGGCGGCAAACCACCTGACGTCGGCCGGCGGTGGATATGGGCATGTCAGTCTCTACCGCGAAGTATTAACTGAATGCGGTTACCATCGCCCCAATGCCGGGCAATCGAGCTGTAGCGGTCTGGTCTGTCGTGGCGGGCGTCCTACTCGGTTCGGCGGACTTCATGTGGATCAAGTACCTGCCGTCGCCATGGGGTGATCTCGGCAATTCCCCGGCGATCTGGGCGGTCGCCGCGTTCTGGCTCGGCTACTGGGTGCGAGCGGGTTGGGTACGGGCTGCGACCGCCGGCGCCGCCATGCTGGTGTTGGCGGTGCCCACCTACTACCTGACGGCCACCGTGGTCCAGCAGGACGACGTGCGGATGATCTGGCAGGCCGCCGCGCAGATCTGGATGCTCTTCGGCGTACTGGCCGGGGTGATCTTCGGGATGGCTGGAACCTGGCCGATGTTGTCGGGCTACCGGGCGCTCGTTGGCACCGCCCTGCCGGGGGCGGTGCTGTGGGGCGAGGCGGCGGTGCTGCTGTACCGCGGCCAATCAGGAGATCTGTGGACGGCAGCCCTCGAGGCGGCGCTCGGCACGGCAGTGATCATGATCGTCGGGCGTTCAGCCCGGCAGCGGATGACCGCACTGGCAATGGCGGTGCCGCTGGCAATCGTCGGGTTTCTGGCCTACTACGTGGTGGGCATCGGCGGTGTGCGGTAGCACGTGCGCGGCACGGCGGCGTCGATCCGTCGGCTGATACGGGAGCTGTTTGTCAGGGCAGGGCGGCTTGCACCCGTCCGTCCGCCACCCGGCTGCGCAGCAGTGGCTGGCTGGACGCGGCAGAGCCGGCCATCGGCGCGCCATCGGCCAGCCGGAACGCACTACCGTGCCAGGGACAGACGACGCAGTCCTCGCTGGCGACGCGGGTCAGCTGGCCTTCGCCCAGCGGCCCGGTGTGGTGCCCGCAGCGCTCGACCATCACGGTCACGTCCCGCTCTGCCGGAGCTGCCTCCTTCACCCACGTCCACGACTGGACCATGGCCAACTCCCCAACCGGCACGCCGGGCTGGTTCGGCTGGGCCAACGCCGTCATCTCCGAACTGGTCCCCATCGCCGCACTGCTCACCATCCGCCGCCGCAAACGCTCCGGCGGACCGATCCTCTACCCGATGGCGCTACTGATCGCCGCTGCCGGTCTGTCCCTGGCCGCACAACTCGGCGTCGCCGTCGGACACGTCGGCCCCTCCGGCTGGCTCCTATCCGCCGTCCCCGCCATCGCCTTCATGGCCCTGGTCAAGTTGGTCCTCGCACCGGTCAAGGCCTCCACACCGGACACCAACACCACCGAGGTCGCCTCAACCAAACCCACCTCCATCACGATCCCGGCTGACGACATTCCGGTCGCTGCGCCGGCCGTCACCGAACCGGCCACTCCCGTAGACGGGTTCGCGCCGGAGGTGCCCATGCACTTGATCCCGACCGCCCGGTTCGCGGTCGTCAACCACGAGCAGACCACCGGCCAGGCCATCACCGCCGACGAGCTCGCCGCCCGCCTGAGCATCACCCCGGCCACCGCCGGACAGCTCCTGGCCACCATCAACCCACCCGCCACGCTGCCGGCACGCATCAACGGCGCCCCAATCGGGGGTGAACCGCGGTGACCCTCTACCTCGTCGACATCGAACAACACACCCACACCTGCCCCGCCGACGCCGACCCCCACCCGGTCGACATCCGCCGCACCATCGTCCACATCACCGACAGCGGCCCCTGCCGGGCACCGGTCACCATCCGCCTCGCCGACACCAGCACGGTCATCCCGTGCGGCCGACACGAACCCGCCGAACGGCAATGCGGCGCCTGCCGCCCCATCGTCACCGAACGAACCATCACCACGACCCTCGACGGGATCACCGCTTGATGGCCTCGACGCTGACCCTCGCACCCCGACCCACCACGGGCCGGGGTGCGGGAGCCTGCGCCGAAACCATCCTCCCGCCACCCGCCTACACCGCCACCGGCTCCGCCCTACTACGCGCCGGCCGCGACGACTACTTCGGCTGGCTCGACCACGTCCGCGCCGCCGCCGGCTGTACTCGACCCATCCGCCTGGTCGGCAGCATCGACAGCGTCGACCCGGCCACCGGTACCCGACTCTCCCGCCGGCACACCATCGACATGCCCGACGCCGCCATCTACAAAGCGTGCGGCAACCGGCGCTCCCGCGTCTGCCCGGCCTGCTCCCGCACCTACCAGGCCGACGCCTACCAGCTGCTACGCGCCGGCCTGGTCGGTGGCAAAGGCGTACCTGAGACCGTCTCCAAGCACCCAGCCGTGTTCGCCACCCTCACCGCCCCGAGCTTCGGCACCGTCCACACCCGACACGTCAAGCAACACACCTGCACCAACCGGCAGCGCTGCGACTGCCGGCCCGAACCCTGCCACGCCCGCCGCGACACCGGCCTATGCCAGCACGGGCGACCGGCCGTCTGCTGGGCACGCCACGAAGCCGGCGACGCGATCCTTGGTCAGCCCCTGTGCCTGGACTGCTACGACCACGACCACCAGGTCGTGTGGAACCTGTTCGCCGGGGAGCTGTGGCGGCGCACCAAGCAAGCCGCCGAACGGCACCTCGCCCAGCTCGCCCGCCGACGACCAGGAAGTCACGCCGCACCCTCGCCCTGCCACTGCGCTGCATCGTCGCATTAAGCGATCACCACAAGCGTCACGGCGAACCGGTTGACGACTCGCTCGTGTTCGCCACCTCGAAAGGCACCGAGCTTGACCGGCACAACGTGCTACGTGCGTTCCGACGCGTCGCCAGAGCGGCTGGCCTCAACGCCCGGCAGTGGACGCCGCGCGATTCCGCACACGTCCGCGCACGTAACGCACGCTATCCCCAAGATCAGGCCGTGCGGTCGACGTCGTGCCGCGCACCATCGCGCAGGCCGTGTGGTCCCCACTTGGTCCCCGGGACGCCGACACGCCCGATGACCGCAGCACACGGTTCAGGAAGTGTGAACACAGCCGGAAGTCGCACGGCAGCGACCTGGCTTGACCTGCTTCGTCACGCTGACCGCCATGTCCAGGAGCTGACCGCTGCTGACCGCCGTCACCCATCCGAACGGGCACGCAAGGGGCACGCGACTGCCAGCTTGGGAATTGGACAGAATCGGGTTGCAGCACGGCTGCTTACCTGTTCGCGTAGGCCTAATGCGGCCTGGGCTTACCTCGGTTGACACCACCGGTGGCCCATGGATGGCCCGACGGTCCCACGCGCCTCAGCGAGACCCTAGGCTGTTTCCATGTCGGCGGAGCATGGGTACATCGACCTTGATGAGCACGATCATGAGCCGGCTGGATCGAGCAGCATCACCCACAACCGCCTTGCGGCCAGACCGAAAATGGTCCCGCGTCTCGTGGCTGCCTTCGTAGCCGGCGTCGTGCTTGGCGGTATCGGCGTGAGCGAGCTGCGGAACTCACGTGAACAGCGGGACCGGACGGCTTCGGTCTTACTCGTAGCCGTCCCTGAATCAGCCGGCGGCGGGGGTTCGGATTCCAAAGGCATCGTCGAACTGGAGGGGCAACTGGCACTGATCAACGCGGGCCCCGCGCCGATCACGGTTCGTGGGGCTACCGCGCAGAGACCGGGCGTCCTGATTAGTGCCACTGGCCAGTCCCGCCTGTTACGCCCCGGTGGTACCGGACGGATCGACGTCAAGCTGCGACTTGAGTGCGCGACCGCGTTCGGGCTTGAGCCGTTGTCGATGCGGTTTTCGGTCGAGACAGATGACAAGCAGGTAAGTGAGGTCAACTACCCCGTCGCCTTGGCGGGAAGCATCTGGCACCACGTGGCCATGCAGCCATGCGAGCGCCGGCGCTGAGACGAAATAGCGTTGGGGCCGAGAGCTGGAGCGGCAATCAACCGCACTGGTCGCTGAAGCTTGACCGACGGTCAAGCAGCGCCAAGCCAACTCCAACTTGACTGATCTTGGTCCCCAGAACGGCGAAAGGGCCGACCCGATTTCCGGATCAGCCCTCTGACCTGCGTCGGGACGGCCGGATTCGAACCGACGACCCCTTGTTACCAATCGCGACGATCACGGGCTTGTCATTGGTTGTTAAGACTCGGCACTGAGCTGCGCAAACGCCGCAGCCCGATGATCACCGTTCATCACTGGTTGTCGACCGTTGACGGGAATTTTCGGGGGGTAAACGGGGGGCGTGGATGGATAGCCACCGCCCCGACGGGTTCGTTCACCGCCCAGCCAGTCATCAGCACAGACCCTCGATGGGAAACCCTGCACCAGGACCACGTTCTGAATAGCGCTCTCGGTGTGTAGGGCTGCGATCACAGTGGCGGCGGCTCGTCGAGCGGCAGGCGGTACGCCGACACATGCCACCGAAATCCGCAGCAGCCACCACGGCGAGGCCGCGAGCACTGCCGCCGGTCATCGCCACCATCGCCTGGCAGCGCCGCCTTCCCGCTCGGCGTACCGATGGCCACCAAGCACTCCCGCAGCTCGCCGCTACCTAGTGCCGCGTCACGCAACCTTGATCGTGTAATCGGGGTGGCGGATCTTGGAGTCGGGGGCG
>NZ_JBAKHX010000072.1:0-43440 GCF_036906915.1 Micromonospora sp. CPCC 206061
ACCGCAGTCGCTCCGGTCGCTGCGCTCCCTCCGCTTTGTGCGGTCTGCGGGCGGCGGCGCGCTCACACTACGGCGTGATGGTGATGGGCTCTTCCGCCAGACGCACGCGTAGGTCTTCGTTGGGCTCCAGCCAGGACGCGTCGGCTGGGGCGTCTGGGTTGGGGCGCCACGAACGGCAGATGCGGTCGACCGCGACCGGGTAGATCGTGACAGTGCGGTCGGCGCCGACGTGCAGCCGCAGGAACGCCTTGGAGTCTTCGATGCCCTGGCCGGCGAAGAGCTCGTTGAGGTTGACACCCATCGCTCCGGCCGTGACCAGGTATGCCGCCACCAGCTCACTCGCCACGAACCCCATGATCGGGCCATAGACGACCAGCGCGGCGACCACCGGCATCGGCCAGGGCCAGTCGACGAACGGGACCTGGAGCCACACCCACGTGCCCGCCGCGCCGAGGCCGATGTGCGTGAACCCGTGCGCCATGCCGAGCAACCAGTGCCGTGTAGAGCGTTTACCGCCCGCGGCGGGTGGCTTGGCGAAGAGGATGGCCCCCGCCATGACGAGCAGCAGCACGAGCGCCAGGGGGATGCTGAAGATGCGCTCTTCGAGGGCGCCGCTGCGGTAGGCCACGCCGGTCATCGCCAGCATCATCATGGAGTGCAGGATGCCGAGCATCACGGAGAAACCCGGGTTGCGGAACGGCAACCGCTGGAAGATCCCCCACCCGTACCGGCTGGACCGCGCCTCGCTCGGGTAGCAGCCGGCGAGGCGGTACGGCCGGCTGCGGCTGGCGCGGCGGGCCTTGGTGTCCGGCGGCGGCACCGTGATCTCTCCGGGCAGCTTGTGCGTCGGGTACAGGTAGGCACCGCCCCCGCCACACGTGACGAGCTGCCGATCGGCTCCCTCATATCGGGCGTAGTGGTGCAGGTCGCCAGCCACGATCAGTCGCACCTGGGCACCGGTCGGCGCGACGACCGTGCGGATGAAGTAGTCGACCGCGTCGTAGGACTCCGGGTTGTCGACGGCCTTGACCCACGTGGGCGCCGGCACGACCAGGATCACCCGGTGGTGGGGCCGCAGCTGCGTCGCCGCCTGCTCAAAGTAGATCAGCTGTGGGTCGTCGAGGTATGCCCCGAACTGCTCGTCGATGCCGTACAGCCACCAGTCGCCGGGCAGTTCGGTGGCGAAGTACGAGCGGTGTTGCGCGGTCTGCCAGCCGCCGATGGCGCCGTCCTTGCGGCGCGCGAAGAGCCGCAAGAAGGCGGTCAGCCCGTCGTACCAGTCGTGGTTGCCGGCGATGGCGAAGAGGGTCGGGCGCGGCCCTGACTCTGGCGGGCATGGCAGCGCCGCCTGGTAGGGCCCCTTGCAGCGGTCTTCGTACGCGGCGCCGCTCGCCGTCGGGTATACCTGGTCGCCACCCATGACGAGGATGTCGCCGCGCGGCAACCGGTGACCGTCGACGTCGAGCTCGCGTTGGGCGAGCAGGTAGGCGACCGAGTAGGTGGCGTTGAACCCGTCGCCCAGGTCGGCCACGTAGTCGAGCCACACCTCCTCGCCAGTGCCCGTGACCTTGTGGACGTTGCCCGGCAGTGCGTTTTGCAGCTCGCGCTTGTCCAGGTATGCCCCGAAGAGGATCGCCAGCAGCGTGCGCAATCCGGTGCTCAGCAGCAGGAGCGGGGCGAGCCAGGGCACGGGCGGGCGGGGGGTGAAGCCGAGCTCGAGCGGGTCGAGGGTGCGGGGGCGCGGCCGGCTGGTGGGTGCGGCTTCGACCGGGGCGGCAAGGTCTTCCGTCACGGGTGGCAGCGTAGTCGCGACCCCTGTCGATCTGTCGGGCTGGTCGGGTAACCGATTCGATCGGGGGAAGGTGGGTGCCGTACACTTGACGATCGTTGCCGCCTTAGCTCAGTCGGTCAGAGCGACGCACTCGTAATGCGTAGGTCGACGGTTCGATTCCGTCAGGCGGCTCCATGCCGAACAAGGCCTCGGGAAACCGGGGCCTTGTTCGCTTTCGGTGATGATCGTCGCGCTGGGCGTATGTTTGGTCGATAGCGACCCGGGTACCGCTGACCTTGGCAGCGGGCCAAGCAGGGAGCGATCGCCATGGAGACTCGGCTCAAGATTTCCGGACACCCGGTGCACCCGATGCTGATGACGCTGCCGTTAGGTCTCTTCGTGTGCGCCGCGCTGTTCGACTTCGCCGCGGTCACCGGCGGCCTCGCGTTCCTCGGCCAGGTCGGCTACTGGACGATCGTGGCCGGCCTCTTCGCGGCGGTGCTCGCCGCAGGTGCCGGCATGGTCGATCTCTGGGACGTGCCGGGTGGTGCCGGCAAGCGCCGCTCCGTGGCTTATTTGCTGGTCAATCTCGTGATGGTGGCGCTGTATGCGCTCGTCTGCATGGTGCGGGTGGAGACCCAGACCAGCGCGCCGGGAGTCGCCGCGTTCCTGCTTGAGCTGCTTGCGCTGGCCGCTGGCGGATACGGGGCCTGGCTGGGCGCCACGATGGTGCGCCAGTTCAGGATCGGCATCGAGACCGAGGCCGAGGCCGAACCCGAGTTCGATGCCCTCGAAGCGCTCGGTGAGGGCCGGACTTACTGACTGGTTTGCCCGCAAGCCCGCTGACCTGCCGGCCTTCTGCGCGAAGATGTTCGAGGAGATCGCCGAGGGCAAGCACTGAGCTACTTGAGGACCATCTGGCCGGTGCGTTCGTAGGCGGCCAGGTCGGCGAGCGTCTCCGTCACGGTCGACGAGAGCGGCGCGGGCAGGCTGTCCAGCGCGAAGAAGCCCGCGTCGGTCGTCTCGTCGGTGACCCGGACCAGCTCGCCGGCCCACTGGTCGATCCGGAAGGTGACCACGAAGAGCTGGTACGTGTCGGCGTACATGTTGGTGAAGGTGTATGCCGGGCCGGTGTAGAAGCCGAACGGGGTGACCGCGCCCGCCTGGAGGCCGGTCTCCTCGTAGACCTCGCGTACCGCGCAGTCGGCGATCGACTCACCCAGCTCCATGGCCCCCGCCGGCATTGCCCAGACGCCGTTGTCGGCGCGGCGGATCAGCAGCACCCGCCCCTCGTCGTCTCGGACGACGCCGCGCGCACCGACGAACATCAGCGTGCGGTCACCGGCGAGGGCGCGCAGTTGACCGAGGTACGACTCCGCCCAGGAAATGCTCGCCACGCACCGATCCTAGATCTCTTCCGGAGTGTGACGAGGGCCACTAGATTCGGTAACCATGCGCAGCACGATGATGGACGTCCCGTTGCTGGTCTCCCGGATTCTCGACCACGGCAGCACCGTGCACGGCGGCGCCGAGGTGGTCACCTGGACCGGCGCCGAGGGGCGCCGCATGACGTACCGCGAGGTGGGAGCGGCCGCGGCGCAGCTCGCTCACGGCCTTCGCGACGACCTCGGGGTGACCGGCGACCAGCGGGTCGCCACGTTCATGTGGAACAACGCCGAGCACCTCATCGCCTACTTCGCCGTGCCGAGCATGGGCGCCGTGCTGCACACGCTCAACCTGCGGCTCTTTCCCGACCAGCTCGCGTACATCGCCAACCACGCCGAGGACCGCGTGGTGATCGTCGACAGCACGCTGGTCCCGCTGCTGGCGAAGGTGCTGCCCCAGATGTCCACGGTGGAGCACGTCGTGGTGGTGGGCGGCGGCGATCCAGCGCCGCTCGGCGACCGGGTGGCCGTACACCGGTGGGACGACCTGCTGCGCGACAAGCCGACGCGGTACGACTGGCCGGAGGTCGACGAGCGCGACGCCGCCGCCCTCTGCTACACGTCCGGCACCACGGGAAACCCGAAGGGCGTCGCCTACTCGCACCGCTCCATCTGGCTGCACTCGATGCAGATCAACGCGCCGGAGGGGTTCGGTCTCGGGCCGGCCGAGCGCGAGCTGGCGATCGTGCCGATGTTCCACGCGATGTCGTGGGGCATCCCGTTTGCCGCGTTCATGTCGGGGGCGACTCTGATCATGCCGGACCGGTTCCTGCAGGGCGGCCCGATCGCGGAGATGATCGCCGCCGAGCGCCCGACCAAGGCGGGTGCGGTGCCCACTATCTGGACCGACCTGCTGGCATACCTCGACAGCCACGACGTCGACGTCTCCTCGCTCCACGAGGTGATCGTCGGTGGTTCGGCGTGCCCTCCGGCGCTGATGCACGCGTTCGCCGACCGGTACGGCATCCAGATCATCCACGCCTGGGGCATGACCGAGATGTCGCCGCTCGGCTCGGTGTCCCGCGAGCCGGCCGGCGCCACCGGCGACGACGCCTGGGCCTACCGGTACACGCAGGGGAGGGTGCCGGCGGGCGTCGCGGCGCGGATCGTCGGCCCGCTCGGCGAGATCATGCCCGCCGACGGCGCGTCCGTCGGCGAGTTGGAGGTCCGCGGTCCGTGGACGACGGCACGGTACCTGGGTGACGACGAGCCCGACCCCGAGAAGTTCCGCGACGGCTGGCTGCGCACGGGCGACGTGGGCACGCTGTCGCCCGATGGCTTCATCACGCTGACCGACCGGGCCAAGGATGTGATCAAGTCCGGCGGTGAGTGGATCTCCTCGGTCGAGCTGGAGAACGCCCTCATGGCGCACCCCTCGGTGCTGGAGGCATGCGTGGTGGGCGTGCCCGACGAGCGCTGGGGAGAGCGGCCGCTCGCCACGGTCGTGCTGCGCGAGGGCGCCACCGCCTCGGTCGACGACCTGCGTGACTTCCTCGGCACCCAGGTCGCGAAGTGGCAGCTGCCGGAGCGGTGGGCGTTCATCGAAGCGGTGCCCAAGACCAGCGTGGGCAAGTTCGACAAGAAGCGGGTGCGGTCGAACTACGCCGGTGGCGAGCTGGAGGTCACCGAGGTCGAGTAGCCGGGTGCTCGTCAGGCGGACTTGCGCGCGGTCTTCTTGGCGGGCGTGGCCTTCTTGGCGGTGGTCTTCTTCGCCGGCTCGGCCGACTTGGCGGCGGCCGCTGTCTTCTTGGCAGGTGCCTTCTTCGCCGGTTGCGCCTTCTTCGCCGGCGTCTTCTTCGCGGCGGCCGACTTCGTAGCCTTGGCGCCCTCCTTACCGGCATCGGCGGTGGTAGCCGATTTCTTGGCCGACCGGGCCGACGTGATCGGGGTCGGCTCGCCTGAGCCTTCGCCGCGTGCCGCCTTGGCACGCTCGACCGATGCGCGCAGCGCTGCCATCAGGTCGACCGCCGCGGCCGGCGCCTCCTCGACCTCCTCCGGCTGGACGACCTCGCGCCCCTCCACCTTGGCTTCGATGACCTCCTGCAGCGCCTCGCGGTAGTTGTCGGTGTAGTCGGTCGGCTCGAATTCGCCGGCCATCGAGTCGATCAGCGACCCGGCCATCGCGAGCTCGGGCGGCCGCACCTGGATGTCTTCGTCGAGGAACCCGAAGTCCGGCTTACGGATCTCGTCGGGCCACAGCATCGTGTTGAGCAGGAGCACGCCCTCACGCACCCGGAGCGTGGCGAGCTGCTCGCGCTGGCGCAGGGCGACCTTGACGATCGCCACCCGGTCGGTGTCGGTGAGCGCGTCGCGCAGCAGCACGTACGGCTTGGTGGCGGCGCCTTCGGGCTCCATGAAGTACGCCTTGTTGTACAGGATGGGGTCGACCTGGTCAGCCGGCACGAACTCCAGCACGTCGATCGCGTGCGAGGTGCTCAGGGGCAGCTCAGCGAAGTCTTCGTCGGTGAGGATGACCATCTCGCCGCCGCCGATGTCGTACCCCTTGGCGATGTCGTCGTAGGTGACCTCTTCGCCGCAGACCGAGCATGTGCGCTTGTACCGGATGCGCCCGCCGTCTTCGCGGTGCACCTGGTGGAATCGGATGTCTTTTTCTTCTGTGGCGGAATAGAGCTTGACCGCGATCGATACAAGACCGAAAGATACGGCGCCCTTCCAGATTGCCCGCATGTCGCTCCCCTACCCCGTGAGCTGGTCAGGAACCCCCGCCGCGCCTCGTGCAACAGCCCGTTGCTCACCAGCATCGCATCGGGTGGAACGGGACGCGAGAGTTTCCGTCGGCGATCTATGGTGAGGAAGTGCCAGGTGCACCGTTCCGGCCGATGCTTGCCACCACGAGCGAGCGGCTGCCGGGCGGGCAAGGCTGGACGTACGAGTTCAAATGGGACGGCGTGCGCGCCATTGCCGATATCCGTCAGGGGTCGGCGCGGTTCTGGGCCCGGTCCGGCGCGGAGGTGACGGCGGCGTATCCCGAGCTGGCGCCGCTCGCCCGGGTCCTCGACGACGCTGTGCTCGACGGCGAGGTCGTGCTCCTCGACGAAAAGGGCCGGCCGTCGTTCGTCGCGCTGGCCGAGCGGATGCACGTGCGCGACCATGCCCGTGCGGCCCGGCTCGCCGCGACCATTCCGGTGACGTACATGATCTTTGATCTGCTCCGCTGGCGCGGCGCCGACCTGACCGGATGGCCCTACCAGGACCGCCGCGCGGCGCTGGAGGCCCTCGGGCTTGCCGGATCGCGCTGGGCCGTGCCGCCCAGCTTCTCCGACGGGCCAGCGACCGAGGCGGCGGCGAAGGAAAACCAGCTCGAAGGCATCGTCGCGAAGCGACTCGACTCGGTGTACCGGCCCGGCGCCCGATCACCCGACTGGCTAAAGGTCAAGTCGGACGTCACGGTGGAGCTCGTGGTGGGCGGCTGGCGGCCCGGCGCACGCCGGATCGGCGGCCTGCTCGTCGGCGTACCGCGCCCCGATGGGCGGCTCGACTTTCGCGGACGGGTCGGCGGTGGCATCGGGGTCGCCGCCGAGCAGGCGCTCCTCGACGTGCTCGAACCCCGGCGCGCACCGACGTCACCCTTCGCGGCAGGAGACGTGCCGCGCGAGGATGCCCGCGGCGCGATCTGGGTAAGACCGGACATCGTGGTGGAGGTGAAGTACGGCCAGCGCACGCCGGACGGGCGGATGCGGTTTCCCCGCTTCCTGCGGCTGCGTCCCGACATGACCCCGGAGGATGTGACGGATGCCGCGTGAGCAGCGGATCAGGGTGGAGGTCGACGGCCGGAGCCTGGAGCTGTCCAACCTCGACAAGGTGCTCTTTCCGTCGGTCGGCTTCACCAAGGGCGAGGTCATCGACTACTACACACGGATCGCCCCTGTGCTGCTGCCGCACCTGCGAGACCGGGCGCTCACCCGCATCAGGTTCCCGAACGGCGTGGACGGGGCGTCGTTCTTCGAGAAGAACGCGCCCGGCGGCACGCCGGACTGGGTGCGGCTGGAACGGCTGCCCGTGCCCGGCTCCACGAAGTCCCGCGAAATGCTCGACTACGTCGTCGCGGACGACCTGCCCACGCTGGTCTGGCTCGCCAACCTCGCCGCTCTCGAACTGCACACTCCACAGTGGCGAGTCGGCGCAAACCCCGATCTGATGGTCGTCGACCTCGACCCTGGTGCGCCGGCCGGTTTACGGGAGTGCTGCGCGGTGGCCGTGCTCATGCGCGACCGGCTCGCCGACGACGGGCTCGACGCCTACCCGAAGACGTCCGGCAAGAAGGGCATGCAGCTCAGCTGCCCGATCGCGGGCACGCAGTCGGCGGAGGAGGTGTCGGGGTACGCGAAACGGATCGCCGAAGAGCTGGAGCGTGGCAACGCGAAATGGATCACCTCGAAGATGGCCAAGCGGCTCCGCCCGGGCAAGGTCTTCATCGACTGGAGTCAGAACAGCGCCACCAAGACCACCGTGGCGCCCTACTCCTTGCGCGCCCAGCCGACGCCGACCGTGTCGACGCCGTTGACCTGGGACGAGGTCGAGGCCAGCGCTGCCCGCGCCTTCACCTCCGACGAGGTCCTCGACCGCATCGACGAGTACGGCGACCTCCTCGAGCCCCTGCTGACCCCGGGCCCCGAACTGCCCGCTGGATAAGGCGTCAGGTGAGGACGTCGTCGGCGTCGACGATGGTGTACGCGTAGCCCTGCTCGGCCAGGAAGCGCTGCCGGTGCGCCGCGTACTCCGTGTCGATCGTGTCGCGGGACACGACCGTGTAGAAGTGCGCCTGGCGCCCGTCGGCCTTCGGTCGCAGCACCCGCCCGAGCCGCTGCGCCTCTTCCTGGCGTGACCCGAACGTCCCCGACACCTGGATCGCGACCGTCGCCTCGGGCAGGTCGATCGAGAAGTTGCCGACCCGCGAGATCACCAGCGTCTTGAGCGCCCCCGAGCGGAACTCGTCGAAGAGCCGCTCGCGCTCCTTGTTCGTGGTGGCGCCCTGCACGATCGGCGCGTCGAGGGCCTCGCCCAGTGAGTGGAGCTGGTCGATGTACGCGCCGATGACCAGGATCTGGTCGCCCTTGTGGCGCTCGACGAGGGCCTTGACGACGGGCAGCTTGCTGCGCGCGGTGGCGGCGAACCGGTACCGGTCTTCCTGGTCGGCGGTCGCGTACGCCATCCGCTCGTCGTCTGTGAGGGTGACGCGGACCTCGGTGCAGTCGGCCGGGGCGATCCAGCCCTGCGACTCGATGTCCTTCCAGGGCGCGTCGTACCGTTTCGGGCCGATCAGGGAGAAGACGTCGCCTTCCCGGCCGTCTTCCCGGACCAGGGTGGCGGTGAGGCCGAGCCGGCGGCGGGCCTGGAGGTCGGCGGTGAACCGGAAGATCGGCGCCGGCAGCAGGTGCACCTCGTCGTAGATGACGAGGCCCCAGTCGCGGGCGTTGAAGAGGTCGAGGTGGGTGAAGGCGCCGCCGCGCCGGGCGGTAAGCACCTGGTACGTCGCGATGGTGACCGGGCGGATCTCCTTGCGCTCACCGGAGTACTCGCCGATCTCCTCTTCGGTGAGGGAGGTGCGGGCGAGCAGTTCGCGCTTCCACTGGCGGCCGGCGACCGTGTTGGTGACCAGGATCAGCGTGGTGGCCTGCGCCTGGGCCATGGCGGCCGCCCCGACGAGGGTCTTGCCGGCGCCGCAGGGCAGGACGACGACGCCGGAGCCGCCGGCCCAGAAGCCGTCGACCGCTTCCTGCTGGTACGAGCGCAGTGTCCAGCCCTCGAACGACAGCTCGATCGTGTGGGACTCGCCGTCGACGTAACCGGCCAGGTCTTCCGCCGGCCAGCCCAGCTTGAGCAACGCCTGCTTGAGCCGTCCTCGCTCGGACGGGTGCACGACGATCGTGTCGTCGTCGACGCGAGCGCCCAGCATGCCGGCGAGCTTCTTGGACTTGCTCACCTCGGTCAGTACGGCCCGGTCGAGGCCGCGCAGCACCAGCCCGTCGGTGGGGTGGTTGAGCAACTGGAGCCGGCCGTACCGGTCCATGGTCTCCGCGACGTCGACGAGCAGGGCATGTGGCACGGGGTACCGCGAGTAGCGCAGTAGCGCGTCGACCACGCCCTCCGCGTCGTGCCCGGCGGCGCGCGCGTTCCAGAGGCCGAGCGGGGTCAGCCGGTACGTGTGCACGTGCTCCGGCGAGCGCTCCAACTCGGCGAAGGGTGCGATCGCCATCCGGCACGCTTGCGCGTCGGGGTGATCGACCTCCAGAAGCAGCGTCTTGTCCGACTGCACGATCAGTGGTCCACCAGTCACGCCCGGGCCCCTCCCAAAAAGACCCTCAAGTGTTGCACGGCCTTGTCACACTCCCGAAGAAACCTTTCAGTTGACGCAACCGGAGTGGTACCCCTGTGCGTCTACGAAGGGACAACTGCTCTGGGGAGGGCGCCGTGGTTGGGAGAGGCTCGCGGCTGGTCGCTGTGGCGGTTGTCACGTTGATCGGTGCCGGCGCGTGCGCGTTCGAGTCGCAGCCTGACCCGGGTGGAGCTGATCTCCAGCCGGTGAATGCGGCAGAAGGTACTACGGGGGCGAGCGCGACGCCCGGTCCGATCGAAACACCCACACCCAGCCCCAAAGTGACGACGAGCCCCAGCCCGAAGGCCACGACCAGCCCCAAGACCACCGCGTCGCCGACGCCGAGGAAGACCACCAAGCCGGGGTGCCCGCAGGGCGACAACCAACGCGAGGTCGAGACGGCGCTGGCCAAGCTGGGCGGATTCGGCGCGATCACCGTCGACGGCAGGCAGTCGGCCGCCGACTGCGCGGCGATCAAGAAGTTCCAGCAGCGGTACGGCATCTCGCCGGCCGCCGGACGTGCCGGCCCCACCACCGCGGACGTGGCGAAGCGACTCGCCGCGACCGACACCAGCAAATGCAAGGGCGGCAGCGGCACCACGTTCTGCGTCGACCTGACCCACCAGACGGTCTGGGCGATGAAGGGCGGCAAGGTGGTGTTGAAGCCGACCGTCACGCGCACCGGGATGTCCGGTTACGCCACCCCGACCGGTGTCTACAAGGTGCAGAACCGGGCGCTCAAGGAGTGGTCGAACCCGTACGAGGTGTGGCTGCCGTACTGGCAGCGGTTCAACGGCGGGATCGGGTTCCACGAGACCACGACGTACATCCACGTGAAGCCGATCGGCTCGCACGGCTGCATCAACCTGCTGGCGTCCGACGCCCGCGCGTTCTGGAACCTCGGCAAGGTCGGCACCCGGGTACACGTCTTCGGGCGCCGCCCAGGTACTTAGGAATCCAACACCGCGGCGGTGATGCGGTGAAGGGCGAACGTGTGAAGCATTTCGGTGCGTTCGTCCTCGGCCCGCAGGTACCCGGCGCCTATGGACACGGGCCGCACCAGCCGGGACGCGGTGGCCCCGTGCGCGTCGACGTATCCGACCCAGACCAGCGCCTTGTCGCGTACGGCCTGCTGAAGCACGGCGAGCGCCTGCGTGTGCGCCTGCACGGCGGTGAGTCCCTCGACGTCGTGGCCGTTGGCGGCGCGGACGGTGACCGGCGCGCGGCGAGCTGCCCGGGCGGCGGCGTCGCCACGCCGGATGTGTTCGACGATGCCCGCGAGCCGCGGCGGGGTGAGGCTGGGTGCCTCCGGTTGGAGGGCGGCGGTCGCGCGCATCGCGGCGCGGCGGGTCTTCGGCCGGGCAACGACGGCGGCGCCGCTCGCGTCTTCGTGCACGGGTGGGTACCCGGCGTCGCGCAGCGCGGTGAGCAGCCGGCCGACCTGGTACGGGGTGGCCAGCACGGTGGGTGCGAGCCGGCGCAGCCCGAGGGCGGCGAGCCGCCGGTCGGCGAGGAGCTGCACGAGTAGTGCTTCGTCGTCGCTGCGGATGTAGGCGCCGGCGCCCCCGACCCGCAGGCCGCCGTGTTTGCGCGCGACGTCGTCGACCAGATAGGTGAGGCCCTGCGGCACCGGGGTGCGCGACCGCCGGCGGAACAGGGCGTGTAGGTCCTCTGCCGTGTACCCGGCGTCGAGCGCGCGCCGAAGGCTCGCCTCGGTGACCCGATACACGCTGGCCCCGCCTGCGGACTCGTGCTCGGCGACAACCTCCAGCTCGTCCGCGAGCGTGGGCTCGGGCGGTCCGGGCACCACCACGGTCAGGTCGGCCTGGACGAGGACGTGGTCGACAGGCGCCGGAAGCAGCCCGTCGAGCTGCCGGGCCACCTCGGAGAACTCACTGTCGCCGCTGGCGCGTACACCAAGCGGGTCGTTGTCGGCCGCGCTGCCCTGACCGTCGGACGCTGCCAGCAGCCGGCCGTACGAGGTGACCGCACCCAGCCCGGTCACGCCCAGCGTGGCCGCGTCGGCGAGCACCGCGCGGTGTGCGTTCTCGCGGCCCTTGGCGCGGCGCGGCGCCCGCCACGCGAGCTGCGCCAGCACTTCCTCGGGCGTCGGGGCGGTGCCGGGCGGCAGTTCGCCCAGCATCTCCAGTACGGCCTGCCGCGCGGCCGGCGCGCCCGCGCGTTCCACCTCCATGGAGAGCGCGTTGATCGGGCGGTCGCGCTCGTCGCGCTGCCCGACGAGGCTGGCCTGCCTGGTCATCGCGAGCCACGCGGTGGCAAGCCGTTCCCAGCGCGGCGCGAGCGCTTGGCCCCGCCACGCGTCGTAGCCGATCGTGGGCAGGAACAGCGGCTCGCCGGCCGACCGCTCCGCCTCGCCGGCGAGCCCGGCGGCGTTCGCGACCTCCAGCAGCAGCGCCGCGACGGGTTCCTCGACCCCGATCGCCTTGGCGAGGCGGCGCAGGTCGCGCACGCCCATGCCGCCCGAGCGCAGCATCGCCGTGGGCTCGGCGTCCAGCGCCTCCAGCAACGTTTCGGCGAGCCGTACCACTTCCATCGCCTGCCCGGCTCCGGCGGAGTCGGCGGTCTTCGGGTCGCGGGTCGTGCCGGCCACCGCGGGCGGCTCGGGCCGCACCGCACCGAGCGGGCCCAAGTCGCGGCGCAACAGCATCCCGACCTCGCGCGGCATCTCCACCGCCTCGTCCGAGATCCGCACGAGCAGCGCGTTGTCGACCAGCCAGCCGACGGGCGCGTTGGCCGCGCCCGTCAAGGTGCCGACCGGCGGACCATC
The DNA here is from genome assembly GCF_036906915.1 of Micromonospora sp. CPCC 206061. Taxonomy (NCBI): domain Bacteria; kingdom Bacillati; phylum Actinomycetota; class Actinomycetes; order Micromonosporales; family Micromonosporaceae; genus Micromonospora; species Micromonospora sp. CPCC 206061. The sequence continues at coordinate 12,342 of NZ_JBAKHX010000072.1, forward strand.
CGCGAGGCGGTCGAGCACCGCACGGGCCTGCGGCGGCGCCGCCAGCAGCGTCCGGCGTAGGCGGGCCGGGTCGGCGCACAGGGCCGCCGTCCGGGAGTCGAGATCCGCCGCCGGTCGGCCCAGGCCGGCGGGGTACGGGGACGAGACCTCGTCGACGGCGGGCACGACGTGGAGGGCGTCGTCGCGGCCGGTGATGAGGAACAGGGCACGCAGCCGGGCCAGCGCCGCGCGCGCCTCGGGCCGCGCCGCCATCGCGAGCACGGCGTCGATCGAGGTGGTGTGGTCGCCCGGGTCGCGGGTCAGCCGGGCGGCGTCGAGGATCTGGAGTGTGAACTGGTCGAGCCCGTCGAGCGCGCGGGCCACCGAGACCCGGGACTGGGCGCGCACAGCCAGCGCCGACAGGTCGGCCGGCACGGGCATGACCAGGTCGGGGCGGAGCCGGAGCAGCTCGCCCAGCGCGGCGTCGGTCAGTGACCGCAGGTGGTCGGCGAATGTGGTGGCCATCGTCGTTCAACGCTAGCCGTGCGACGATGATCGCGGTAACGGCTCTGGGGAGGAAGACCGGGTGACTGAACCGCTGGTGGTCGGATTCGACCTGGACATGACTCTGATCGACTCGCGGCCGGGCATCGCGGCCGCGTTCCGCGCGCTCAGCGCCCGCACCGGGGTGCACGTTGACGCCGACGCCGCGGTGGCACGGCTTGGCCCGCCGCTGCGCCACGAGATACGACTCTGGTTTCCGCCCGAGGAGGTGGAGGCGGCGGTCACCGAGTACCGCGGGCTCTACCCGGACTACGCGATCACGCCGTCGACCCTGCTACCCGGGGCGGAGGCGGCGGTGCGGACGGTGCGTGACCTGGGCGGTGGCGTGGTGGTCGTCACGTCGAAGCTCGGCCGGCTCGCCCAGCTGCACCTCGATCACGTCGGCCTGCGGGCCGACCACGTGGTGGGCGATCTATTCGCGGAGGGCAAGGCCACCGCGCTGACCGCGCACGGCGTGCGGCTCTACGTGGGCGATCACGTCGCCGACATGGTCGCCGCCCGCACGGCGGGCGTGCCATCGGTCGGGGTCACCACCGGTCCCTGTACTGAAGAGGAGCTGAAGGACGCCGGCGCGGACGTGGTCCTCACGGACCTGACCCGATTCCCAGCGGCGCTCTCCGCCCTACTCCAGTTAGCCTTGTGAGAATCAGCAAATCTCAACGAAGTAGAGGTCAACGGTGCCTACCGGTCGAGTGAAGTGGTACGACGCGCAGAAGGGCTACGGGTTCGTCACCAGCGACGAAGGTGGGGACGTGTTTCTGCCCAAGGGTGCGCTGCCCGGCGGCGTCACCGACCTCAAGAGCGGTCAGCGGATCGAGTTCGGTGTGGTCGACAGCCGAAAAGGTGCGCAGGCCATGGGCGTCAAGGTGCTCGATGCCCCGCCGTCGATGGCGGAGCTGCGGCGCCGCCCCGCTGAGGAGCTGCACGGCCTCATCGAAGACATGATCAAGGTACTGGAAGCGAAGATCATGCCCGACCTGCGGCGCGGCCGTTTCCCGGACAAGAAGACCGCCCAGACGGTCGCGCAGGCCGTGCACGCGGTCGCTAGTGAGCTCGAGCTCTAAGTCAGCTCGCGTTCGCACTGAGCAGGGCCTCGACCGCCGCGTGCCCCTCGTCTCCGAGGTCCGCGGTGAACTCGTTCACGTAGAGCGCGATGTGCTGGTCGACCACGTCGCGCTCCATCTCTTGCGCGTGTGACAGCACATAGTCGCGGCTGGCCTCCGGGTTGCCCCAGGCGTGCCGCACAGAGGCCCTGATCCATTCCGCCGCCGCGGCGGGGTCGACCACGCCGCGGCGGGCCAGGATCGCGCCCAGCGGGATCGGCAGCCCGGTTTTCGCCTCCCACCACTCGCCGAGGTCCGCCAGCGCGGTCAGCCCGTGCCGCTGGTACGTGAAGCGGGCTTCGTGGATCACCAGGCCGGCGTCGAAGCGGCCGGCCGCGACGCCCGGCATGATCTCGTGGAACGGCGCGACCTCTATCTTTGCTGACTTCTCCGCGGCCCAGTGCCGGAAGAGCAGGTACGCCGTGGTGCGTTCACCCGGGATGGCAACGGTCGCGCCCTCGATCGAGGTGCGGCCCGGCTGGGTGACCACGAGCGGTCCGCAGCCGCGGCCGAGCGCGCCGCCGCACGGCAGCAGCTCGTACTTGTCGAGCAGCCACGGCAGTGCCGCGTAGCTCACCTTCACCAGGTCGTACTCGCCCTTCTCGGCGGCGGTGTTGGTGACGTCCACATCGGCGTAGGTCACGTCGACCGGGGGCGCGCCGGGCACCAGCCCGTGCACCAGGGCGTGGAAGACGAACGTGTCGTTGGGGCAGGGCGAGATCGCCAGAGAGAGCGCCACGAAACAAACGGTAGCCCGGCCAACCGGCCGGGCTACCGTGCGCGGGTTTCTCTATGGGGTCAGAGGGTCCGGAGCACGTGCTCACCACCGCGCTGGGCCTGAGCATCGAGCAGGCGCGGCATCGTCCTGGAACGGGAGCGCGCGGGCGGGTTCGCCTCGGTGCGGGATCTGGCGACACGCGGGCTGTTGCAGCCAGCTGAGCTGCGCACGCTGTGGGACGTGCTGATCGTGGTCCGCTGAGGGGTGAGAGCCCGTCACCGCTGATCGGGGCGGTCGTTAGGAGAACTGGCTGTGCCGTACAGCCTGCCGTCCCTTCCCAGCGGGGGGCTCTGTCCCGGGCCCCCCGCACCCCCCCCGCAAGCGCTTCATGAAGCGGCGGCTGACCACTCCGGACCACCGGGCGTGTCACGGACCTCGACACCCGCCGCCGCAAGGCGGTCGCGGACACGATCTGAGGTCGCCCAGTCGCGCGCCTCACGGGCGCTCGCCCTGAACTCCAACAGCAAAGATACGAACGGCTCCAGCACGTCGCGCGGGTCGTGCGCCCCGGCCCGCGCCAACTCTCCAAGGCGTATCACCATCGAGCGGAGCGCCGCCCGAGCCTGCTCGCCCTCGTCGGAGACGTTGGTGTCGGCGCCCCAGTCGACGATGACCTGCTCCAGGTCGAGCAGCGCGGTGACGCAGCCGTCGACGTCGCGGGCGGCCAGGGCGGCGCCAAACCGGTCGTCGAGCGCGTCGGCGGCCGCCTTGAGCGAGGTCTCGGGGGTGACGACGGCGACCTCGGTGATGGCCTCGACCGGGCCAGCTGGCGCGGCCACACCGCCGGGAATCGCCCCGAACTCGATCGCCGAACCGCTCGGGTGCACCACGCTCTGCCCCTGCCTTCGCACGGTGAGGCAACCGTTGCCGGTAACCGTCGCCTTGCGTGTGGCCAGGTCGAACAGGACCGCCGTGTGCTCGTCGACCCCGAGGATCACCGTGTCGGCGGGCAACTCGGCCTCCATGGCCGCGAGCCGCTCCTCACCGAGGTAGCAGTAGCGGGTGTCGTGGTGGCCGCCTTCGGTGTTGTCGTAGTGCGGGATCACCACGGACGGGAAGCCGAGCAGCGGCGACACCAGGTCGAGCCCGGGCACCCAGTGCGGCTCGATGCCCGCCTTGTAGATCTCGTACACCGGCACGGTGTGGCTGCCGAGAGTCAGCGCGGCGGCGCTCGCGAAGCAAACCGTGCCGCTGCTGAGCTTGGCGGCGATCAGGTCGGGCACCGGCGTGTCGTGCCACTGCCGCAGGGTGTATGTCGGACTGCCTGGCCCCGCGAAGATCCAGCCAGCCTCTCGCAGCCCTGCCAGCGCGCGCTCGCGCACCAGCGTGTCGTTGGGCGGACGCCGCCACGATACGACGTCGACGTGGCGACCCACGCTGGTGGCGAAGTAGTTGACAGCGCGCGCCGAGATGTCGTCGGCGTTGGACTGGAAGCCGTACGGGGTGTCGAGGAGCACCGCCTTGCGGTCGCCGACCCGCTCCAGGATTGCCCGGTGCGGCTTGACCATCGTGGGCGCCGTCTCCCCGGAACCCATGATCACCAGCAGGCCACTCATGTGAGGCTCAGGAGATCGTCGGCCAGCCGCTTCGGGTGTTGCGCGTGCAGGTCGTGGTCGCTGTCCGGGTACTCCTTGATGCTGGCCCTGTGCAGGGCGTCGGCAGCGGCCCGGACCCGCGCGCGGGCCTGTGCCGCCCGCTCCGGCCTGCCGGCGGGCAGCGCCGGCAGCAGCAGGACCGGCATCGACAGCGCCGGGTAGAACCGCTGCGGCGGGTCGTCGTACATGCTCCGGACGATCTCCATGTGCTGCGGTATCGGCAGCCGCCGTGACACGGTGCCGTCGGGCTCCGCGCGCAGGTTTGCCGCGGTGGCCTCGATGGCGGTGGGCGACCAGTCCGGATGCGCGCGGCGCAGGTGCGCCCGCAGGTCGTCGCCGTGCAGCCCGTCGACGTCGGGCGGGCGCAGGGCGCGGGCGCACGCCTCCCACGAGTCGAACTCCGACGCCAGGTCGATCCACCCGCCGTCGACGAGGGCCAGCGCCGACACCAGGGCCGGGTGCTCGGCGGCGAACCGGACGGCGACGTTGCCGCCCCACGACTGGCCGGCCACGACCAGGTCGCGCAGCTCCAGGGCGGTGGCCACGGCGGCCAGATCGGACGCCGCGGTGGCGGTGTCGAAGCCGCGCTCCGGCAGGTCGGACTCGCCGTGCCCGCGCAGGTCGACCGCGTACGACGGGTGGCCGGCCGCGGTCAGGGCGGCGGCGACCTCATCCCACAGCAGGGCGTTGGAGGCGAGCCCGTGCACCAGCAGGAAAGCCGGTGCGCGCTCACCCTCGTGCCGGCGTATGCGCAGCGTGGCGCCATCATCGACGGGCACACGAAGGTCCATGCCGATGAATCTAGGCCCCGCGTACGACACCATCCAGCGAACGGAGCATCTCGGCGGCCTCTTCCGGCACGACGTCGTTGATGAAGACGCCCATCGCCGACTCGGAGCCCGCCAGGTACTTCAGCTTGTTCGCGGCCCGCCGGATGCTGAAGAGCTGGAGGTGCAGGTAGCTGACGTCGCGGCCGACTCGCACCGGCGCCTGGTGCCAGGCGGAGATGTACGGCATCGGGTTGCCGAAGAGCGCGTCGAAGCGGCGCAGCACGTCGAGGTAGAGGGGGCCGAAGGCGTCGCGCTCGGCGTCGTCGAGCGCTGGCAGGTCGGGCACCCGGCGGTTGGGCGCGATATGTACCTCGAACGGCCAGCGCGCGGCGACCGGCACGAACGCCGTCCAGTGCTCGTTGGCGGCGACCACCCGGGTGCCGGCGGCCCGTTCGGCGGCCAGCAGATCGGCGTACACACAGCGGTCGCCGGCCGCTGCCAGCATCGCGCGGGTCCGCGGGGTGACGAAGGGGTACGCGTAGATCTGGCCGTGCGGGTGGTGCAGGGTCACACCGATCTCCACGCCCCGATTTTCGAAGCAGAAGACCTGCTCGACGCCGGGCAGCGCCGACAGCTCCACCGTGCGGTCGACGAGCGCCTCCAGGACGGTGCGCACCCGCGACGGCGGGAGGGTGGTGAACGAGGCGTTGTGGTCGGAGGTGAAGCACACGACCTCGCAGCGGCCCTGTGCGGGCCGGGCCACGATGTCCGGCGGCAGATCGACGGGCCGGTCGCTGAACGACGGGAACCGGTTTTCGAAGACCACCACGTCGTACTCGGCAGCCGGGATCTCGGTCAGCCGGTCGCCCCGCGAAGGACACAGTGGACACTCGTCGCTCGGCGGCAGGTGAGTGCGGGTCTGCCGGTGTGCCGCGATCGCCACCCACTCGTCGACCAGCGCGTCGTATCGCAGCTGCGAGGCGGGCGGCGGCGGGGGCAGGTCGCGACGGTCGGGCGTGTCGCGTACCGCGTCGTCCCGCTCGTCGAAGTAGATGAGCTGGCGCCCGTCGGCCAGCGTGGTCGGCAGCCTCTTCATGAGACGATCACCAGTTCCGCGACGTGTTCGGTCAGGATTGCTTGGCCCGCGGCAGGCAGGCCGGCGTCGGTCACCACCGTGTGCGCCTCGTTCAATGCGGCCATCGAGGAGATGCCCACCGTGCCCCACTTGGTGTGGTCGGCCAGGACGACGAGGCGTTCGGCCGCGGCGACGAGGGCCCGGTTGGTGTCGGCCTCCATGAGGTTCGGTGTGGTGAAGCCGGTGCGTTCGCTCATGCCGTGCACGCCGAGGAAGAGCACGTCCAGGTGGAGTGTGCGGATGGCGTTGACAGCGACCGGGCCGACCAGCGCGTCGGATGGCGTGCGCACCCCGCCGGTCAGCACGACGATCTGATCCGGCCGGCCGGCTCGGTAGAAGATGTCGGCGACCGGGATCGAGTTCGTCACCACGGTCAGCCCTGGCACGTCGGTGAGCCGCCGAGCCAGCTCGGCCGTCGTGGTGCCAGCCGACAGCGCTATGGCGATGCCCGGGGTGACGATCTCGGCCGCCCGGGCGGCGATGCCGGCCTTCTCCGCCTGCTGCCGGATCGACTTGGCCGCGAAGCCCGGCTCGTCCGTCGAACCTGGCTGCATCGACGTGGCGCCGCCGTGCACCTTGGCGAGCAGGCCCCGGTCGGCGAGCGCCTCCAGGTCGCGGCGGATCGTCATGTCGGAGACGCCGAACTCGGTGGCCAGGTCGGTGACCCGCACGCCGCCGGTGGCTCGGACGCGGTCGAGGATGGCGGCTTGGCGCTGCGGTGCCAGCATCAGCCCTCCCGGAGGACGGCGACGGATCCGGCGTCGAGCCTGCCCGCCCAGGCGGCGCCGGTGAGCAGGTCGACGCCGGTCGCGTCGACTGTCGCGGGCGCGCTGCCGTGGTTGAAGAGGAAGAGGTACGAGCGGCCGTCGGCGTGCCGGCGGCGCACAGCCTCCACATCGGACGGTACCGGGTGCGTGGGTGCGGCGCCGGCCTCGGCCGCGACCGAGGCGAGCAGAGCGCCCAGTGCGGGATCGGTGAGGCGCGTGCTGAGGTACCAGGCGGTGCCGCGCCGGGTGAGGGCGGGGCCGCCGGCCACGGGACCGTCCGCGTAGCGCGCGACCACATCGGCGGCGTCGGCGTGCAGCGCCTCCGTCCAGACAGCTCCAGCGGTGCCGTCATCGAGCCGGACCTCGTCACCCGGGCGCAGCGGATAGAACTCCTCGACCCGCACGCCCAGCAGATCCGCGAACGCACCCGGCAGCGGCGCGGGCCGCACCCGGTCGTGCTCGTCCACCAGCCCGCTGTACGGGCCGACGACGAGAGCGCCGCCGTCCTCCACATAGGAGCGAACATTCGTGGCGTCCGCGTCGGTCACCGCGTACAGGGAGGGCGCCACCACGAGCCGGTAGCCGGACAGGTCTGCGCCGGGCGGTGCCAGGTCGGCTGTGAAGCCGGCGCGCCACAGCGCCGCGTGCCAGCGGGCGATCTCCTCGAACGCCACCATGGCGGTGCTGGGCTGGTTGGGTGCCTCCTGCGCCCACGCGCTGGAGTAGTCGAGCAGCACGGCGACGTCGGCGACCGTGCGCGAACCCTCCACTTCGGACAGCTTGGCCAGGTGGGCGCCGAGCGTCACCACCTCGCGCCAGACCTTGGAGTCGCGGCCGGCGTGCGGCACCATCGCCGAATGCCACTTCTCCGAGCCGGCCCGGCTGGCCCGCCACTGGAAGAACAGCGCACCCTCGGAGCCGCGCGCGACGTGCCCGAGGCTGTGCTGGACAAGCTGGCCGGGCGCCTTGGCGAGGTTGTACGGCTGCCAGTTGACCGCGCTCGTCGAGTGCTCCATCAGCAGCCACGGTGCGCCGCCGGCCAGCGAGCGGGTGAAGTCGGCGGCGAACGCCACCTGTGCGGGCGCCTCGCGGGGGTCGTCGGCGACGAGGTAGTGGTCGTTCGACACGAGCCGGTCGGGGCCGGTCAGCTCCCTTCCCCACGCCCAGTAGTCGAGGTTGAGGCAGGCGGTCGTCATGAGGTTGGTGGTGATGGGCACGCCGGGTGAGAGCTTCTGGAGCAGGTCGCGTTCGGCGACGAAGTTGGCCAGGTGCTCGTCGGAGCTGAACCGCTTGAAGTCCAGCGCCTGACCGGGGTTGGACGACGTGGTGGTGGCGCGCGGCGGCTGCACCTGGGCCCAGTCGGTGTAGGTCTGCGCCCAGAACGTCGTGCCCCACGCGGCGTTGAGCGCGTCGAGGCTCTGATACCGGGCGCGCAGCCAGCCGCGGAACGCCTCTGCGGTCACGTCGCAGTAGCAGTGCGCGTTGTGGCAGGCGTACTCGTTGTGCACATGCCAGATCGCGAGCGCCGGATGGTCGTGGTATCGCCGGGCGAGCTGCTCGGTCATCCGGATGGCGGCCTGCCGGTACACGGAAGAGCTGGGGCAGAACGTCTGGCGACTGCCGTACGTGAGCCGGCGCCCGTCGGCCTCGACCGGCATGGCCTCCGGATGGGCGTGTGAGAACCAGGCTGGCGGGGAGGCGGTGGGTGTGGCGAGGCTCACCCGTACGCCGGCGCCGTGCAGCCCGTCGAGGATGCGGTCGAGGCGGTCGAACTCGTAGCGGCCCTCGGCCGGCTCCAGCCACGCCCAGGCGAAGATGCCGACGCTGACCAGGTTGACCCCGGCCTCGCGCATGAGGGCGAGGTCGTCGGCCCAGACCTCTTCGGGCCACTGCTCGGGGTTGTAGTCCCCGCCGTAGTGGAGCGCCACCAGCCCACCTCACTCCGCACTAAATCCAACAGACCCGAACAGTACCGCACGTTGGGTCTTCTAGACGAGGCCGGCTCGGACCGCGTACAGGGCGGCCTGAGTGCGGTCCTGAACGTCCAGCTTGCCCAGGATCGCGCTCACGTGGGTCTTCACGGTCTTCTCGGAGAGCGACAGCGAGCGGGCGATCTCCCTGTTCGATCGGCCGAGCGCCACCTCGGCCAGCACCTCCCGCTCCCGCGGGGTCAGGGCCGGCTCGCGGGCAGGCACGTCCCCGGCGGCCAGCAGCCGGGCCACCTCGGGGTGCAGCAGCACATGCCCGGCGTGCACCGCCCGGATCGCGGCGGCCAGCGCCGACGGGTCGACGTCCTTGTAGACGTATCCCGCGGCGCCGGCGCGCACGGCCGGCAGTACGGCGGACGGCTCGGTGAAGCTGGTGACGACCAGAACCTTCGGCGGATCGGGGAGCGCCCGGACGCGTCGCAGTGCCTCGGTGCCGTCCACGCCCGGCATACGCAGGTCGAGGAGGACCACGTCGGGGCGCAGCCGTTCGACCTGTGACACGCAGGTGACGCCGTCGGACGCCTCACCCACCACCTGGATGCCGTCCTGCACGTCGAGGAACGTCCGCAGCCCCTGCCGGACGACGGGATGGTCGTCGACCACCAGTACCCGGATCGGTTCACTCACCGATGGGCACCTCCAGCCGCACGGTGGTACCCGCGCCAGGTGCGGAGGTCACCCGAAGGCTGCCGCCGGCGGCCGACGCGCGCTCGCGCATCGACGTGAGGCCGAGCCTGCGCGCGGCCTGCGCGCGGGCCGCCTGGTCGAAGCCCCGGCCGTCGTCGGTGACCGTCAGCACGACGCGCCCGTCCCGCGTCGCCAAGCCAACCGATACGTGAGAGGGTTCGCCGTGCCGCAGCGCGTTGTGCAGCGCCTCCTGCGCGATGCGGTACACGGTCTCCTCCCGTGCGGCGGTGAGCCTCGGCACCGGCGCGCCCGTGAACGTGACGCCCGCCTCGTGTACCCGATCCAGCAGATCCGCCTGCTTGCGCAGCGCCGCCTCGAGCCCGTCGCCGGCGAGATCGATCGGGCGTAGCCCGATCAGCACCGCGCGCAGCTCCTCCACGGCTTCGGCGGCGAGCTGGCGCACCGTCGCGAGCTGCACCGCCGCCCGCGCGGCATCGCGCTCCACGACTGTTGCCGCCGCTTCCGCCGTCAGCCGCAGGCTGAAAAGCTTCTGGGTGACCGCGTCGTGCAGCTCCCTCGCGAGCCGGTTGCGCTCCTCCATGATGGACAGTTCGCGACTGCGCTCGTACAGGCGCGCGTTGACGATCGCGATCGCCGCGTGCCCAGCCAGCAGCCGCAGCAGCTCCTCGTCCTCGGCGGTGAACCCGCCCGGCGCCTGCTTGTTGGCCAGGAAGATCTCGCCCAGGATCTCGTCGCCGTCCGCGATCGGCATGCCGAGGAAGTCGGTCAGCTCGGGGTGCGCCCGCGGCCACCAGCCGAACTGCGGATGCGTCCGGATGTCCGCCAGCCGCACCGCGTCCGGCGAGCACAGCATCTGCCCGAGCACCCCGTGCTGCTTCGGCGGCGGGCCGATCGCGCGCCACTGCTCGTCGGTGAGGCCGTCGGCGAGGAACTCACCGAACCCGCCGTTGCGGTCCGGCACGCCCAGCGCGGCGTACCGAGCGTCGACCAGCCTGCGCGCCGAGGTGAGGATGGTCTGAAGCACCTCGCGCACCGACAGGTGGGCGGTGACCGCTAGCACCGCCGCGCTGACCTCGCGCAACTCGTCCCGATCGCGCACGCTTCCACGCTACCCATCGTGAAGATCAGCGGGGCCTAGGTCTTTGGTCCTAAGGCCAAAGACCTAGGCGGTGCCCGCCCGCCGCCCGATGGCGACCTCTCCCGACCGCCATAGCGTCGGTCGCATGGCTGGAGCAATCATCACCGGGGCCTCCCGAGGGCTGGGGCTGGCGCTGGCACACGGGCTCGCGGCGCAGGGATGGCGCCTGGTCATCGACGGGCGCGACCCGGACGCGCTGGCCGAGGCGGCCGCTGGGATCCCGTACGACGTGACCGCGCTGGCCGGCGACGTCACCGACCCGGCGCATCAGGCCGCCCTGGTCGCCGCCGCCGACCGGCTGGGCGGCGCCGAACTGCTGGTCAACAACGCCGGCATCCTCGGGCCGAGCCCGCAGCCGGCGCTCGCCGACTACCCGCTCGACGTGCTGCGCGAGGTCTACGAGGTGAACGTGATCGCGCCGCTCGCTCTCACCCAGCTCGCCCTGCCGGGCCTGCGCGAGCGCAAGGGCGCCGTCGTCAACGTCACCTCCGACGCGGCGGTCGAGGGGTACACCGGTTGGGGCGGCTACGGCTCGGCGAAGGCTGCCGTCGAGCAGGCGAGCCGGGTACTGGCCGCCGAGGAACCGGCGCTGCGCGTCTGGTGGGTCGACCCGGGCGACCTGCGCACACGCATGCACCAGGAGGCGTTCCCCGGCGAGGACATCAGCGACCGCCCGGAGCCGGACACGGTCGTGCCGGCGTTTCTGCGGCTGCTCGCCGACCGGCCACCGTCCGGGCGGATGAAGCTGGCGGATCTATGAGGTTCACGCTGCCCGCCGATCTGGAGGCGCACGAGCCGCCGGAGGCGCGCGGGCTGGCCCGGGACGGCGTGCGGCTGCTGGTCGGCGAGGTGTCGACCGGTGCCATCAGCCATCACCGGTTCGCCGACCTCCCGGACGTGCTACGGGCCGGTGACGTGCTCGTGGTCAACACGTCGGGCACGCTCCCGGCGGCGGTGCCCGTCGTCGGGGCCGGGCTCGCCGTGCACTTCTCCACCGGGCTGGCGGACGGGCAGTGGCTGGTCGAGCTGCGCAGCACAGACGGCAAGGCCAGCGCGCCGTACCACGGGGGCGCCGCCGGGCAGCGACTGCCGTTGCCCGGCGGCGGGGCGGTCACCCTGCGGGAGCGGTACTCCCGGGACCGGTTGTGGCGGGCCACGGTAGACAATGGCGAGGGGTCGGTGACGGCGTTCCTGCGCCGGTACGGCCAGCCGATCCGGTACTCCTACGTGCCCCGCCCGTGGCCGCTGCCGTACTACCAGACGGTGTTCGCGACCGAGCCGGGCAGCGCGGAGATGCCCAGCGCGGCCCGTCCCTTCAGTGAGCACCTCGTGACCAGGCTGGTCGCGGCGGGCGTGCTGATCGCACCGGTGCTCCTGCACACCGGCGTCGCCTCACCCGAGGCGCACGAACGCCCGTACCCGGAGTGGTTCGACGTCTCCGCGACGACCGCGCGGCTGGTCGTCGAGGCCCGTACGGCTGGTCGCCGGATCATCGCGGTCGGCACAACCGCGGTGCGCGCGCTGGAGAGCGCGGTCGGGCCCGACGGGGTGCCGCGCGCGTCCAGCGGCTGGACCGACCTCGTGGTGACGCCCGAGCAGGGGGCGCAAGTGGTCGACGGCCTGCTGACCGGCTTTCACGAGCCGCGCGCCTCGCACCTGGACCTGCTGGAGACGATCGCCGGGGGAGCGTTGCTGGACGCGATGTACGAGGAGGCGCTCCGCTCTCGCTACCTGTGGCACGAGTTCGGCGACGTCAACCTCATCGTCCCCTAGATGCCGCGACCTCGCTTGTGCAGGGCGTTCAGCACGTTCTCCACCTTCACGGTGCCGGTCATGGCGGCGAGCGCGATGGCGGCCCGAGGCTCCCGCCAGTTGGCGCGCACCGCCTCCCGCGTCCAGCGCCAGGCTGCCCCGCGGTTGCCGGTGGCAGCCGACCAGCACGCGAGCTGGCCGTAGACCCGGGCGGCGCCGGGCGGGCAGCCGCGGATTTCCGGATGCCGGGCCATCATCCAGCGCAGCGACGAGATCTTCGTGGCGTACTCGTACGCGTAGTGCGAGGACCGGCCCCACAGCACGCGTACCAGCGGCTGGTCGACGTGCGCGATGGGCGACCGGCGCGCGGCGCGCAACAGCAGGTCCCAGTCTTCGTTCTGGCTGCCGGGCGCGTCCTCGGCGACCAGGCTGAGCCGCGCGGAGTCGATCAACGCGGCCCGCCGGATGAGGAAGCTCGACGAGTGCAGCATGGACATCCGCGAGCGGGCGAGGTGGTCCACGGTGACCGCTTCGCAGCCGGCGAGGCGCGGCGTGTGCCGTCCGTTGTACTCCACCTCGATCGCACAGGTCGCGAACTCGCCGTCGCCGAGCGCCGCGACCTGGTGCCGCAGCTTGTCAGGTGCCCACTGGTCGTCGTCGTCGCAGAACGCCACAAGGTCGGTGTCCAGCGCGAGGATGCCGGTGTTGCGGGCACCAGCGAGGCCGGGTGTACGCCAGTTCGCGGCCACGAGCACCGGCACGCCCTCGGTGGTGGCGAGCAGGTAGTCCGGCTCGGACTGATCGTGGACCACGACGACGCGCAGCCGTCCGGGGTAGTTCTGGGAGCGCACGCTCGAAAGGGCGCGACGCAGCAGCTTGGGGCGGTTGCGGGTCGGGATGACCACGCCCACGGACGGTGTCATCGGCTCGACCTCAACGGGTACCCGTAGGCGCGCAGCAGCGGCGCGCACACCGCGCCCACCAGCCGGCGCTGGGTCGGCGGCAGCGCGCTGCGCCAGGTGTCGTCGCGGCGCAGCGGCACCTGGCCGACGGTGAAGCGCATCGGGTTGCCGGCGGCGCTGTGCACCGGTTTGAGCTCGGCGCGCTCCTCGGTGACGAAGTCGAGGTCGGCGGCCGACACGTCCAGCCCGGCGAACCCGGCCAGCTCCCGCAGGCCGCGGCGCGGGTCGGCGAGGAACTGCTCGTACCGCACCCGGCGCACCGGCACGCCCCGCCGCGCGAGCAGGCCGAACGCCGCGTTGTGCGCGTTCCACAGCAGGGCCGAGCGCGTGGGGGAGTACCGGGTCATCTCGGCGCCGTCGCCGGCCTCGGGCCGCACCACGGTCTTGGTCCACGAGTACGCGACGCCCCGCGCGTCCCGGACCACGTGCACGACGCGCAGGTCGATCCCGGGGGCCCAGCGCAGGCAGTGCGCGAGCGCGCTGTGCTTGGACGAGTCGATGACCACGCTCGCGCCGGACACCATGGCCGCCGCCTCGTAGATCGCGGAGTAGTACCCGGCGTACTCCTCGATCAGCTCGACGTGGTCCTCGGGCAGCCGCGCTGCTGCCAGCCGGGGGATGTGGCGCGTGCGTTCCACCATCTCCCGCAGGGCGAGGACCCGGTACACGTCGACCTGGTGCCAGCCGCCGAACGCCCGCTCGCCGACCGCGTCCCAGAAGTCGCACGCCGAGAACGCCGCCCCGCAGCCGCAGCGCTCGTCGTCGCGGATGTCGCGTTGCCAGAGATGCACGACCTCGCCCAGCGCGCACATCCCGGGCAACTCGCCGAGCAGGCGTTCGATCAGCGTGGTCCCGCTGCGGCCCAACCCGCCGATATATAACACCCGTGCCACTTTTCTCCACCTTCGCTCGTTCTGTCCATATAACGAACGATCAAGAACTAGGACCGCTATGTCCGAGCGAATAGTGTTGGATGGCATCGAGATCGACGCCTTCACCGAAGAGGAGGTCGTCGCGCGGGTCCGGACGGCCCTGGACCGGGGTGAGGGTGGCCGCATCGTCACGCCCAACATCGACATCCTGCGCCAGGCGCGCACCGACCCGGAGGTGCGCGGCTACCTCGACGACGCCACTGTCGTGGTCGCCGACGGCGCGCCGCTGGTGTGGGCGAGCAAGCTCGCCGGCACCCCGCTGCCCGAACGCGTCGCCGGCTCCGACCTGATCTGGTCGCTCTCCGCCGGCCTCGGCGAGGACGGCCGCTCGGTCTACGTGCTGGGCGGCGAGCCTGCCGATCCCGGGTTCGTCGACGGCGCCGGCCGGGCCGCCGCCGAGCTGGCCGCCGCATCTCCCGGCCTGCGCATCGCCGGTTGGCGCAGCCCCGACTACGGGTTCGAGCGGGACTGGTACGCGCTCTCCTCGGTGTGCGGCGAGGTGATCGAGGCCAAGCCCGACCTCGTGTACGTGGGGATCGGCTTTCCCAAGCAGGAGTGGCTGATCTCGTTGCTGCGCCCGGAACTGCCGTTCACCTGGTTCCTCGGGTGCGGCGCGGCGGTCAACTTCGTGACCGGCGACAAGGAGCGGGCGCCGCGGTGGATGCAGCGTTCGGGGCTGGAGTGGGCACACCGGCTGAGCAACGAACCGCGCCGGCTGGCCGGCCGGTACCTGCGCCACGACGCCCCGTACGCCCTGCGCCTGCTGATGTCGAAGGCGGCGGGCCGTTAACCTCGCCGGAAGTACCGGTCTCGCGCGAGGTCGCGGAACGCCGCGAAGGCCGCCGGGTCGTCCGCAAGCCGAAACTGCTGCTTTGGCCCCTTGTTCCTCTCCGGGTCGGACTCGAAATAGGACACCGCCTTGATCTGTGGGTTCGCCTTGAAGAGCGCCGTCGCGTCGCGCAGCCACGCCGCCCGCGCCGCCGAACCCCACTCCCGCGCCACCCCGAACTCTCCGACGATGATCGGCTTGGGTCGCTGCGCCGCCCACCGCAGGAACGGCGCCATCAGCTCACGGAGCGGCCGGAAGTCGCTCGCCGCGTACACGTCGACGCAGGTCCAGTCGACGGCGTCGTCACCCGGGTAGAAGTCCGGCGCGTCCCCCCGCGCGAACCCCTCGGCGGTCGGGCACCACACCCACGAGGCGTTGCGCGCCTTCTCCTCGTCGAAGATCTGCCGGACGTGCCGCCAGGCCGCCACGAAGTCAGCCGCCGACCACATCGTCGCGCGCAGGTTCGGCCGGTCCATCTCCCACCGGAAGCGCAGCAGGATCGGCACTCCCGCCGCCCGCACCCGCCGCGCCTGCGCCCGGATCAGCTCGTCGTGCCGCCCGGACGTGATCGACCGGGTGTCTCCGGACGCCCAGCTCAACATGATCGTCTGACCCTGCCGGATGAACTCCTCGTCCGACTCCGTGCCGAACACCTGCTCGAACCGCCGGTACGTGTTGACGATGTCGAGCCGCCGCCCGAGGCGCTCCTGAAGCCGGTCCACCGCCACGATCCGGCCCGCCTGGCGGTAGCTCTCCGGCTGCACCCAGGCGCCCATCAGCGCACCCCGTTCCGGCGCGGCCACAGGGCCGGAGCGATACGGCCCGGGGTCCGTGGCAACGACCGACGGCGCCGGCTCGGGAGCGGGCGGCGGGTCACCGCCGCACCCCGCGAGCACCAGGGCGGCGGCCAACGCGACGAAACGCCTCACCGCTTGGCCCGCAGGGCGTCGAGCGCGAGGACGCCGCGCAGCCGATAGGCCCCACAGGCATAGAGCAGGATCGCCGCGGCCAGCGCGCCGAGCAGCGCCGCCGGGCCGGTGCCGGCTGCCGCCGCCACAGCACGTGGGAGTACGCCGAAACACCCGACCGCCAACCCGATGGCGGCCATCGTGCCCGTGCCGAACGGGTGCAGCCCCACCGACCGTCCCACCTGGACCAGCGGCACGATGTTGTTGAACAGCACCGCGACCGCGAGCCCGACGGCCGCGCCCACCGCACCGAAGTGCGGGATCAGCACAAGGTCCAGCGCCATCATGGCGGCGAGGGCGATGGTGACGTTGGCGAGGTTCCAGCGGGTGCGGCCGGCCATCGACAACACGATGTCGACCATGCCGCAGCCGGTGGCGACCAGCATCGCGCTGGCGAGCACCACGACGACCGGCCCGCCGGCCGCGTACTCGGGGCCGAACAGTCCAAGGTAGACCGGCGCGTAGGTGTTGACGAGCAGGTACAGGGGCCAGGTGAGCAGCACGAGCCAGCCGGTGGCGGTCTGGTACAGGGCGTTGGCGGCGTCCCGGTCGTTCCTGGCCAGCGCCTCGGCGAGCCGAGGCTGGATGCTCTGCGTGATGCCCTGATTGGCGAACTGTCCTAACACGACGAAGCGCCCCGCCACCGCGTACGTGGCCGCCGCGGCAAGCCCGCCAAGGCTGGCGACGAGCAGCACGTCTACCCGCTGCAACGCCTGCTGGGCGACGCTGGCGAGCGCCCGCGGCCCGGTGAACCGCCAGAACCGGGCCCGCAGCGCCATCATCGCCCGGTGCCCGGCCCGCTTCGTCGGCCCACTCAGGTACGCACCACGCAGGGCATACCCGGCCAGCAGGGCGACGGGTATGTAGGGCATCACCCAGGCGACCGCGTACGCGGCAGGTGACCGGACACCCGCGAAGGCGAGCCCGGCGACCGCCGCGAGTTGCAGCGCGGGCCGGCAGATCCGCTCCAGGATCACAGTCGGCCGGATCATCGTGTAGCCGCGCGTGGCCGCCAGCATCGTGTCGGAGAGCGTCGCGAGCGGGAGGAAGAGCGCGAGCCAGTCGAGCGGCGCCGGGGCGGCGAACCACAGCACCACGGCGAGCGCGGTGGCCGCGGCGGCGACCGGCGTGAGGCCGATACGCAGGCACGCCCCCAGCAGATGGCCTCTATCTTGTGCCCGCAGCGTGGCCACCCAGTACACGAGCCCGGTCTGGGTGCCGAGCTTCGCGACCGCCCCAGCCAGGACGAACCCGGCGGTGGCGGCGAAGAACGCCCCCGCGCCTTCCGCCCCCAGCATCCGCGCGACCACCCACGCCACGACGATCCCGGTAGCGCCCGCGGCACCGGCACCGACGATCCCCGCGATCCCGCCACGCGCCACCCGCCGCGTCACCGTGCTGGTCATGCGCCGCCTCCCGCAGCCGCCACAAAGCGGAAGGAGCGCAGCGACTGGAGCGACTGGCGGCTACAGGGAGGCACGAAAGGCGCATGACCCGCGCGAGCGGAGCGAGCGCCAGTTAGCAGGGTCATGCGCCGCCTCCCGCAGCCGCCACAAAGCGGAAGGAGCGCAGCGACTGGAGCGACTGGCGGCTACAGGGAGGCACGAAAGGCGCATGACCCGCGCGAGCGGAGCGAGCGCCAGTTAGCAGGGTCATGCGCCGCCTCCCGCAGCCGCCACAAAGCGGAAGGAGCTGTGAGGGCGCGCCGCCCGCAGCCGCCACAAAGCGCAGGGAGCGAAGCGACCGCAGCGACTGGCGGCTACAGGGCGGATTCCAGCGCCCGAGCCGCCCGCGCGGAGCGCGGGCCAGCATTGCAGCGTCATGTTCGCCAGCTCGGCTCGTGGCCCAGCCACTCGGCCAGGGCGGCGTCGTGGTCGGCGAAGTGGGCGGTCAGTTCGCGGCGGACGCAGGCGTCCATCGGGGCGCCGCGTGGGCGGGCGTTGTGCTTCAGATACGGCGGGTCGCCCAGGTGCGGCAGGCCCAGGAAGTCCAGCACGTCGGCGTAGACCGTGGCGGGCGCGGCGAAGAACCGCTCGCTCTCTACGACCAGGATGCGCTCGCGCCCCACGTGCGTCGCCATCTCGTCGAGGTAGCGGGCGTACTCGCCGCGCGCCCGGTAGCCGTGGTGCTGGTGGGCGAAGCTGTAGTGCCGGGGGTCGGCGCGCAGCCGTTCCTCCTGCCCGCGCAGCCGGGCCGGCTCCAGCGCCAGCGCCCGCCCGAACGACGTCTCCGACTCGAAGCCGCGTGCCAGCTCGTGGGCGTGCTGCGAGTACGCCCGCTCGACCGGATCGCGGACCAGGGCGATGAGGCGCACCCCCGGCAGGTCGCGGGCGATCCGGGCGGCCGCCTGTGGGTGGTACATGTAGTACGGGCTGGACTCGAACGTCTGTGCCGGCATCCCGTACCGCTGCGACACCTTCAGAGCCGTGCGCTGGAGCGGGAAGTGCGCCCGGTACCAGGCCATGCCCCGGTGGTACGAGGTGTCGAAGTAGTGCACGCCCTTGTGCAGCACGGCTTTGAGCACCACCGGGTGTGCGGCGAGCGCGCGGTACAGCGACGTGGTGCCGCAGCGCTGGCCGCCGCAGATGAGAAACGACGGCAGCATCCGTGCGGGTGCGGTGATCCGGCCGTACGAGCGGGATCCGAAGTGGACGGCGCGCTTGACGGGCGCCGGAACCCGACTAGAGCTGATCATGAAAGCGCCTCCACGCGGCGGATGAGAACCGGCAGCAGCCAGGTGCCGAGCACGCCCAGCCGGGCACCCGCCTCGGCCTGCCGGTCGGCGAGGTACCTGGTGGCCAGGTCGACCAGGTACAGCAGGGCGGTGATGCCGGCCGCGTGGCCGGTGACCTCGAACGGGCGCAGCAGCCCGGGCGCCAGCTTGAGCGTCGCCTCCACGGCCGCGCCGGCATCCGATGTGGACTGGATGCGCCGCTGTAGCTCGTAATGCACCGCGTCGAAGCCCAGCGGAACGCCAGTAGTGAACCGTTCCCAGTCCCAGACCAGCAGCGTGTCGGCGAGGGTGGCCATGTTCCACGGTGCCCAGTCGCCGTGCCAGGCGCCGTACCGCAGGTCGACGTCGCCGGCTCGCTCGATGAGCGACCGGGCCGCCGTGCGCAATGCGGCGCCCTCCGGCCGGTCCGATACGGCATCCAGCCGCTCGCGCAGCTCCGACCAGTACGGGCTGGTGGCCAGCCAGCTCCGGGCGGTGCCGCAGCAGCCGGAGACCTCGCGCATCGCGTCGACCAGCCGCTCGTTCGTGAGCGCGGCCCGGGGCCGCCACACCGGCAGCGCGGACTGCACCAGCACCTGGTGGCCGCGCCACTGACCGGCGTGCAGCACCTTGGGGACGGTCAGGTCACGCAACCCCACGTGCGACAGCGCGTTCAGTGCGGTGGTCTCGGCGCGCACCAGCCGGCGGGTCAGCGGCCCGGTGCCCAGCTTGGCGAAGCCGAGCGTCTCACCGTCCGGCGCGATGAGCTGGAGCACCGGCTTGCGGTTGGCGCGCGCCGGTCCGATATGGACGCTGATCGCCAGGTCGGTGCCGAGCGCGTCGCGCAAGTAGCCGTCGATCGCGTCGCCCGCCTCGCCACCCACGCGCACCCGATGCCGCAGCAGCACCGCCGAGGCGCCGGGCGTGCGCAGGGCGGCCACGACCGCGTCCCGCTTCCACCTGGCCACCCAGGACTGCGGCTCGGCGTACCGGCGGACCGCCGCCGCGGCGATCCGCCGGCTGCGGGTCGGCACGAGCAGGCGTGGCCGGCGCGCGTCGGGCACGACGACGTACTCGGTGACCAGCGGCGTGCGGGCGCCGCGCGTCGTCGTGCACGGCTCCGGATAGAGCAGGCCGAGCACCTCTTGCAGGTACTGGGCCCGCAGCGCGGCGTCGCCGGCCTTCAGGCTGGCCGGCGCGGTCTTAACTGGACTCATCGGTGCTTACCTTTCGCTCACGACTGCGGGGCTCGCATGCGGGCGTCCGTCGGGGGCCAGGCCGTCAAAGCTCACTCCTCGCGCTCGCAGCGTTCCTCCACAGGAGCGCATAAGCCAAGAACATGAAGGCGAGGGGTGTGACCAGCGCGTTGTACCAGAACATCGCGGCGAAGGTGCCGAACAGCGCGCACCCACCCGCGATGCCGATCGCGCTGCGATCCCGCCGGAACCGCCACAGCCCGTACCCGAAGAAGCCCAGATATCCGGCCGTGCCCACGATCCCGTGCGCGAAGATGAGCTGCCAGAACTGGCCGTTGCCGCCGATCGTGAAGTTGCCGCAGCGTTCGCACTCGGCGCTCTCGCCCACCGTGATGGAGTTCCGGCCGCCCATCGTGTCCCGTGTCGAGCCGAAGCCGATGACCGGCGACTCAGCCATCCCGCTGACTGCTCGCTCCATCAGGAACGACCGCACGCCGTTGGACTTGCCGTCGTCCAGGCGGGCGGAGACCACGTTGCCGAGCGGGGTGACCGCCAGCGCCCCGGCGACCGCGACACCGGCGAGGGCCATTGCCCCGATCGCCCAGACCCGGCCGGCGAGCGCGAGCCGTACCGCCACGTACACGGCCGCGACACCGAGGCCGATCCACAGTCCACGGTTGAGCGAGTGCACCACGGGCACGACCGACGCCGCTAGGCACGCCGCCGCCAGCACCCGCACGCGGCGGTCCTTGGCGTAGCCCCACGCCCACGCGGCGAACCACACGACCAGCAGGCAGAAGTTGTTGCCCCACGTGTTCGTGTACCCCCACGGCGCGGCGGGGCGCGGATGGGAATCGCGGACCAGGTCCATGATCTGCGCCGCGTACGGGTGCACCAGCGATCGCACGAACCCCTTCTGGCGTACCCCGTGCGGCAGCAGCAACTCGACCGGCGACGTGAACTCGAAGTGGCTCGCGAACACGCCCAGAAGTCCACCCGCGACGGTCACCGCGAACAGCCACGCCAGCAGCCGCACCAGGCGCTCCCGTGACAGCTCGGCCTCTGTGAGGTTGCCGGCGTACACCAGCATCACGGTCAGCGCGGCGTACCAGACGAGCCGGAACGCCACCCCGAAGAGCCGCCCACCGGCTCCTTCGTCGACCGCTCCGACCGGCTCGGCGTGCAGCACGGTGACCCCGACGACCACGGTCACCAGAAACACGACCCACAGCGCGAAGCCGGGCGGAAGCCGCACCGGCCGCCCCGCGACGTGCGCCCGCAGCAGCGTGGCCGCCATCGGCACTGCCACGATCGCGAACGCCAGCACCCCCAGCCCGAGCGCCCACCACAGTGGATAGAGCAGCAGCAGGCCGGTGAGCGGCCACGCGGGGAGGCTGGCGGTCCGCGGCCGGGCCGCGAGCACGGTCGTCACTTCCGGGGGCCGGTGCGCGGGGGTACCCGGATCACGGCGGTGGCGGTGGACAGGTCGACTTCGGCCAGCCCGGCCGAGCTGAGGTCGGCGGGTTCCGTCCCGTCGGGCGGGATCGGCGGCGGCGCGGGCAGGGCGCGGGCGGGCGTCCGGGCGATCGTGGGCGCGACCTGCTGGTGGTCGAGGTTGAGCCGGGGCAGCACGACGGCGCCCAGCAGTGGGGTGCCGACCCGCCGCAGCTGCTCGGCCGCGTCGGTCACCTCCGGCCGGCGGGTACGGCGCCGCTCGACGGCGATGATCGCGGCGTCGGCGAAGCTGGCGAGGCTCTGGGCGTCGGCGCTGCTGGCGGTGGAGGGTGCCTCGATCACCACATACCCGGGCCGCGCGCTGAGCAGGTCGAGCGCGTCCCGCAGCCCTTGCGACTGCATGAGCCCCGCCGCGCTGGCCGTACCGCCCGTGGTGACCACGCGCAGCGACGGGATGCGCGGCGCCGGCTGAACCGCCTCGGCGAGCCCGACCCGGCCGGCGAGCACGTCGGAGAGGCCGGGCGTCGGCGCGACCCCGAAGATCGAGGCGAGCGGTGCCGTGTCGGTCACGCTGTCGGGCTGGTGCGCGCCGACCAGGATCACGTCGCTGCCGGTGCGGGCGAGGGCCGCGGCGAGGTTCGCGGCGACCAGCGTCGACGCCATGCCACGGCTGGCGCCAGCCACGACGACCACCTTGTCGTCCGGCCCGAGGGACGCCACGACCTCGTTACGCAGCCGGTTGAAAGTACGGCCGCCGGCCGCGTACGGCTGGAACACGTCGTCGAACCGCGGTTCCTCCTCCTGGCCGAGCTCGGCGAGCACCGGCACCCGGCTGCCGCGTGCCACGTCGCCGGCGGTGCGCACCCGCCGGTCCAGCCGTTCCCGGGCCAGGGCGACGCCGAGCCCGAGGAGCAGGCCGAGCATGGCGCCCGTGGCGAGGTTGAGCACCCGGTCCGGCTTGCTGGGTACCTCGGGCAGGCGGGCGTCGCTGATGATCTTTCCGCCGGTGACGGTGGCGGTGGTGAGGTCGTTCAGTTTGCCGCTGAGGTTGTTGAGCTGGTTCTGCGTGGTCGAGCGCTGGCTCTCCAGGTTGGGGCGCTGCGGGCTGCTGTCGGGCAGCTGGGCGAGCCGGCTGTTGACCTGGGTCAGGGCGCTGCTGAGCTGCTTGACCTTGGCGTTGAGGGCCGCGATCTGGGCGTCGATGTCGGCCTTCGCGCTCTCCTCGCGGTTGCGCAGGTACGCCTCGGCGAACGCGTGCGAGCCCGCGCGGGCGGCGGCAGGGCCGCTGGCGCCGTACGTGATCACCAGGACGGCGGTGTTGGCCGGTACCTCGACGGTGACGTTGCGGGCCAGCTCGTCGGGGGCGGTGGTGGCGCGCATCAGCTCGGCGGCGCCGGCAGCCACGGCGGTGGACCGGACGAGCTGGGCCTCGGTGTCGAGGTTGATGTCCCCCTTGGTCCGCCCGCCGACCACGTTGGTGTCTTGTCCGGCTGGATGGACGAGGACCGACGTGGACGACTCGTAGAGCTTCGGCTGGGCGGTGGTGTAGAGAAGCGCGCCAACGATGCCGATGGCTACGAGTAGGAGTACCACCCACCAGTGCCGCCGCAGCATCACGAAGTAGTCGGAGATGTCGGTCGAAGCCGGGCGCGGTGCCACTTGGCTGGCGTCCATGGGCAGGGCAGGACCTTTCGCGAGGCTGGGATCTGAAGGGGTCAACGGGTGGCCGGGTCGGTACGTAACTCCCAAACAAGGTCCCGCAAAACGGACTTAAGCTTTATAGTGCATATTCAGTACCAACTAGCACTAGTGCATCGGCAGTAACGAGGCGGTCGCAAGAAGGGCGGCACTGCCATGGCCAGAGCACGCGTTCTTACCGGCGTCGGCATCGCGGCCGGCGCCACGGCGCTCGCCGTCCTGCTCGGCTACCTCGGTGGCCGGCTCGGCACCGCACCCGATCAGCGGATCGCGGCTGCCGAGGACACGTATGCGGCCACCGCCGACCCGCACCGCGCAGGTGGCGGGCGCCCCGAGCTGATGGCCGGGGGCATGGGTGGCGGCGCCGCGATCACCTACCTCAAGTTCACGGTGCGCGGACTCAGCGGCGGCAAGCGGCCGGTCCGAGCCGAGGTGCGCCTCAGCCGCCGCGCGGGCGCCCTGCCCTCGCACATCGAGCTGACCCGGGTACCGTCGATCGGTTGGCGGGAAGCGAGCCTGAACGCCCGCTCGGCGCCCCCGCTCGGCGCGGTGGTGGCCAGCGCCCGTCCCCGCGCGCACGACCGCATGGTGATCTTCGACGTGACCCGCGAGATCCGCGGTCCCGGCAGGTACTCGTTCGCCGTGACCGCACCCATGGGGTTCGCGATGTTCTTCGCATCGGACGGCACCCTGGACGCCTTCTTCAAGCCGACGCTTTGGCTGTCGTGGCTGGGTAAGGCGCCGGAGCCGTCCGCTTCGCCCTCCGGCTCCGCTTCGCCCTCGGACTCACCGTCGCCATCCGACTCACCGTCGCCTTCGGACTCGGCGTCCCCGTCCGACTCGGCGTCTCCATCCCACTCGGCCTCGCCGTCGGAGTCGCCCTCGGGAGAACCGGCGCCGTCCCCATCCGAGTCGCCGTCGGAGTCACCCTCTGCGTCGCCCTCTGCGTCGCCCGCCGCCTCGCCGTCGGACTCACCGTCTCCCTCGGACTCGCCGTCGGAGTCGCCATCCGAGACGCCCGCTGCCTCGCCGTCGGACTCGCCGGCTCCGTCGCCGTCTGACGATCCGGATCCGGAGTGCGTGACCGGCGAGAAGCTGGTGCCCACCTGCGGCGCCCTCTGGGGCGTGGCCCCGGGCGCCCACACCACCACCCCACGCCACCTCGCGCTGCACGACTTCGAGTCCAAGACCGGCCGCCCGCAGGCCGTCTACCACGCCTACCACCGGGGCACCGAACTCTTCCCGACGCCCGAAGAGGTGGTCATCGCCCGCGAGCGCATCCTCTTCCTCAACTGGAAGCCGCGCGGCGCGTCCTGGGCCCGGATCGCCGCCGGCCACCCCGCCACCGAGCGGTACCTGGACAGGCTCGCCATGCACATCCGGTACACCCTGACGGCGCCGTTCTTCCTGACCGTGCACCACGAGCCGGAAAACGACGTCCAGCCGCGGCAGGGCTCCGGCTACACCGCGAAGGACTACGCGGCCATGTTCCGGCACGTCATCAGCGGGCTGCGAGAGCGCGGCGTAGACAACATGGTGTCCGTCATGGTGCACATGGCGTACATCAAATGGACCACCCAATCGTGGTTCGAAGACCTGTACCCGGGCGACGACGTGGTCGACTGGGTGGGGTGGGACGTGTACGCGTACAGCGAGCCCGGGCACGGCTACGGCGACTTCGCCGAGATGATGAACCGCCGCTCCGACGACAAGCCGTCATGGCCGGGCTTCTACAACTGGGCCGCCGCACGGCACCCCGACAAGCCGCTGATGCTCGGCGAATGGGGCGTCTGGCACTCCCCGAAGAACCCCAGCCACCAGGCGTACTTCTTCGACACGGTGGCGATGCAGATGGCGCTCTTCCCGCGAGTCAAGGCGCTCGTGTACTTCGACACCCCGGGCGATCAGCGCGGCAACGACTCCAGGGTGGACCGTACGCGGCAGGGGCTCGACGCCTATCGCCAGCTCGGGCAGGAGCGGATGTTTCAGGTGCGGGTCACGCCGGCTGAAGGCGCGGCTCGACCCAGCCCGTCTCCGTGAGGTGATCGAGCACCGTCCGCACGGCCTCGTCGATCGAGACCTCGCTCGCGTCGATCACCAGGTCGGCGTCGGTGGGCTCCTCGTACGGATCGTCGACGCCGGTCATGCCGGTTAGCTGGCCGGCCCGCGCCTTGGCGTAGAGGCCCTTGCGGTCGCGCTGCTCACAAACGGCCAGCGGCGTGCTGACGTACACGAGGACGAAGCCGGCGCCGGCGGTCTGCGCCATCGCCCGCGCGGTCGCCCGCGCCCTGCGGTAGGGCGCGATGGGGCAGCACAGCGCCATCCCGCGGTGCCGGGCCACCTCGGCCGCGACCCAGCCGATCCGGCGGACGTTGATGTCGCGGTCTTCCTTGCTGAAGCTGAGGCCCTTGGACAGCTCACGCCGGACGACGTCGCCGTCGAGCAGGGTGACCGTGCGGTCGCCGCTCTCCCGAAGCGCGTCGGCGACGCCCCGCGCGATGGTCGACTTGCCGGAGCCGGACAGCCCCGTGAAGAACACCACGAGGCCGCGGTGGCGGCGCGGCGGGCGGGCCCGGGTCAGCTCCTTGGCGACTGCGGGCGGCGTGTGCCACTCGGGCAGCGGGAAGCCGCGGTCGAGCAGGTCGTCGATCTCCTCGGGGCTGAGCGCGAGGCGGCGGTTGCGCGGCGGGATGTCGTCGCGCCAGCGCCACTGACCGTCACGGTTGTCATAGGCCAGCTCGCGGGGCACCAGCACGCGCGGGCCGCCGCCGGAGAGCATTTCGCCGGTGGAGAGCAGGTGGGTCACGCCGTACGCGGCGGCGACCTTGGCGCGCAGCAGCGCGTCGCGGATCTCGTCGCCGCGCCGGGTCAGCGGCACCGCCACCAAGGTGGCCGGCGGCATCCGGTCGCGGGCCGCGAAGACCGCACGCACCAGCACCTCGGGCGGTAGCCCGTCGGGCCCGGGCTCGGCGACCGGGATGAGCACCAGCAGGTGGGCGGCGAGGGTGCGGGCCGCGTGGGCGATCTGGGCGAGCTGCGGCCGGTGCAGCGGCCGGTCGGCCACCACGCCGAGGACGCGGCCGGGCGGCAGCAGCGACGTGACCTCGTCCGGGGTGCGGCGCAGCCGCTGGAACGGGCCGTGCCCCCCGTCGCCGAGCCGGCGCACGCTGCCGCCCACGCCCTGGCGCCCATCGCGGGTCGGCCAGGTGTCGGTCACGTCGACCGCGGCGACCGGGGCGCCCTCCGGGTCGGTGATCACGAGCACCCGGTGCAGCGGGTTGTCGAGCTGCAGGCCGGCGACCAGGTCACCAGGCACCTCGAGGGTCACCGGCACCGGCCAGGGCGTGCCGTCGACCAGGCGTCCGCGCCGGGCAAGGCTCGCGAGATCGGCCCGGCTGAGGAAGCCGGTCAGCGGGGCGTACGCCCCGGCGAGCAGCAACTCGAGGTCGGCTAGTTCGTACGAGCGAGGCGTGTACGCCGGCGCGTCACGCAGCACCTCGTCGGGCAGCACCCACCCGTTGCTCATTGCACCCCCAAATGCACCCCACCAAAACGCTCGCTTCGCTCAGCGTTTCCGCGGGGGCCCCGCACAGCGAACCGGACCACAGTTTCGCAGCCGGCCGTCCATCGGTCGAGAGTGCCACGGCTCGACGTTGTCGGCTACCGGACCCGAAGGAGATGCGGTCGGTATACTGACCGTATGGCACAAGATGATGACCGGTGGCTCGCGACTGCTTACGTGGAGCCGGCCGTCTTCGCGCTGCGACCGGACTACCGCGCGCTGCTCATTCTCGCCGATGGCCTCCAGCCCGGCCCAAGCGACGGTACGACCGAGAAGATATTGCGCTCGGCCGAGGAGGGTGCGGTCGCCGAACACGCCCACCTGGACGCCTGGCGAGACGCGTTCCGCGGGTTCGGCGCCAAGCCACAGCGCACCCGCCCGAGCGTCGACGCGCTCATCCGGCGGGCCCCCCAGGGGTTGCCGCGGATCGACCGGCTCACCGACGCGTACAACGCGGTGTCGGTGGCGCACGTGGTGCCGATCGGCGGTGAAGACGTCGACCGTTATCAGGGGCCGCTGCGGCTGGTGCGCGCCACCGGAGACGAGCCGTTCGACACCACGGCCGACGGCGCGCCGGCGGTCGAGCATCCCAGCCCCGGCGAGGTGGTCTGGAGAGACGACCTCGGTGTCACGTGCCGCCGCTGGAACTGGCGGCAGTGCGTGCGTACCCGCATCACCAACACCACGACGCGGGCTGTCTTCATCCTCGACGCCCTCGGGCCGATGAGCGACCCCGACCTGGCCTCGGCCGGCGACGCCCTCGCGGCCGCGCTACGGGCCACCAGCCCGAACGCCACTCTGGTCAGCCGAAAACTAGGGGCGCCGCCAGGGTAACGCCGGATAGAAACCGGGGGACCCGATCCATACGCTGACCCCGTGACCCTCATCGCGACCCAAGCGCTCACCAAGACGTACGGCGGCCGGGTGACCGCGCTTGCCGATCTCACGGTCAGCGTCGAGCCGGGCATCGTGGGGCTGGTCGGCGCGAACGGCGCCGGCAAGTCCACCCTGATCAAGATTCTGCTGGGGCTGCTCCCTCCAACGAGCGGCTCGGTACGCGTACTGGATCTGGACCCCACGACCGACGCCGCCGCCGTACGCGCGCGGGTCGGATACATGCCCGAGCACGACAGCCTGTCACCCGACCTGTCCGCCGCCGAGTTCGTCACCCATCTCGGGCGGATGAGCGGGCTGCCGCGCACAGCCGCGCGCGAGCGCGCCTCCGAGGCGCTGCGCCACGTTGGCCTCTACGAGGAGCGGTACCGCCAGATAGGCGGCTACTCCACCGGCATGAAGCAGCGGGTCAAGCTGGCCCAGGCGCTCGTGCACGACCCCGACCTACTGCTGCTCGACGAGCCCACCAACGGCCTCGACCCTGCCGGACGCGACGCGATGCTGGCGTTGATCCACCGCATCGGCACCGAGTTCGGCATCTCGGTCGTCGTGTGCTCGCACCTGCTCGGCGAGGTGGAGCGGATCTGCGACTCGCTGATCGCGATCGACGCCGGCCGGCTCCTGCGCTCCGACAACATCTCGGCGATGACCACGGTCACTGACGTGCTGGCGGTCGAGGTGAGCGAGGGTACCGACGAGCTGGCCACCCGGCTCGACATGCTCGGCCTGACCGTCCGCAGAGACGGCCGGCTGCTACTGGTACCCCTCGAAGACGACGAGACCTACGACCGCATCCTGAGCGCGGTGGCCGACCTGGACCTGCCGCTGCACCGCCTCGACCAGCGACGCCACCGCGTCGCGGAACTCTTCGCGACCCGGGAGGTGACCCATGTCTGACCTGACGGGTGTCATCCATGACATCGGATACCAGCGCTACACCGGTCCCCGCCTCGGGCGCCGGTACGTGTTCGGCTCGCTCTACACGCACGGCCTGCGCACCGCCTTCGGGCTCGGGCGCAGCGCCAAAGCCAAGATCTTCCCGTGGTTCGTCCTCGGCATCGTGGCACTGACCGGCCTGATCCTCGCCGCGGTGCGGGCGCAGGTCGGCGAGGTCGTCGTCACGTACAGCTCGTTCGCCGACACCATGGCCTGGCTGGTGATCTTCTTCGTGGCGGTGGTCGCACCCGAACTGGTCTCGCGCGACCTGCGCTCGGGCGTGCTGCCGCTGTACTTCTCCCGGCCGCTGCCTCGCGCCGACTACGTGTACGCGAAATTCGCGGCCCTGGCCACGGCGGTGTGGCTGCTGCTCGGCGGACCGCAGCTGCTGATGTTCCTGGTGGCCGCCTTCTCGGCCGACAGCCTCAAGGCCGTGTGGACCGAGGTGGGCGACCTCGTGCCCGGCCTGATCTACGCGGTGCTGTGGGCGACGGTCTTCGCCGGCCTGGGCCTGCTGATCGCCTCGCTGACCGGCAAGCGGGCGTTCGCCGCAGGCGGGATCGTCGCGGTGTTCCTCATGACCACGCCGATCGTCGGGGTCTTCGCCGTGCTGCCGTCCCAAACGCTCAACGACCTGGCGTTGATGTTCAGCCCGTCCAGCCTCGTGTACGGCGTGGGCGTGTGGCTCTTCGGCTCGGAGGGTGGCGACGACGTCGGCTCGTTCGGCCCCCTCTACGCGGCGGTCGCGGTCGGGCTCGTCGCCGGCTGCATCGCCCTCCTGATGGCCCGTTACCGGAAGGTCGCATCGTCATGACAGAGCTAGTAGGCGCTCGCTCCGCTCACGCGGGTCATGCGCCCCTTGTGCCTCCCGGTAGCCGCCAGTCGCTGCGGTCGCTGCAAACCTGGCGCGCGCTGCGCGCGGGCGGTTCGGGTGCTGTAGGCCGGCCTCACGGCTCCGTTCGCTTTGTGTCGGCTGCGGGAGGCGGCGCATGACCGACGTCGTGCTTGACGGGGTTTCGAAGTGGTACGGCAATGTGGTCGCGGTCAATGACGTGACCATGACGCTCGGCCCTGGCGTGACCGGCCTGCTCGGCCCGAACGGCGCAGGCAAGACCACCGTGCTGCACATGATGGCCGGGTTCCTCGCACCCTCGCGCGGCGCCGTCACGGTCGGCGGCGTATCCGCCTGGCGCAACCCGTCCGTGTACGAGCGGCTCGGGCTGGTCAGCGAGCGTGAAGCGGTGCACGACTTCCTGACCGCGCGCGAGTTCCTGGTCGTGAGCGCTCGGTTGCACAAGCTGCCCGACCCCGAGGCCGCCGCGCGGCGCGCCCTGGAACTGGTCGAGATGACCGACGCCCAGGACCGCCGCATCGGCACGTACTCCAAGGGCATGCGGCAGCGCACCCGGGTGGCGGCCGCGCTGGTGCACGACCCGCAGGTGTTGCTGCTCGACGAGCCGTTCAACGGGATGGACCCGCGGCAACGGCTGCACATGATGGATTTGCTGCACAACCTGGGCGCCGCCGGGCGCACCATTCTCTTCAGCTCGCACATTCTGGAAGAGGTCGAGCAGGTCTCCGGCACGGTACAGGTGATCGTGGCGGGCCGGCTCGCGGCGTCCGGCGACTACCGGGCGATCCGGCGGCTGATGTCGAACAGGCCGCACGTCTTCGCGGTGCAGTCCACCGACGACAGGCGGCTCGCCGTCGCCCTGATCGGCCAGGCATCCGTCAGCGGCGTCGAGATCGACCGAGCGGGGCTGACCGTACGGGCCGGCGACTACGGCAGCTTCACCCGCGCGCTGCCCAAGATCGCGCTCGCCGAGGGCATCCGGGTGCGCCGGCTCCTACCTTCCGACGAGTCCCTGGAGAGCGTCTTCTCCTACCTGGTGGAGGCATAACGATGGTCACCCAGACGATCACCTGGATCACCGCGCGGGGACTCTTCGGCCGGCGCCGGTTCCTGCTGCTCCTGCCGCTGCCGCTGCTCGTGATCGGGCTCGCCGTGCTGAGCCGGGCCTTCGGGGTCGCGCCCGAGCACTGGGGCGAGCCTGTGCTGGTGGGCCTCGGGCTGGCCGTGGTGCTACCCGTGATCGCCCTGATCGCGGGCACCGGCGTGCTCGGCTCCGAGATCGACGACGGCACGATCGTGCACGTCCTCACCAAGCCGCTGCCGCGCTGGCAGATCGTGCTGCCGAAGCTGGCAGTGGCCACCGCGGCGACCGCCGTGTCCGTGGCGGTGCCGATGTACGTGGCCGGGGTGCTCGCCGACTCGGTCGGTCTCGGGCTGGCGCTCGCCGCCGCCGGGACTTTGGGCGCGCTGGCGTACTCGGCGCTGTTCATGGCGCTGAGCCTGGTGACGCGGCGACCCGTGCTTCTCGGGCTCGTGTACGTGCTTGTGTGGGAAGGGCTGCTCGGCAACTTCGTCTCCGGCACGCGCGTGCTGTCGATCCAGCAGTACGTGATCACGATCGCCGACAAGATCGCACCGACGCCGCTGCTGGAGGCGAAGGTGTCGCTGCCGGTGGCGCTGGTCATGTCGGCGCTGTTCGCGGTCGGCTTCACGGTGCTGGCAATCGACCGCTTGCGCTCCTTCTCCGTGGCCGGCGAAACCAGCTAACCCGCCCCGCCCCCTCGCCCCGCCCCCTCGCCCCGCCGCCCAGCGCGCTGCCGTGCGCCCCCCGCGCGCCGCCACGCGCCGTCCCCTCGCCTCGCCGCGGGCGCGCCCTGCCCCTCG
>NZ_JBAKHX010000073.1:0-43034 GCF_036906915.1 Micromonospora sp. CPCC 206061
CGGTCCGCCCGCCAACCAACGCCGGCGGACCGGCACACATATCAGCAAACCCTGGACGGCAGCACGCGGCCAACAGCGGCCGATCTAGTCAGCCAACAGCAGTCGCAGCCGGATCCAGGACCAGCCGGCCTACCAACCGGGCCGTTTATAGGCTCCGACCACATATGACCCGGTAAGCCCGGCCTCGCCACCTTGAAGACATGGCGAATCCCTGCCAAGATCCGCTGCTGCGCCCCACGCGTCCGCGTACTCGCCAAAGCCGTCATCGCCCTCGAACTGGCCCCGAAACATGAGGTTGGAAATGGCTCATTGGGCGGGATTCCTATACCACGGCACTCCGAATCGCCCCGGGCTTCCGACGTGGCCTTTGGCGACGCAGGAGAAGGGTTTCCTCGCCCTGTCGCTCGCGCCGGGAAGCGGACGGATCAGATCGGTCGACGCGAGCAGTGAGCACAACTGCGGGTTGTGGAACCATCTCGGCCGCCCCTGAGGGGCGCGCCGCCTCGCGCCGCCCGTACGGGACGTAGACCAAAGTCGACGGCAGACGGGGACCAATGCCCGTTGGCCTACCACGGAGGCTCCGACAAGGTGGAGGCATGAACCGGACACCACACGACCGAACCGCGCCGGAGCCACTCGCCCGCGCCTCCTACGTAGGCTCCACGACCAAAGAGCTGGCCCGCAAGAGGCGCGGCGCTACAGCTCGTGGTGGCCGGACAACTACATCTTCCGCAGCACCGATGGCGGTACGACGTGGCGGTCCTTCTTCGAATACGACGGATCCAGCCGTACCAACCACTACACTCTCGACATCAGCACGGTGC
Organism: Micromonospora sp. CPCC 206061; assembly: GCF_036906915.1. Lineage (NCBI taxonomy): Bacteria > Bacillati > Actinomycetota > Actinomycetes > Micromonosporales > Micromonosporaceae > Micromonospora > Micromonospora sp. CPCC 206061. The sequence goes on from NZ_JBAKHX010000073.1 coordinate 825, forward strand.
CCTGGCTGACCTACGCCGCCCAGCCGTCGCTGCCGGAGCAGGCGCCGAAGTTGGGTTGGATGAGCGAGGCGCTGGAGATCGACCCGTTCAACTCCAACCGGATGATGTACGGCGGCGCGTCGGTCTATGGCACGACGAACCTGACGGCACTCGACACCGGCGGCACGGTTAACCTCGCTCCGATGGTGCGGGGCCAGGAGGAGAGCGTCGTCTCGGATCTGGTCAGCCACCCGAGTGGGGCGCTGTTCTCCGGCCTGTTCGACGTCGGCGGGTTTCGGCACACCAACGTCGACGCCGTCCCGGCGCTGATGTACACGCCGTTCACGAGCGCTGTCGCCAGCATTGACTACGATCGACGGTGTTCGGGGCGTGTACCGGTCCGACGACTCCGGGTCAGCTGGGTGCGGATCAACGACGACCAGCACCAGTACGGCAACGCTGACTCGGCCATCACGGGTGACCCGAAGATCTACGGTCGGGTGGATCTCGGCACCGACGGCCGCGGCATCCTCGTGGCCGATCCCGCCGGTCCGCCGAGCACCCACCGCGACGTCGCGGCCGCCGACGAGCACCCCGACGTCGCCTCCGCCGCCACCGACGGGCAGGGGTGGCTGCTCTGCCACGTTTGTGAGGATCGGCCAGTGGGGCACCGGCAGCGGCGGCTTCCAGGGCGAGGTGCGGATCGCCAACACCGCAACGACCGGCACCACGAGCTGGACGGTGACCATGACCCTTCGCCAACGGCCAGACCCTGTCCCAAATCTGGGGCGGCCGGACCACGATCCCCGGCAGTAGTCCATACACCGTCCTCAACGAGGGTTGGAACGGCGCGCTGTCACCCCGCCAGACGGCGACGTTCGGGTCCTTGGCATCTGGAAAGGAGCCAACGATCCACCCGCGGTGAGCTGCGCCCGTACGCCGTAGCGGCGCCGCCGGCCTCGTGGCACATCAGGTGGAGGCAGGCCGCGATGTCCTGTTCCCAGGTCTCGGTCAGAGGGGCATAAGTTCGGTTACGACCCTCAAAGGATGTGACGCGAGCAATGCCCAGGGCACCGGACCGAGTGAGGCGGGCGGCATTGGAAGCTGTCACATCGACGAGCGGCATAAGTAACGTAGCTTTTGTAAGACCTGTGAGGAGGCCGCATGGCGACGAACCCGGTCTGGGCAAGCCGGACGAAGACCCGCGGGATGGTGCTCGACATGATCCGCGCGGCGCGCACGATCAGTCGGGTCGACCTGGCGGCGGCAACCGGGTTGACGGCACCGACGATCTCTGAGGTCGTGCGTGAGCTCATGGTCGACGGTCTGGTCGTCGAGGCGGGGCTCGGGGCGTCGACGGGCGGTAAGCCACCGATGCTAGTCCAGCTCAATCCTGCGGCCCGCTACAGCGTCGGCGTGCAGTTGGAACGCAACACGTGCGTCATCGTTCTCATCGATCTGGCTGGCCGGCAGATCGCCAGAACTTCGTTCAGCGGCGTGGCGTCGATGTCGCCGGAACCTGGGCTGTCGTTGGTGGCCGCGCAGGTCAATGCGATGCTCGACTCGGCGGCCGTCGATCGTCGTAAGGTGCTCGGGGTCGGCTTGGTCAGCTATGGGCCGCAGGATCGTCGAGCCGGCAGGCTATTGACCCCACAGCCCACTAACCAGTGGCTCGCCTACCCGGTCGCGGACCAACTCGCCGAGAGCCTCGGCCTGCCGGTGCTGCTCGACAACGACGCGGCCGCGGCCGCAATCGGTGAGTACTGGATGGGTGCGGTGGAGCCGCACAGCACCTACGGCTGCATCTACATGGCCACCGGGATCGGCGGCGGTGTGGTGGTCGCTGGCGAGGTGTATCGCGGCAGCTCCTCGAACAGCGTGGAGATCGGACACATCTCCATGGACGTCAACGGGCCCGAATGTCCTTGTGGCAACGTCGGGTGCCTGGAGAACTACGCTGGCCCGTCGGCGCTAGTCAGGGAGGCGCTCGCGACGCCTGGGCTCAGCCAGCGGCTGGCACTCGACCCGACCGAAGACGACTTCCTCACCGAGTTCGCTCGGCTCGCGGCCGCGGCGAACGCCGGCGACCCGGCCGCCCGAAGCCTGATCGAACGTTCGGCCCGCTACCTGGGCTTTGCCGCGGTGACCATGACCACCCTGTTCGACCTCGAAATGGTCGTCCTCGCCGGGCCCAGTTTCGCGGTCGCCGGTTCGATCTACCAATCCGTCATCCAACAGGAGGTGGACCGCCGCGCCATCGTACGGAAGGCGCACCGGGTGCGGGTGGTGCCATCGGTCAGCGGGTCGGACGCCGCAGCGATCGGCGGCGCCGTACTCGTCCTGCAAAGCGAATTGACCGTTGCCCGCGGCCGTTCGCTGAACAACCCTCCATCGCCCGCGGGTCAGATTGCGCTCGAGACCGCAGTCTGAGGCCGCTTGGCTACTGGCGTAGAAGCCGAGTCCCAGCGCATGTTGGCTGGTGGTTTGGCTCTGCGAACTCAAACTGCCGAGGCTCGTCCTACAGGCGGTCTGAGCACGTGGACTTAGTTAACTTACCTATGTAAGGTGACCAGGCCGGAGCATGATACAACCGGCGGTCACGGCGGCGGCCCCCGCTGGCGGGTGGTTCGGCTGTCGAAGGCGGACAGGCTCGCAACAGGCCTGGCACTGGTGAAGGTGGACGGAATCATCGCAGACACAGGACCGATGGCGGTACGCGGTGCGTGGCCGACCGCCGCGCTTTCCTTTGGTGGCGACTACAACCCGGAACAGTGGCCCGAGCAAGTGTGGGCCGAGGACATGACCTTGATGGCCGAGGCTGGGGTCAACCTCGTGACGGTCGGCGTGTTCGCCTGGTGCCGGTACGAGCCCTCCGACGGCCAGTTCGAGTTCGGCTGGCTCGACCGACTGCTGGACCTGTTGCACGAAAACGGGATCCGCGTCGACCTCGGCACCCCCACCGCGGCGGTGCCGATGTGGCTGCATCGGCGGCATCCCGAGATCCTGCCGCAGGACGAGTTCGGACATCCCCTGGCGCCAGGGGGCAGGCTGGGCTGGTGCCCGTCCTCTCCGGTGTTCCGCCGGTACGCCCTGCGGGTCGTCGAGAAGCTGGCTGCACATGTGGCCAGACATCCCGCCGTCGCGATGTGGCATGTCAGCAATGAACTCGGCGGCGGGAACGCCCGCTGTCACTGCGCGGTGTCCGGGGACGCCTTTCGCCGCTGGGTCCAGCAGCGGTACACCAGTGTGGAGGCGGTCAACGAGGCGTGGGGGATGGCGTTCTGGGGCAACAGCTACTCGTCGTTCGCCGAGATCGTCACACCGGGGGGCAGGACGGCTCACAATCCCGGACACCTGCTCGACTTCGAGCGCTTCTCCTCCGATGCCCTCTTCGACCATTACCGCGCCGAGAAGCGGCTCCTCAAGGAGCTGACTCCTGACTTGCCGGTCACCACGAACTTCATGGTCGGATTGGGGCCGGACGTGGTGGACTACGCTCGGTGGGCGCCGGAGATGGACATCGTCGCCAACGACCATTACACGTACGGGCCCGACCCGTTGCGCCATCAGGCCCTCGCGTTCAGCGGCGACCGGATGCGCGGCATCAGCGACGGCGGGCCGTGGATGCTAATGGAGCACGCCGCCGGCGCCGCTAGCTGGCATTCGATCAACCTGGCCAAGCCGCCGGGCGAACTCCTTCGGCACGGGCTGGCGCACCTGGGCCGGGGTTCCAACAGTGTCATGTACTTCCAGTGGCGGGCGTCGAAGTCGGGTACGGAGCAGTTCCACTCGGCCATGCTGCCGCACGCCGGCCGGGACACCCGGATCTTTCGTGCCATCACCCAGCTAGGTCGACACCTCACCCGGTTGGCGGAGATCAAAGACACCAGGGTGGCCGGCGTCCAGGTTGCGCTCCTGCACGACAACGAGGCTGGCTGGGCCCTCCGCAGTGGACTCAAGCCGGTGCGGGAACTCGGGTACGCCGACACGGCGCGCGCGATCCACCGGGCGCTTTTCGACCGGACGGTGACCGTCGACGTGCTGCCGGCCTGGGCCGATCTCACCGGCTACGCCCTGGTGGTCGTCCCCGGACTGTTCCTGGTTTCGGACGCCAACGCCAACCGGATCGCGCGGTACGCCGAGGTGGGCGGGACGGTGCTGGTCACCTGGAACTCGGGGATCGTCGACGAGCACAACACCGTGCGCACCGGCGGGTACCCCGGAGCCTTCCGGCAGCTGATCGGGGCATCCAGCGAGGAGTTCTTTCCGCTCGAGACCGGGCGCCAGGTAGGCCTGGACAACGGTTGGCGGGCTCGTCGCTGGAGCGAGCTGGTTCGTGCCCATGACGCCGAAGTCGTCGCGAGTTACGCTGGCAGCGGCCTTGACGGCGTCCCGGCCGTCACCCGCCGGCCGCTGGCCGGCGGAGGCGCCGCCTGGTACCTCTCCACCGACCTCGACGAGGGCAGCCTGGACGAGTTGCTGGGCCGACTGCTCGACGATACCGGCGTCACGCCGGTCACGACCGCCTCCCCGGGTGTCGAGGCGGTGCGCCGCACGGCCGGCCAGCGTTCGTACCTGTTCCTGATCAACCATACGGACGCCGAGGGTAGCGCGGCTGGTCGCGGTGTGGATCTGCTCACCGCGGAGCGGCACGACGGAACGGTGGTGCTGCCACCCGGGACCGTCGCGGTGCTCCGCGAGGAATGACCGGGCTGGTTACCTCCAGCGAGTGTCGACCCGGTTCACTTGGCCGGTTCTGGATCTCGTGCCGGTCGGCGCGACCGGGCAGTCGCTTCCGGCGGACGACAACGCCGAGGGCCATGCGCGACGGGGCGGTGCGGGCCGGCCGTGCGGGTCAGTGACCGTGGCACGTCCACATGCCGAACACGTCGAAACCGGCCTTCCTGGGCCTTGCATCCATGGTCATGGTTGTGTTGAATGCTTTCTAAAGCTGCTTTGCTTACTCTGCCGCGGTCGGCGATCCGCTGACTGACAGACGAACTGATCTTTGGGATCACGCCTGGTGATCCCCCTCATTTGGAGGCGGTGGACATGACCACGTCCTTCTCCGGTAGATCGACAGACCGCCGGACATTTCTCTCCCTCCTCGGGACTGGCGCGGCGGCGACGGTCGGCGGCGGACTACTCGGTGGTTGTTCCAACGCCACGAAGACAAGCCAGGGATCCGCAGGGCAGAAGAGCGGGCTGTCCGCCGTTGTTCCGCAGTACAAGCCCTACGCCGGATTGACGCCAGACATCCCGGCCGCCGCCCCAGGCGCGTTGCCTGGCTACCTCAGGTACCCGAGGGATCTGATCAAGGCCGTCCCCACGGTACGGGGCAAGGGCAGCGAGCTGACCGTGATGAGCCCCCTGTGGGGCTCTCCTCCGGCCAGCACGAACGCCTACTACGCGGCCATCGCCGCCCGGACCGGCACCCCATTGAAGTGGAACGTTCAGGACGGCAACACCTACCGCGACAAGCTGACGGCGCTACTGGGCGCCGCAGACGTGCCGGACGTCCTGGTGATCGCCTCCTGGCATCTTGGGATTCCACGGATCAGCGAGGCGATCGCGAATCTGTTCGCCGACCTGACGCCGATGCTCAAGGGCGACATCAGCGGGCATTGGCCGCTGCTGGCGAACATTCCCACGGACGCCTGGCAGTCCTGCGTCTGGGGCGGTCAGCTCAAGGCGATCCCGTGGGTGAGGCAGGCCTTCACCGGCTACTTCATGTACCGCAAGGACCTCTTCCAGGAACTCGGCGTGACGCCGCCGAAGAACGCCGACGAACTGCTCGCTCTTGCCAAGGCGGTGACCGACCCGGCCAAGGGTCGGTGGGCATTCAACGACCTGTGGCAGAAGGGCGGAGGCCCGATTCCGCAGATTTTCCGCGTGCCGATTCGGAACCGTGGCTGGGTCAAGGATCCCAGCGGCAAGATGGTGAGCGGCCTGGAAACCGACGAATTTGAGGCAGGCGTCGCATTCGCCCGCAAGCTCTTCGACGCCAAGGTGGTGCATCCCGCGGCTGCCGGAGGCACGTCGGGGTCGGTGGACTTCAGGCAGGCCTTCCAAAGCGGCAAGATCGTCATCACCTCCGACGGGTTCGGTGGCATCAGGGAGGCGTACGCGGTGCAGTCCCTGTCAAACCCGGCCTTCCGGATGGAGCCGTTCCCTCCGTTCGCCCACGACGGTAAGACGCCGGTGGTCAACGGCGGTGACACCGCCGGGCTGTTGACCTTCGTCAACAAGAAGCTGCCCAAGGACAAGATCGAGGAGTATCTCACCCTGGCCGATTGGTGCAGCGCCCCGTTCGGCACCGAGGAGAACCTGCTGCTCACGTACGGCGTGGAAGGAACCCACTTCACCCGCGACGCGAACGGCGCGCCAAGCTACACCGCACAGGGACAGAAGGACGCCGGGGTGCCTACCTACGATTTCCTCGGCGGTCGACCGCCCGTGGTCTCGGAGAGCCAATACCCGGATTACGTGCAGATGCTGACCAGTTGGTACAACAACGCCGTCAAGTATCTGGACAAGGACATGTTCGCCGGTATCCGGATCGAGGAGCCGGCGGCGCTGCAGAAGGCCGGCCAACCGGTGGTCGACAAGGTCAACGACATCATCTTCGGCCGTCGCCCGGTCAGTGACCTGGAGCAGATCCGCAAGGAATGGCGCAGCGCCGGTGGCGACGAGGGCCGCGCCTTCTACGAAAAAGTTGTCAAGGACAACAACTTGTGAGCACGGAGGTCCCCGTGGCCCCGGGTCCAGGCGCTGCCGGGACCCGGGCGTCCCCGACCAGCCCGCCGGCACCGGGGTCGGAGCCCTCCGCCCGCCGGGTGTCGTTGCGGCAAAGGCTGCGCCGCGACTGGGCGCTGCTGGTGATGGTGCTGCCGGGGATGGCCCTGTTCGCGGTGTTCCACTACCTGCCGTCGTTGGGCAACATCATCGCCTTCCAGGACTACTCGCCGTACAGCGGCGGTTTCACCGGCAGCCCCTGGATCGGACTCGCCAATTTCCGGCTCATGTTCACCGAACCCGCGTTCTGGGACGCGCTCGGCAACACCCTGACGATCACGGGCTTCCAGCTCATCTTCTACTTCCCGGTGCCGATCGCACTCGCGCTGGCGCTCAACAGCGTGATCTCACCCCGCATCCGGTCGCTCGTGCAGGGCGTCGTCTACCTCCCGCACTTCTTCTCCTGGGTGCTGGTGGTGTCGCTGTTCCAGCAGATCCTCGGCGGGGCCGGCCTGCTCGCGCAGACGCTGCGCCAGCACGGCATGCAGCCGCTGGATATCATGACCAGCCCGGACGCCTTCATCGTGCTGGTCACCGCCCAGACGATCTGGAAGGACGCCGGATGGGGCATGATCGTGTTCCTGGCCGCGCTCAGCACAATAGATCCCAACCTGTACGAGGTGTCCGCCACCGACGGGGCCGGCCGCTGGCGACGGCTGTGGCACATCACCCTGCCCGGGTTGCGGCCGGTGATTGTGCTGCTACTCATCCTGCGCCTCGGCGACGCGCTCAGCGTCGGCTTCGAGCAGTTCATCCTGCAGCGCGAATCGGTCGGCGCGGGCGCGGCGGAGGTACTCGACACCTACGTCTACTACCAGGGCTTCCTCGTGCAGGACTTCGGATATGGCGCGGCAGTCGGGCTGTTCAAGGGCTTCGTCGGGCTGCTACTCATCCTGGCAGCAAACCGGGTGGCCCACCGGTTCGGAGAGCAAGGGATCTACCAGAAGTCATGACGGTGACGACAGCAGCAATGGTCCGCCGCAAACGGCGATCCGGACGGCCGATCTGGCAGGAGCCGCCGACGCCCGCCGGCAGGGTAGGAAAAGCCCTGTTGTTGGCCTTGGTCGTGCTGGCCGTGGTGTTCCCGCTCTGGGTTGTCGTGATAACCAGCCTGTCGAGTCAGCAGACGATCGACGCCACGGGCGGTCTCGTCGTGGTGCCACAGGGAATCACGCCCGCGGCGTACCTGCAGATCTTCTCCGGCGGGGTGGTCACTCGGGCGGTCCTAGTCAGCACCTTCATTACAGCCGCCGGAACCGCACTCAGTCTCGCCGTGACGGCCCTGAGCGCGTACGGGCTGTCCCGGCCGGGATCGCTGTGGCACCGGCCGCTGCTGTTCGCCGTGCTACTCACATTCCTGTTTGGACCCGGGATCATCCCCAGCTACCTGGTGGTCAAGTCGCTCGGGCTCATCGACACGTACGCGTCGTTGATCATTCCGACCGCGATCAATGCGTTCAACCTGGTGGTGCTGCGGGCGTTCTTCATGAACATCCCCGGTGAACTGATCGACAGCGCCCGCATCGACGGCGCCGGGGACTTCACCATCCTCAGACGGATCGTGCTGCCGTTGTCCAAGGCCGCCTTGGCGGTGATCGGCCTGTTCTATGCCGTCGGTTACTGGAACGCCTTCTTCAACGCCATGCTCTACATCAACACCACCGAGAAATGGCCGCTGCAACTGGTGCTGCGCCTGTACGTGGTCAACGGGGCGGCGCTGCCGTCGGGCGGCTCAAGCGGCCCGCAGAGCTCCATCGCCGGAATGGCCCCGGCCCCCACCCTGTCGCTGAAGATGGCCATCATCGTGATCGCGGCGGTTCCCGCACTGCTGATCTATCCATTCGTACAGCGACACTTCACCAAGGGCGTTATCGTCGGCGCGGTAAAGGGCTGACCAGGTGCAAGTTCCCTTGACCTCCACGTGCAATAGGTCGCCGGCGCTGGATACTGCAGGCGCTCGACCAGCCCGCCAACGGCCTCACCGTGCGTGGGGTTGCACGGCGCGCGGCCGGACGACGACCTCATAGCGATGATCGACGAGTTCGGACCGCGGGTCCACTTCACCCATCTGCGCTCCACGCACCGCGAGGCAGATCCGCCGCCCTTCTACGAGGCCTCACACTTCGACGGCGATCTCGACAGTGTCGCCATCGTGTGGGAACTGCCGAAGGTGGAGCTCCGCAGGGAACGCGACCGCGGCGGCCGGGCCGCCTATGCGCCCCGACCATGGCCACTAGATGCTCTACGACCAGACCAACGGCCGCCGCATCGACCCGGGGTACTCGCTCATCGGCCGGATGAAAGGTCTGGCCGAGCGGCGACGCGTTGAGAAGGCGGTCCGTGCCTTTCAGGCGTCTTGATGCGGCGATCGCAAGCAGATCAGCCCGGTGGATGTACTCACGTCAGCCAAGTAGGTAAGGGGAACATGCTCAAGGTCGGAATCATTGGTGCGGGCGGTATCGCCGGTACGCACATCAGCGGCTACCAAGAATTCGCGGACGAGTGTCGGATCGTCGCCATCTGCGATGTGACGCCGGCCAGAGCGAAGGAACGCAGAGCGAAGTTCGGACTCGACGAGACTCGCGTCTATGACAGCGCTGAAGCGATGCTCGCCGGTGAGGAGCTCGACCTGGTGAGCATTACGACGCCGCCATCGACCCACGCCGAACTCACCATCACAGCCTTACGAGCCGGGGTCAACGTCCTGGTCGAGAAACCGATGGCGGCGTCATTGCAGGAGTGCGACGCCATGCTCGCGACCGCCGCCGAATCGGGCAAGATGTTGTCGGTGGTCGCACAGAACCGCTTCCGCGACGACATGGCGACACTGAAGGAGGTACTCGAGTCCGGCCTCATCGGGACGGTTTCGCACGTTCAGGTCAACTCTCTCTGGTGGCGGGGGCGAACATACTACGACCTGTGGTGGCGGGGCACTTGGGCCTCGGAGGGCGGCGGCTGCACGTTCAACCATGCGATCCACCACATCGACCTGCTTCTGTGGATGCTGGGTCGGCCGACGTCGGTCACGGCGGTGCTTGCCAACGCCCAGCACGACAACGCCGAGGTCGAAGACCTATCGGTCGCGATCCTTCAGTACGACCGGGCGCTCGCTGAGATCACCAGCTCCGTGGTCCACCACGGTGAAGAGCAGGCGATCGTCGTGCACGGGCAACGCGCGCGGGTCTCCCAACCCTGGCACGCGATGGCGGAGACGGAACAGCCGAACGGGTTTCCCGCCCCGGGCGGCAACCCCAAGCTGGTCGCGGAACTCAACGAATTCGCTGAGGCGCATCGTCCGCTGCCACACCTTGGGCATGCCGGTCAGATCGGCGACGTGCTCCGCGCCCTTCGCGCCGGCCGTCCCCCGGCTGTGGACGGCGTCGACGGCCGCAACGCGGTCGAACTGGTCACGGCGATCTACGAATCGAGCATCGAACGCCGGTCCGTGGAATTCCCACTCGCGCAGGACGACCCGTACTACCACTTCGGCGCCCTGGCGCAGCGTGCTCCGCGCTTCTTCGAAAAGACCGCCGCGATTCGGGATCTGCCCGGAGCCATCACCGTCGGCAGCCCGTCCGACCTGGGAACCTGAGGAGAGACAGCGGTGACAGCGATCAGCGGAGCGGCGTATGACCCCGAGTCGATTCCGGCCGCGGTGGTGGAGCCGGGCGAGTTCGTGTTCGGGGCCGTCGGCCTCGACCACGGACACATATACGGCATGTGTGAGGGTCTACTCAGTGCCGGAGGCACCCTGAAATGGGTGTACGACCCCGACCCGGCGAAGGTGGACGCTGTCCGTCAACGGTTCCCTCAGGTTCAGGTAGCGCGCGACGAATCGCAGATCCTTGACGACGACGCCATCCACCTAGTGGCCGGCGCCGCGGTCACGTCGGAGCGTTGCGCGCTCGGGTTGCGGGTCATCGAGGCCGGCAAAGACTACTTCACCGACAAGGCTCCCCTCACAACCCTCGAGCAACTCGCCGCCGCTCGTGAGGCAACCGCACAAACCGGACGCAAGTACGCCGTCTACTACTCCGAGCGCATCCACGTCGAGGCCGCCGTCCTGGCCGGCCAACTCATCGAACAGGGCGCGATCGGCCGCGTTCTACAGGTCATCGGGCTGGGACCGCATCGGCTCTCAGCCGGCGACCGTCCGGACTGGTTCTTCATCAGGAAGAAGTACGGCGGCATATTGTGCGACATCGGAAGCCACAACATCGAACAGATGCTGCACTTCACAGGTGCGACCGACGCCGAAATCAGCGCTGCCGCGGTCGCGAACTTCAACCACCCGCAGTATCCCGAGCTCGATGATTTCGGCGAAGCGAACCTGGTGATGAATAACGGCGCTACCGGTTACTGCCGGGTGGACTGGTTCACCCCGGCCGGTTTGAGCACCTGGGGTGATGGACGCACCTTCATCCTCGGCACCGACGGCTACCTGGAGTTGCGCAAGTATGTCAACGTGGCCACCGACGACGGCCCTGGGCATGTCTTCCTGGTCGACGGCAAGGGCGAACACCACCTGGTCGCTGCCGGGAACGTCGGCTACCCCTACTTCGGACAGCTGATCCGCGACTGCCTCGACCGCACTGAGACGGCGATGACCCAAGAACATGCCTTCAAAGCCGCCGAACTCAGCATCCGGGCCCAACTCGACGCCAGAGTGCTCCACCGGTGAGCTTCCCTAGTAGCTCCGACGGAGAGCGTCGGCGAGGACCTTGTTCTTCTGCGCCGGCTTGGGTGGGCCCTGATGCGCCCACGCTTCAACCAGCACGGTCGGCCCGTCATCTGCCCCGTCGACCTCGACCCGAACACCCTCGCTCAGCACGAACCGGCGAGGCGACAAGTTGACGCCGAGTCTGCCGCCGATGAGCCGCAGCATGACCGCCTCTGCGTAGCGCTGAACGGCGCTGTCCCCCGCCGGTGGTTCGGGAAGTAGCTCCTCAGTGACCAGCTCGCTGTCGGCGCTGGCGACGGTGTCGCGGATCCGCAGGTCGTTGACGATCTTCCCGGCCGGGCCGACGTAGCGACGCAGCGTGCCCGCAATCTCCAGCTTCCGGCACGCCTGGTTAATGGTCTGCCGAGGTTGCACCTGACCGTGCTGCGCGAGGCCGACCCCACCGACCGCGCCGAGGTCTACCAGCAGCTCGGGCTGCGGCTGACCTACCACCCGGCAGAACAGAAAGTCCGCGTTCAGGCACAGCCTGACGCGGACTCATATGGGAAAAGGTTCGTGTCCGAGGGGGGACTCGATCACGCACACCCAGCACATCCGCTGGGAAACGGTGTGCATGCGTTGACGGTAGCGGGCGTCGGCGCTGGTCAGCAAGTCCTTGGACTAGGCGGCCTGTCGACGCGACTTCAGCGATGCTGAGCGTCCGCGCACCCTTGTCCCACAACACATGTGCCAAAACCTCCTCAGTGGACAAATGACGGTGGATCGCCCCCGGCACCCACTCCCGTGGACAGCGCTGGGTCGGGATAGCCTGAGTGCGGGGGTATGCCGTAGCGTCCCCGATCTCCCAGGCGGCTACACGCGGAACGGACCCCTACAACGGGAAGTCGTTGTTCCACGGTGCATCTAGCTGCCCTGGATCCACCCCAGCTTCTAGTACTGCCGCATCCACCTCGCCAATTTCATCGACGATCTTCAAGTAAAGCGTTTCCATGTCCTCTTCAAAGAAGCAGACGTCATTATCGACTAACTGTTTTGGCACCTCGATCGCCGCGACTCTGAACCTGCCATCCGGCAGAGGCAGCACCCAGACCCACGAATAGCTTTCGTCAGATCCGCTCGGCCTTCGGGCCGAAATAAGCGCCTTGGTCATGAGTAGGCGATTCTTGGCCTGAGTCCTCACTCAACCACCCCAGAAGATCCTAACGATCGGGCCCTCAAAAGTATGGATCTGCAGGTGCGGCAGTGCCCCGTCGGGGTTGCCCGGGCCATGCCCGACCACCCTTCCGTCAGCACCAATCTTGTCATCCCAGTGATAGGTGCCCACCTTCGATCCAAAGTACTGCTTGGTCCCGACTCCGTCAGTGCCGGTAGCGTTCCGGTACACGGCCCGGGAGCACTACCACGCACGGCTGGTGATCGTGTCCACCCCGACGATCCGCCACGTCGCCGCCACCGGCCGCAAACGGATCACGCTCAACCGCTATCAGCACTCGGCCCGCCGCGGCCTGATCGTCACCGGGGCCGCAGGAACCGGCAAGACCACCGCGATCACCCAGCTGGGCAAGAACTATCAGCAGCTCATCCACCGCGAACAAATCCGCCCGGGAGGCTCCCTGCCGGTCGCCTACGTCACCGTCCCGCCCGCCGCGACACCGAAGATGCTCGCCGTCGAGTTCGCCCGGTTCATCGGACTGCCGTTACCGGCCCGGTTCAGCCAGGTCGAGCTGACCAACAAGGTCTGCGACCTGCTCTGCACCCTGCAGACCAACCTGATCCTGATCGACGAACTACACAATCTCGACCTGGGCACCCGGACCGGCGCCGAAGCATCCGACCAGATCAAGTACCTGTCGGAACGCATCCCCGCCACCTTCGTACTGGCCGGCGTCGATCTGGAAGGCAACGGTCTGTTCGCCGGCCGGCGCGGCGGCCAGATCGCCAGCCGCTACACCCTGATCCGCACCACCGCGTTCCCCTACAGCACCACCGACGAACGCGCCGCCTGGCAAGCACTCGTCGCCAACCTCGAAGACGCCCTGCGCCTGCACTCCCACCGCAAAGGAACGCTCCTACGGCTCGGCGGCTACCTACATGAACGCACCGGCGGCATGATCGGCAGCCTCTCCCACCTCATCCGCGAAGCCGCGATCGACGCGATCATCAACCAAACCGAGAAGGTCAACCAGTCCGGCCTCGATGCCGTCGACCTCGACCAAACCGCCGAGCAGCACCGCACCACGCTGAAACGCCGGCGGCGAGCGGCCAGCCGACGCTCAGCCGCTTGATCATGCTTCGTGCTCTGCCCATCAGCCTGCCGCCGATGAGCCGCGAAGTGATCGGCTCCTATATCCACCGCCTTGCCGACGCCAACCACATCACCAGCACAGCGCTGGCACAGCTGCTCGACCTCGACCGTCGTTACCGTCGCGGCGACGACGACCCCACCGGCTGGACAACAAGCACCATCACCGGGCTGGCCACTCTCACCAGCCGACCCGTCGTTGTTCTCGCCCGAGCGCTACCAGCGCTTCGGTCACTCGATCCAGGCTCCGGTGGCACAGCGCCGACCGGCCCCACAACTCCCTGCATTGCCTGCCACCACTGCACGGCCCGCAAGGGCATCCGCGGCCTCGTCATCCAACGCGCGGCCAGCCACGAGAACATCTGCCTTCGCCACCGCCGATGGCTGCACGGCCCAGAACAGCACTCCCTCCACACCCTGCCGGAGCTCTGCAACGCCAACCGGCGGCATCGGCGACTTCGCCGCCAGCACGACGCCACGATCCTAAACGCAGCACTCACCCGCGCCCGTGACCTCGTCCACGACTGGCTCGAAGCCGACGACCAGCCCGACCTCCAGCACCGCTGGACGCACCGACTCACCCAACTCCGATGCGACCCTGGCGCCGACCCCTACCGCCCGAGTCGACACCGCGTCGAGCTGGCCACATACCCGGAGATGGTTCTACTTGCCGAACTGTTCGCCTCCGAGTCCAGCAAACATTCCTCACATCGCTGAGCTGCCCACCGGTTCACCCAGCGGTGACTGCCGACCATCGGGGGGCCGAATCACCCCGGCCGGCTCCTCAGTCATAGTCGTAGTCACTTTCCGGTCGCAGCGCTTGGATGAAGCTGACGAAATCTGGCGCGAGCACGGTGATCCGGTAGTCGACCTCCTGGTCAACGTGGACGACACGCGGCTCACCTTCGGAACCGCATTCCCGGTAGTCGAACGCGATCATGTCGTGGCCTGCCGAGGGACAGTCGGCGAAATACACGCCGATCTCCGGATAGCCCCACTCCTCGATGAGAAACCGGCTGCCTGATCGCCCAGCCAGCGAGCACTCCTTCTCCCGGCCGATCCCCATGATCGCGGTGAGGGCAACATGGTCTTCGGCCCAGGTCGTTCTGCTTGGGGCCGGACAACAGGTGTTGCGCGGCATGCCGCCAACCGGCACCACCGCCAGCTCGCGCGCCAGCACGGACCATCCATAGCCGATCGCGCCTACCGTCAAGCCCTGCGCGACACCGCACCGCAATTCAACCGCTTCAGCCGCTCACCCATGCAACTCGCCTGGCAGGCCCGGCTTGAAAACCTTGAAGAAGACCCATATGGAGACCCGCTACAGCCCAGCTCCGAACGCATCGAACTGATCATCTACCCGGATGTCATCGCCCTTCTCGCACACCACCTTCGTCAACGCCGGAGAAGCCCAGAAGGCGTCACCAATAACGAGAGTCGCGGCGCGGGCGTCGCAACCAACCTGTCGCCACGCAGGTCAAACAGTCACCAGACCGCCATGATCACCAAGACTCCGGACGAAGATCCACAAGCATGAAGCAACGTTGAGACTAGCCGCAACCTGGGATTCTCACCCGACTTGTCACCCCGGGGCGGTCCAGAACGCTTGCCACCGCCATGATCCTTGAGATCGGACAACTTCGCGTCATGCTAGACGCTTGTGGTTCTTGGACCTCGCGGAGCATCACGCATACTCCTGTTCCAGGACGGCCAGGTCGCGGTTGGCGAACTGCACGTGCGCCCACTGGTCGCTGAAGATGACTTGCAGGCACTTAACCGCCGTACGTTCGGCGGGCGGCGGGCAGCCGATCGCGGTGTTCGGCCCGCGCACCCGGTCCAGCTCCTCCTGTGTGACCTGCGCCAGATATGCGCGCAGATCGGCGATCCGCTCGGCGCGCACGGCGAGGATCTCGTCGAGGGTGGGCGCGGCCGACTCGTCGATGCCGAACTCGGCGCCGTCGGTGGTGAACGATGCGGGTACGCCGATCGGATGGAACGGGCTCGGGCGAAGGGCCGTCGCGTGGCCATACCAGGCGTCCACGACGAAGATCGTGTGGCGCAGGGTTTGGGCCAGTGACCACTCGTCGTTCACTGATCTGTAGACGGCCTCGTCCGGCAGCGCGCTCGCGCGTTGGACCGTCGCGCGCCACAGCTCCTCGATGACGTCCACCGCGTCGCGCATCGTCTCAGGTGTGGTCGGCCGCAGTCGCAGCCGTTCGGGGTGCAGGCGATCCAGCTCGGCCTCGATCAACGGCATCACCTCCACGCCGTTGACGCGCAGCCCGTTGATCGCCCCGTCGATGTCGGCGTTGAACAGCACGACACCACGCATCCGGGCGCCGCTGAGATCCACCTCCCGGAAGGTCGCGCCGGCCATGGACAGGTCAATGAACTCCGCACCCTCGTAATCGGGCTGCTGCACGAATCGCGTCATCGGCACATCGTAGGGGCCCCCTCTGACAAGACCCGTTGAATCGTCGGTAGGCGCCGAGCCCGCCGCCTACCGGCCCAGGTCGCTACGACTCCACGGGACTGCACCGGCAGATCAAGATCCAGGCACCGTAAGCGACAGCCGGATCGGCTATCCCTTCCTCGGCGAACGACGGCGGGCGATACCTCAAAACCCGCAAGTACATTGAGAATCCCAGCAAAACCGTCTCACCCGAAATGTCATTAAGCAGCTCAGACATCCTTGCCCCGCCAGGATTTTTGAGACAGACAGACTCGCTCCAAGAACTGGAATCATTTTTGAGACGAACAGCAGCGATCATGTCTCAACAGAAACCGGTGTCTCGCTGATCAGCGCCCTTGCGCCACTGCCATGATCATTGAGATCGGACATCCTGGCACTAGTTTGGGACAGTGATCTCTCGCGATGCAGCCAAGGGTCTGGTCGTCGTCACGGGTGCGACTGGCGCCGTCGGCCGGTGCGTGGTGGCCGAACTGTTGCATGCCGGTTGTCGGGTCCGTGCGGTGTCACGGCGCACCGCAGCAGCGCAGCTTCCACCCGGGGCCGAGGTGGTAGCCGGTGACCTCGCCGCGCCGTCGACACTCCGCGCCGCGTTCGCCGGGGCGGCGCAACTGGTGCTCATCTCGCTACCTGACACCGTGCAAGAGGTGGTCGAGCACGCCCGGACAGCGGGGATCGACCACATCGTGGTCGCGTCCTCGGCAGCGGTGACCGCCGGCTACGACACCACCTACAACCTGCCCGTGGAGCAGGCCGTCATGGCGTCCGGTCTGGCCTGGACCATCGTACGCCCCGGCGAGTTCGCCAACAATGCCCTGCTGATCTGGGGCCCGTCGATCAGAGCGCACCGCCGGGTCGTCGAACCGTTCCCGGAGCAGGCCGGCAACCCGATCCACGAACGGGACATCGCCGACGTCATCGTCGCCGATCTGCTCGACCCTGAGCGCCGTGGCCGTATCGACACGATCGTCGGGCCTGCGACGCTCACCAAGCGCGAGCAGGTCGCAGCGATCGCGGCCGCGATCGGGCAGGAGATTGTCCTGGAGGAGGTCACCCCGGAACGGGCCAGTGCCTTCTACCGGCAGCAGGGCGGGTTCGCCGCGGCGAACGCCGACTTCCTGTTCGGGTTCGAGAGCTACGACGGCGTGGCGGGCGCCGTCGACGAACCCCACGACACCAGCGTCCATCCCGATGGCGCCTACGCCACGCTGGCCGAGGTACTCGGCCGTCCAGGCCGCTCGTTTGGCCAGTGGGCACGCGACCACGCATCCGACTTCATGGGATCGTGACAGCGGCATAGCGCCGGCGTACGCAGGGCTGGGCTTTCCGCAGACTTACTCCGGACAACTGGCCAACCGATCATCCGGACCTACTCTGCGGACCGCCGGTCCGTGTCTTGATCATCCGCAACCTTCAAGAGGACGCGACAATGGTTGTCATTCCGGAACAGGCGCCGAGGGTGTGGGGCTCGCAAATTGGGTCTTGCTACGCGGCCTGCATGTATTCGCTGATCAGTCCGCCGAGGATCGGGCGTCGTTGGACCCGTGCGGTGTCGAGGTTGACGGCGTGTCGTGATGGCGGGTTCGGTGGGCGTTGGCTGAGCGATCTGTGTGGTCGATGGTCGTTGTAGTGGGCGGTGTATTCGGTCAGCACGCTCGTCAGGTGCCGTTCGCCGGCGATGAGCATTCGGTCGGTGCACTCGCGTCGAACGCTGCCGACCCAGCGCTCCGCGTACGCGTTCGCCCGTGGGGCTTGCGGCGGCGTGCGGATCACCTCCACCCCCGCCGCGGTGAACACCGTGTCGAATTGCGCGGTGAACTTCGTGTCCCGATCCCGCACCAGAAACCGGAGTTTCTCCGCCCGGTCGCCGAGGTCCATGAGGAGATTCCGTGCCTGTTGGGTGACCCAGTCGCCGGTCGGGTGCGCGGTGACCCCGACGACGTGGACCCGGCGGGTGGCGAGCTCGAGGAAGAACAGGACGTAGATCCGCTGGAAGAACACGGTGTCGACGGTGAAGAAGTCGCAGGCCAGCATGGTGTGCGCCTGGGCGGTGAGGAACTGCTGCCAAGTCGGTCCGCTCCGTCGCGGTGCTGGGTCGACACCAGCATGGTGCAGGATCTTCCAGACGGTGCTGGACGCGATCTGGTAGCCCAGCCGAGCCAGTTCGCCCTGCACGCGGCGATGCCCCCAGGTCGAGTTCTCCGCGGCCAGCCGCAACACGAGGTCACGGATCTCCCGGTCCACTGGTGGTCGACCGGGTCGCGGATGTGGGTAGGTCCAATGTCGGGCGATCAACTGGCGGTGCCAGCGCAACAGCGTCGCCGGGGTGACGAAGAACGTCGACCAGCGTGGTCTGGGCAGCAGCCGCGACAGCGCCGCCAACAGCACCCGGTCCGCGGGCTGCAGTTCCGGACGGTGGACCTGCCGGCGCAGCACCGCCACCTGATGCCGCAACACGAGCAACTCAACGTCTTTCGCACCGCCATCACGGGCGAGGTGGGTGAGCAGCTGCAGAACCTGGCGCAGGACCAGGTAGATCAACGACGCTGACATGACCTCGATCGTTGTCGCTGCCGCCGGGTAGACCTCGCACAAAAGCGCACGTCACAGCCCCGAACTGAATTTACGAGCCCGACAGGCCCGCAGGGTCCGGTCCCAGTCCCGCAGGAACCCGGCCCAGACCGGTGAGAGATCGATGGTGAGCTTGGTGATGTCGAGCTTCGACATGGCAGAAACCTCGGCGAGTCAAGTGGTCCGACAGTGGCGTGCTAGACCAGGCATTCATGCCGAGCAATGAAATGAGGGCTCCCGCAAGTCGCTGACCTGCGGAAACCCTCGCGCTGTCGGGACGGCCGGATTCGAACCGACGACCCCTTGACCCCCAGTCAAGTGCGCTACCAAACTGCGCCACGTCCCGTCCACCACGGCCTCAACCGCAGCAGCCGATACAGCGTAGCGCAGCCCGTCCCAGACCACGCAAACGCCCCACCGCTAGCCGTGCGGCCTGCCCCGCCCTCCAGGCCCTTGCCGCTTGCGAGGCTTGACGGAGACCTCCACCGGGCTGCCTTCGAACCCGAACTCCTCCCGCAGCTTCCGCTCCACGAACCGCTGATATCCAGCGTCTAGCGGCGCGGTGGTGAACAGCACAAACCGCGGCGGCCGAGTCCCCGCCTGCGTGGCGAACAGGATGCGAGGCGCCCGCCCTCCACGCACCGGGTGTGGTGTCTCCTGCACGAGTGCGGTCAGCCACTGGTTGAGCTGCCCGGTTGGTACCCGCATTTCCCAGCTGTCCAGCGCGGTACGCAACGCCGGCGCTAGTTTGTCGACGGCCCGCCCGGTCATGGCGGAAATGTTGACCCGCAGCGCCCAAGGGATCCGCCGCAGTTCCCGGTCGACTTCCTTCGCCAACAAGTAACGGCGGTCGTCGTCGACCAGGTCCCACTTGTTGAAGGCGATCACCACTGCCCGGCCAGACTCGACGACCATGCCGATGATTCGCTGGTCCTGCTCGCTGATCGGCTCGCTGGCGTCGAACAGGACGACGGCGACCTCGGCGGCTTCGATGGCGCCGGCGGTGCGCAGGCTGGCGTAGTACTCGGTGCCGCTGGCCGTGCCGACGCGCCTGCGCAGGCCGGCGGTGTCGACCAGTTGCCAGGTTTCGCCGCCGATCGAAACGAGGCTGTCGACGGGGTCGACGGTGGTGCCGGCGACCGGGTCGACGACCGCGCGTTCTTCGCGGGCGAGGCGGTTGAGCAGGCTGGATTTGCCGACGTTGGGGCGGCCGACGAGGGCGACGCGGCGGGGGCCGCGCTCGGTGGGTTCGGCTATCGGCGGTGGTGCGGGCAGGGCGTCGAGGACGGCGTCGAGCAGGTCGCCGGAGCCTCGCCCGTGCAGGGCGGAGACCGGGTACGGCTGGCCGAGGCCCAGCGACCACAATGCGGCCGATTCGAGCTCGATGTTGTTGTTGTCGGCCTTGTTCGCCACCAGCAGCACGGGTTTGGCGCTGCGGCGCAGCATCTTGACGGCGGCTTCGTCGACGTCGGTGGCGCCGACCATGGCGTCGACGACGAACAGCACCACGTCGGCGGTGGCGACCGCGGATTCGGCCTGGGCGGCGATGGCGGCGGCGCGGTCGCGGGCGTCGGGCTCCCAGCCGCCGGTGTCGACGACGGTGAACTGCCGGCCGGACCAGTTGGCGTCGTACGGCACCCGGTCGCGGGTCACGCCGGGGGTGTCTTCGACGACGGCCTGGCGGCGGCCGATGATGCGGTTGACCAGGGTGGACTTGCCGACGTTGGGGCGGCCCACGACGGCGACGACCGGTATGTAGCCGGTCGGCTCGGTGGACTCGGCGATCTCGGAGGGCAGCGTCACGCCTGTACCCGCCCGTCGAGCAGCGTGTGTAGCCGGGACACGACCTCGTCGATGCCCAGGCCGGTGGTGTCGAGCACGACCGCGTCGTCGGCCTGCTGGAGCGGGTCGGTGGCCCGCGTCGAGTCGAGCTGGTCGCGGCGGTGCAGGTCGGCGGCGGTCGCGGCCACGTCGGAGGCGTTTTCCGCGCTGCGGCGGCGGGCCCGCGCGTCAGCGGAGGCGGTCAGGTACACCTTCAGGTCCGCGTCGGGCACGACGACGGTGCCGATGTCTCGGCCTTCGACGACGACGCGCCCCGCTTCGGCGATGAGCTTGCGCTGCTGGGCCACCAGCAGCTGGCGCACCCACGGCACCGCGGCGACCGCGGACACCGCGCTGGTCACCTCCTGGCCCCGGATGGGGCCGTCGACCGACGTGCCGTCGACGGTGATGTGCGGCGCGGTCGGGTCGGTGCCGATCTCAAGCTCGACCTCACCGGCGACCTTGGCCACCGCGTCGCCGTCGTGCGGGTCGACGCCGGATTGCAGCACCGCCCACGTCACCGCCCGGTACATCGCACCGGTGTCCAGGTATCGGGCGTCGAGCGCCGAGGCCAGCCGCCGCGAAACGGTGGACTTGCCCGAACCGGACGGGCCGTCGACAGCGACCACACAACGCCCGGAATCCACCATTTCCGTCACCACGCCTCCTCACGAACTACCTTGCCATCCTCAATCATGCCCGGTCGCGATTCCACCCTCACGGCCGACCTTGAGTAGGCTGCGTGCCATGTCGTCGCTCGCGCGTTTCCTGCGCTCGCGCCGGCGGCAGATCACGCTCGCCGTCCTGCTCGGCGTCGCCGGCACGATTTTGCTGGTCGCGGGCCATTGGGCGCCTGGCTACGCCCAGGAAATCATGGTCAACCTCGGTGCCAGCCTGGTGATGGTGGCGCTGTCATTTGTCGTGTTCGACCCGATATTCGAAGACATGCGGCGTAACGCCGTCGAGGAGCACCGCACCCTCAACCACGACCAGCTGGTGACGAACATCGCCGCCGCCAGGGTCGAGGTCGACATCCTGGAGACCTGGACGGGGCTGCTGGAAGACCGATACCGCGACCGGTTCCTCGACGCGGTCACCACCGCCGTGCGCGCCGGCGTCGAGGTGCGGGTGCTGCTGCTCGACCCGGAGTCCTCGGCCGCCGAGCAGCGCGCCGAGGAACTGCACCACACCCAGGTCCCACTGCTGATCATGGACAACCTGCGGCACCTGTACACGCTGCGCCGCCGGCTCGACCCGCTGGTCGCCCGGCAGCTACAGGTGCGCGTCTACGACGCCTCACCGTCGATCCAGCTGTACCGGTGGGACGACAAGTCGTTCATCTCGTTCTTCCCGGTCGGAGTCCGGGCGTACGACGCGCGGCAGATCGAGGCGTTCATGTCCAGCCCGCTGGGCGAGTTCGTGTCCAGCCGCTTCGAGGAACTGTGGGGCGACTCGACCACCCGCACGCTGGAAGAGTTCATGTCGCTGTCGCTGACGATCCGGCTCGGCACCGCCGACCTGGCCACCAGCCACGCCCATTTCGTGCGGCTCGACGGCGACTGCTTCGTCGACGGTTCGTCGCTGCTGGACCACCTCACCGACCACGGCGCCCGCCGGCTCAGCCTCGCCGTCGGCGGCCTGCGCGACGCCATCTTCGACATGGTCCGCCTCGACCAGCACGACCAGTCGCGGCGGGCAACCGTGGTGGCGCTGTTCGACGCCAAGTACGGCAGCGGGCACGACCACCGCGTCATCCTGCGGCTCGTGCCGCGCGCCGACGCTGGCCAGCCACTGGCACACTGAGATCGTGTTCATCGAATACGAAGACTTCACCAAGGTCGATATGCGCGCCGGACGCATCGTCAAGGTGGAAGAGTTCCCCCGGGCGCGCACCCCCAGCTACAAGGTGCTGGTCGACTTCGGCCCCGAGATCGGCGAACGGTGGTCCAGCATGCAGGCCGCCCGCGAGTACCGGCCGGAGGAACTTCTCGACACCCTCGTCGTCGGCGTGGTGAACCTGCCGGAGAAGAACATCGCCGGGTTCAAGTCGCAGGCGTTGATCCTCGGCGTGCCCGCCGAAGACGGGAGCCTGTCGCTGCTGCGGCCCAGCCGGGGCGCGCAGCTCGGCAGCCATGTCTACTAGCCTCGACCAGCTCTGGTCGCGGATCGTCACCAACCAGCCGGCCGCCGTGCGGGCCCACCTCGACGCCGAGCGGCGGCTGGTGTCCACAGTGGCCACCGGATACCGGTCGCTGGTGGAGGTCGGCTGCGCCGACGGCAGCCTGCTGCTGCCGGTCGCACGCCGCCTCGGCCTGGAATACCTCGGCGTCGACCTCGCCGCCGGCGCCGTCGAGGCCACCCGGGCGCTGGGAGCCGACGCGGTGCGGGCCGACGCCGTTGACCTGGCCACACTCCCCCTGCCCGCCGGGTCGCTGCTGATCGGATACCCGTTCAACGTCTTCGGCAACCTGCCCGACCCGCCGCGGGCGCTCACCGCAGCGGCCACCACCGGCGCCGACGCGCTGGTGCTGACCTACGACACGTCACCGGCCGCCACGACCCTGCGCACCGAGTACTACGCCGCGTGCGACCTTCCCGGCGAGCTGGCCACCGACGAAACGGGTGTGCACTTCACGTCGGGCACCTTCCGCTCCTCGGTGTACCACCGCGAGGTGGTGACCGCCTGGCTGACGGCCGCCGGCTACCGCACGGCGGTCACCCCGTACGGCCGCGCCGGCCTGGCCTACCACGCGACGGCGGCGCCGCACTCCCCATAGACGCCGCCGGCCCGTCGAAACAGCGCCAGCAGCGCGGGAGGCAGATTTTCGGATACGCGGACAGTGGCTGGCGCCTCGGCGTTGGTTGCCGTATCGGCGGGCCAGGTGCTCAGAAAGTCCCGCGGCGCACGGACCCGGTCGTGCGACACCGCCTCCACCGGCCGGCGGCGAGCCACAGCTCGGTCACGAAGGCGTGGGAGCTTCCTCGTCGACGGCGCGGAACAGGGCGGCGACCTCGGTCTGCGTCAGCCGGCGGGTGCGACCGACCTTGATGTTGCCCAGTGAGATCGGGCCGATCCTGGTGCGGATCAGCCGGGACACCGGGTGCCCCACCTCGTCGAGGAGCCGGCGCACGATGTGCTTGCGCCCCTCGTGCAGCGTGATCTCCACCTGCGCGGTCCGCCCGACGGTGTCGACCACCCGGAACGCGATCGCCTTCGCCGGGCCGTCCTCCAGCTCGACACCGGCCAGCAACTTGCGCCCCACGCCGCGCGGCACCGGCCCGGCGACCTCGGCCAGATACGTCTTGGGCACCTCGAAGGACGGGTGCGTCAGCCGGTGCGCGAGAGCGCCGTCGTTGGTGAGCAGCAGCAGTCCCTCGCTGTCGGCGTCGAGCCGCCCGACGTGATAGACCCGCTGCTCCAGCGTGCCGATGTAGTCGGCGATCGCCTCCCGGCCACGCTCGTCGGCCATGGTGGACACCACACCGCGGGGCTTGTTCATCGCCAGGTAGACCAGCCGGCTGTCGGTGACGACCCGCTCGCCGTTGACGTGGATGACAGCGGTCTTCGGGTCGACCTTGTCACCGAGGCTGGCCACCTTGCCGTCGACGGTCACCCGGCCGCGGGCGATCAGCTCCTCGCTGGCACGCCGGGACGCGACCCCGGCCGACGCGAGCACCTTCTGTAGCCGCTCACCGGTCGTCTGGTTCGCCCTCGCAGCTGGCCGTTTACTGGGCATCGGCGAACTCGTCCACGTCGTCGGGCAGGAACGGGGCCAGCGGCGGCAGCTCGTCGACCGCGTTGAGACCGAGCTTTTCCAGGAACAGCACCGTCGTACGGTACAGGTGCGCGCCGGTGTCCGGTTCGGTGCCGCACTCTTCGACCAGGCCGCGCGAGACCAGGGTGCGGATGACGCCGTCGCAGTTGACGCCGCGGATGGCGGAGATGCGCGATCGGGTGACGGGCTGCTTGTACGCGATCACGGCGAGGGTCTCCAGGGCGGCCTGGGTCAGCCGCACCGACTGCCCGTCGAGCACGAACCGCTCCACGTACGGCGCGTACGCCGGCCGGGTGTACAGCCGCCAGCCGCCAGCCGCGCGGCGCAGTTCGAACCCGTGCCCGGCGCTCGTGAAGTCCTCGGCGATCCGGGTGAGCGTCGCGGCGATTCGGTCGGTGGGCTGCTCCAGCACCTGCGCCAGCACGATCTCGCTCACCGGCTCGTCGACGACCAGCAGGATCGCCTCCAGCGCCCCCCGCAACTCGGCGTCGTCGATCAGCGCCAGCGCATGCTCCGGGGCCTTCTCCTTGGCACCGACCGCAGCAGCAGCAGCGGCCACGACCGCCGCCTCGGCCTCGATGGCGTCGGCCTCCGCCTCGGCCACCTGCCCGGCGACAGCCGCAGCGTCCGCAGCCGGGACCGGCACGGCGTCGCCGGCCTCCACCGCCTCCGGCGCGCCAGCGGCTTCCGCGACGGCGCCCATGTCGAAGGCGGACAGCGACTCGATGTCGTCGACCGGGTCGGCCTCCACGGCGGACCCGGCGTCCGCCGCCGCTTCCCGCGTGGCGTCGCTGGCCTGCTCCGCCTCCACCGCATCACCAGCCGGCGCGGCCTCCACCGCGGACCCGGCCTCCGCGGCCGATTCTCCTGTGGCGTCGCTCGCCTGCTCCGCCTCCGCCTCGGCTTCCGGCTCCGGCGGGGCGGGGTCGGTGGGGCGTTCGGAGGGCGGCACGTAGTCGGGGCGGTCCCAGGGCGGCACCCATCCGGCGGCCTGTTCGGCCAGGGACTCCGGCCGTTCGTCACTCATCCCGGCTGTCCTCGGCTTCCTCGTCCGGCAATGCTTCCGCGTCCGGCAACGCTTCCCCGTCCGGCAATGCTTCCCCGTCCGGCAATGCTTCCCCGTCCGGCAATGCTTCCCCGTCCGGCAATGCTTCCCCGTCCGGCAATGCTTCCCCGTCCGGCAATGCTTCCCCGTCCGGCAATGCTTCCCCGTCGGGCGTTGGTTCCTCCGCCGCCGCGTCCTGCACCGGCGACCCTGCGTACTCGTCGATGTCCAGGTCGGTGCCCGCGTCGTCGCCGCCGGTCCAGCGCACGGTCAATTCTCCCAGCGCCTGCACCTGCGCGAATCCGACCAGGCCTTCCCGGTACAGCTCCAGCAGCGCCAGGAAGCGCGCCACCACCTCAAGTGTCGACTGGCAGTCGGCGCACAGCACCCGGAAGGTGGCGGTGCCGGCCCGGCGCAGCCGGTCGCGCAGCAGGGCGGCGTGTTCGCGGACGCTGACGCGTACCTGGTGCACGTGGTCGATGGAGACGACTTTGACCGGTTTGGGGGTCATGGCCCTGATCGCGAGCTTCAGCAGCCGTTCGGGGCCGATGCCGAGAACCAGGTCGGGCAGGGCGTCGGCATAGCGGGGTTCGAGGGAGACCGAGCGCGGGTACCGCCGGGCGCCTTCGAATTCCAGGGCCGCGATGTGCGCCGCCGCCTCTTTGTACGCCTTGTACTGCAGCAGCCGCGCGAACAGCAGGTCGCGGGCCTCCAGCAGGGCGAGGTCGTCTTCGTCTTCGACCTGGGCGGTGGGTAGCAGCCGGGCGGCTTTGAGGTCAAGCAGGGTGGCCGCGATGATCAGGAACTCGCTGGCCTCGTCGAGGTCCCAATTGTCACCCATCGCCCGGATGTAGGCGATGAACTCGTCGGTGACCTGGTGCAGCGCCACCTCGGTGACGTCGAGCTTGTGCTTGCCGATGAGCTGGAGCAGCAGGTCGAACGGCCCGGTGAAGTTCGCCAACCGCACGGTGAACTTGCCGGTCTCGGCCGGTGCGACGTCCGAAGGCGCCGGGGCCGCGACGTCGGTAGGAGGCAGGACAGGCGGATCCACACCCTGACCGTATGACACGGCCGTGCTCATGCCCACATCCTCATCAGTGGCCCACCCACCAGGTCGAACAGCCAGTGCAGCAACGGCGCGCCGAACGGGAAGATCAGCAGTATCAGTAGCGCGACCACGCCCAGGTTGTTGTCGGCGAGCCAGTGCCGCGCCTTCAGCCCGCCCGCGGTGGGCCGGCGCATGCTCGCCCATAGCAGCCCGAACCCGTCCAGCGGCGGCAGCGGCACCAGCGCCAGCAGGCCGAAGCAGAGCAGGCCAACGGCGACTGACAGTAGCATCTGGGCCCCGGCGGTCGGCGCGATCGCTCCGCGCAGTACGTCGGACGGCTCGTTGATGAGCAGGGCGGCTGAGTAGTCCGGGTACACGAGCGTGAACGCCAGCAGCCCCAGTTCGCCGAGTACCAGACCGACGAGCGGGCCGACGGCGTACACGATCGCCTGCCGCCCGCGGCCTCGCGGCGGATCGTCGACGCCGTGTCCCCAGCCGGTGCCGCCGAGGGCGGCGGCGACGGCGCCGAACGGGTCGAGGTCGCGGCGCGGGTCCGGCAGCAGCGGCACCCGCCCAAAGAGGTGTCCCACCCACCGAAGCACGAGCCGGAGCATGACGGCGCGCACGGTGACCGCGAGCAGGAACGCGATGACGAGGCCGGCGAACGACGCCGGCTGACCGAGCGCGAAAAGCACCGCCGGTTACCGCTCGGACTGGGCGGCGATCACCTCGCGGGCCAGCTGCCGGTAATTGCGCGCACCGGAAGACGCGGGGTCGAGGGTGGTGATCGGTGCACCGGCCACTGTGGACTCGGGGAACTTGACCGTCTTGGTGATGACGGTCTGGTACACCTTGTCGCCGAACGCTTCGACGACCCGCTGCAACACCTGCCGGCAGTGTGTGGTGCGACTGTCGTACATGGTGGCGAGGATGCCCTCGAGCTCGAGGTCGAAGTTGAGCCGCTCGCGCACCTTGTCGATGGTGTCCAGCAGCAGCGCCACGCCGCGCAGGCTGAAGAACTCGCACTCCAGCGGGATCAGCACGCCGTGCGCGACGGTGAGCGCGTTGATGGCCAGCAGGCCGAGCGAGGGCTGGCAGTCGATGAGGATGTAGTCGTACTCCTTGCGCACGCTGCGTAGCACGCGCGCCAGGGCCATCTCGCGGGCGACCTCGTTGACGAGCTGGATCTCGGCGGCCGACAGGTCGATGTTGGCCGGCAGCAGGTGCAGGCCGGCGACGTCGGTCTTGATGAGGACGTCTTCGGCCATAACGTCGTCCTGCATCAGCAGGTTATAGACCGAGAGGTCCAGATTGTGCGGGTTGACGCCGAGCCCGACGGAGAGCGCGCCCTGGGGGTCGAAGTCGACGAGCAACACGCGCCGGCCGTACTCGGCGAGCGCCGCGCCCAGGTTGATCGTGCTGGTGGTCTTGCCGACGCCGCCCTTCTGATTGGCCAGGGCGATGATGCGGGCCGGACCGTGCCGGTCGGTGGGCATCGGCTCGGGGATGGGTCGCCGCATGGTGTACGCCGTGGGATCCGCGGGGCCGAGGTCGGCACCCAGGTCCATCGCGTGCTGTTCCGCGCGCAGGGTGGAGGTCCACGACTCGACCCTCTCACCGTTACCAGCCATGGCCTGCTGCGCCCCCTCCCGACGACCGCTCCGCGTCGGACCCGACCGGACCGCTGCTGCCGCCACACGGAGCCCGGGTCGTTGCCCGACTGTACGCTACGGTCCTGGTCTCGGCCCGGGCGACACTCCGACGGACGGCCTTAAGAGAGTGCCCGGGGATGCGCCGTCACATAGACCTCGCGCAGCCGCTCCACAGTAACCAACGTGTAGACCTGTGTCGTGGTCACGGACGCGTGACCCAGCAGCTCTTGCACCACCCGCACATCGGCCCCGCCATCAAGCAAATGCGTAGCGTACGAGTGACGCAACGTATGCGGCGACACGGCTCTGGGCCCATCTACCGGCAGGCCGGCACGCTGAGCCGCGCGGTGCAGGATCGTCCAGGCGCTCTGCCTCGACAGTGGACCGCCGCGCGCGTTGAGGAACACGACCGGTGTGCTCTTCTTGACAAGTTCCGGCCGGGCGCGCACCAGATAGGCGTCCAGCGCCTCGCAGGCGTAGCCGCCAACCGGTACCAGGCGGGTTTTTCCGCCCTTGCCGCGCAGCAGCGCGGTGCCCTCCTCGCGGTCCAGGTCGTCGATCGCGGCGCCGACCGCCTCGGAGATACGCGCCCCAGTGCCGTACAGGAACTCCAGCAGCGCCCGGTCGCGCAAGCCGAGCGCGTCGCCACCGTCGACGGCCGCGAGCAGTCGCTCCACCTCGGACACATCCAGGGCCTTGGGCAGCCGGCGCGGCGGCACCGGCGGGCGCACGTCGCGGCTGGCGTCGGCCTCGACCAGGCCCTCGCGCACCGCGAACCGGTGCAGGCCGCGGACCGCGCTGGCCGCCCGCGCCGCCGACGCAGCCGACAGCGGCTGATGCTCGGCGTCGCCGGCGCGCAGCGCGGCGACATGCGCTGTGATGTGCGCGGGCGCCACCGTCCGCAGGTCGGTGACGCCGTCCGCCGCCAGTGTCATCGTGTACCGGTCGAGGTCGCGCCGGTACGACGCGAGCGTGTTCGCCGACAGGCCACGTTCGACAGTCAAATGGTCCAGGTACGTAGAAACGGCCCGCTCTATACCCGTCGCTATGCTGTCACCTCTTCGTTCGCGACTGCGGGGCTCGGTCGCTGCGCTCCCTCACTGCTCGCGCTCACCGATTACCTCCTCCAGCGCCGTGCTGGCCATACCGTGCGCCTCGGCGACCGGGCCGTAGGTGACGTGCCCGTCGTGCGTGTTCAGGCCCTTGGCCAGCACGGAGTCGCGCCGCAGCGCCTCGCGCCAGCCGTGGTTGGCCAGTTCGAGAGCGTACGGGAGGGTGACGTTGGTCAACGCGTACGTGCTGGTGTGCGGCACCGCGCCGGGCATGTTGGCCACGCAGTAGAAGACCGAGTCGTGCACCTTGTACACCGGGTCGGCGTGCGTGGTCGGCCGCGAGTCCTCGAAGCAGCCACCCTGGTCGATGGAGATGTCGACGAGCACACTGCCGCGCTTCATGCGGGAGACCAGTTCGTTGGAGACCAGCGTCGGCGCCTTCGCGCCGGGCACCAGCACCGCGCCGATCACCATGTCGGCGTCGAGCACCGCGCGCTCCACCTCGTATGCGTTGGAGGCAACGGTCTGCAGGTGACCCTGGTAGATGGCGTCCGCCGAGCGCAGCTTGTTGATATTGCGGTCGAGCAGCAACACCTCGGCCTGCATGCCCAGCGCGATCGCGGCGGCGTTCATGCCGGACACGCCGGCACCGATGACGACCACCTTCGCCGCGTACACGCCGGAGACGCCGCCCATCAGCACGCCGCGGCCACCACCGGAGCGCATCAGGTGGTACGCGCCGACCTGCGGGGCGAGCCGGCCGGCCACCTCGGACATCGGCGCCAGCAGCGGCAGCGTCCGATCGGCGGCCTCCACCGTCTCGTACGCGATCCCGGTGACCCCGCGGTCCAGCAGCGCGTCGGTGCACGCCTTCGACGCGGCCAGGTGCAGGTAGGTGAACAGCACCTGCCCGGCGCGCATCCGATGATGCTCCTCGGCGATCGGCTCCTTCACCTTCAGCACCAAGTCGGCGGCGCCCCACACGTCGTCGGCGCTGGGCAGGATGTGCGCGCCCGCCACGGCGAACTCGGCGTCGGTGATCGAGGAGCCGAGACCGGCGCCGGACTCGACGTACACCTCGTGGCCGCCGCGTACGAACTCGTTGACGCCCGCGGGGGTGATCGCCACCCGGTACTCGTGGTTTTTGACCTCGCGCGGGATTCCAACCTTCACGTTGCCGACACCCCTTTCCCGGACGGCGCCGCGGCGGCCCCGTTGCCCCGCGATCACGCCCAGCGTCCGCGCCGGCAGCGTAGCTCCGGCCGACACCTTGGTCAGGCGGCACGATGACAGCCGGTAGGCGAGCCGGCTAACGAAGTGTCAACCTTATGCACAGTGTCTCACATCGTGGACACTGTGCCCGGCACCGCCTGGTCTGATCACTATGGTGGCGCCTCATGACCAATCCTCAGTACCAGCAGTACCCGCCGGGCGGCGTCTCGGACAAGAGCAAGCTCGTCGCGGGCCTTCTCGGCATCTTCCTCGGCGGCTTCGGCGTCGGCCGGTTCTACATGGGTGACACGAAGACCGGCGTGCTCCAGCTGGTCGTCACCATCGTCACCTGCGGCCTCGGCGGCATCTGGGGTTTCATCGACGGCATCCTGATCCTGGTCAACGGTGGCGTCGACGGCCAGGGCCGCCCGCTGCGCGACTCCTGACGGACCCGCCTTCCGGGGCCAAGGCACGATCGCGTGCCTTGGCCCCGGCGCGTCTTCAGCGCACCAGCGGGGTGTTCGCGGGGCGCAGCGTCGTCCAGTTGGCGTCTCGCGCGCGGGCGGCGGCGAGAACGCCGCCGACCGCCGCCGCGTTGGTGATCTGACCGGCGAAGACACGGGCCACGGCCTCGTCCAGGTCGTACCACGCGACCTCCAGACCGGCCTCCTCATCGTGCCGCTCGTGGCGCTCCCCATCGGGTACCGGTGACAGGTCGCGCGCCAGGAACAGCCGGATCACCTCGTTGGAGCAGCCCGGCGACGTGTGCAGGTCGATCAGCAGGTCGATCCGGCCCGCGTTCAGGTCTGCCTCCTCCGCCAGCTCGCGTAGCGCCGCCGCCGGCAGGTCCTCCCCGTCGACGTCCATCAGGCCGGCGGGCAGCTCCCACAGCCGCCGGCCCAGCGGGTGACGGTACTGGCGCACCAGCACCACCTGGTCACGCTCGTCGACCGCGACGACGCCGACCGCCCCGACGTGCCGCAGGTAGTCGCGCGCGGCCACCCCGCCGCCCGGCATGGTCACCTCGTCGGTCACGACCTCGAACATCGCGCCATTGAAGCGCTCATGCCGGGCGACGACCCCGTACTCGTGCGCTTGGTGTCCCTCAGACCCTTCACTCACGACGAGGTCGCCGCTTTGGCGGGCTTCGTGGCAGCCGAGCCGCGCGTGTTGCGCTGCTGCCGTGCCGCTGACGGCGCCTCCGCCGGCGGCACGATCTCCACCGGCAGCTGATCGGCCTGCGAGTACGTCACCGCGGCACCCACGAACGCGTGGAACAGCGGGTGCGGCCGGGTCGGCCGGCTCTTGAGCTCCGGATGCGCCTGGGTCGCCACGAAGAACGGGTGCAGCTCGGGGTCCAGCTCGATGAACTCCACCAGCCGGCCGTCCGGCGAGGTGCCCGAGATGCGCAGACCCGCACGGGTCAGCCCCTCGCGGTACGCGTTGTTGACCTCGTACCGGTGCCGGTGCCGCTCGCTGACCGCGTCCATGCCGTACGCCTTGGCGACCAGCGAACCGTCGGCCAGCTGCGCCGGGTACGCCCCCAACCGCATCGTGCCACCCAGGTCACCCTTGCCGGCCACGATGTCCTCCTGGTCGGCCATGGTGGCGATCACCGGGTGCGCGGCGCCCTCGTCGAACTCCGTCGAGTTGGCGCCCTCCAACCCGGCCAGGTGCCGGGCCACCTCGATCGTCATGCACTGCAGACCCAGGCACAGGCCGAGAATCGGGATGCCGTTCTCGCGGGCGTACCGGCTGGCCCCGATCTTGCCCTCGATGCCCCGCACGCCGAACCCGCCCGGTATGACGATGCCGTCGACCCCGGCCAGCGCGGCGGCGGCGCCGGAGGCGCTGACGCACTCGTCGCTGGGCACCCAGCGCAGCTCGACCCGCGCCCGGTGGCTGAACCCGGCGGCGCGGATCGCCTCACTCACCGACAGGTACGCGTCCGGCAGGTCCACGTACTTGCCGACCAGCGCGACGGTGATCGTGTGGTGCGGCCGGTGCACCCGCTCCAGCAGGTCGTCCCAGCTGGCCCAGTCCACGTCCCGGAACGACAGATTGAGCCGCCGCACCACGTACGCGTCCAGGCCCTCCCGGTGCAGCACCTTCGGGATGTCGTAGATGCTCGGCGCGTCCGGGGCGGCGATGACAGCCTCCCGGTCCACATCGCAGTACAGCGACAGCTTGTGCTTCAGCTTGTCTGGAATCTCCCGGTCTGACCGGCAGACGATCGCGTCCGGCTGGATACCGATGTTGCGCAACTGCGCCACCGAGTGCTGGGTCGGCTTGGTCTTCAGCTCCCCCGACGGCGCCAGGTACGGCACCAGCGACACATGCAGGTAGAAGCAGTTGTCGCGGCCGATCTCGTGGCGCACCTGCCGGATCGCCTCCAGGAACGGCAACGACTCGATGTCACCGACCGTGCCACCCACCTCGGTGATCACCACGTCGGGCGTGCGCCCGTCTTCGTCAGGCGAGGCCATCGCCCGGATGCGAGCCTTGATCTCGTTGGTGATGTGCGGGATCACCTGGACGGTGTCCCCCAGGTACTCACCGCGCCGTTCCTTGGCGATCACCGCCGAGTAGATCTGGCCGGTGGTGACGTTGGCGGCACCGGACAGATCCCGGTCCAGGAACCGCTCGTAGTGCCCGACGTCGAGATCCGTCTCCGCACCATCGTCGGTGACGAACACCTCACCGTGCTGGAACGGGTTCATCGTGCCGGGGTCGACATTCAGATAAGGGTCGAGCTTCTGCATCACGACCCGCAGGCCACGCGCTGTCAGAAGGTTGCCGAGGCTGGAGGCGGTGAGGCCCTTACCCAGCGAGGAGGCGACGCCCCCAGTGACGAAAATGTGCCTGGTCGTCCGTGCTGAAGGGGCCAACGTCTGCTCCCGTGGTCGTCCGTCTAGTGATGCCGACCGGCGGCCAAATGATCGCGCGATCCACGGGATTCCACAGTAACACCATCCCAGCCCAGCGCACGGAGACGCCCCCCACCGCCGCCCTGCGGGGCGGCGGTCGCGGGCCGGCCGCCCTCGCGCGGCCGCCGCACCCCTCTCCCGTTGATCAAGGGCAAATGCACGTGGTTCGATCTCTCTTCCGCGTGCGTTTGCCCTTGATCAACGCGGATCTCCTTGATCGACGGCCCGTGCTGGCCGGGCCGGCACACGCGGCGCCGGCTTCGCGCGGCGTGCGCCTCGGCCCGGCCAGCACGTGGCTGGCTTGCCCCACGCCAACTCGGCCGCAAGCCGCGGCCAGCGCGGTACGAAGGGCGCCGAAGGGGCGGGCCGTCCGGGCCGCACGCCGCCGCCGTCCTGACAGAGCGCCGCTACGCCCGCCGCAACGTCATCGATCAAGGAGAAGTCCGTCGATCAAGGGCAAATGCACGTGGAAAAGAGATCGAACCACGTGCATTTGCCCTTGATCGACGGTGCAGGAGGCGCGGGACGCGCGCACGGCGCGGGACGCGCGCACGGCGCGGGACGCTACGCGGCGGGCGTGGGCTCTGACGCCGTGGGGTCAGGCTTAGCCGGAGCGGGGTCCACCTTCGCGGTGAGCGCCGGATCCGCCGCAGCGGATGCCGCAGCAGGCCCAGGAGAAGGCACGGCGCGCTCCGGGGACGACGCCGCAGGTCCCGGAGACGACATCGCAGCCCCAGCAAACGGCGCGGCAGCCCCCGGAGGCGGCACGGCAGGCCCAGGAGAGGACGTCGCGGGTCCGGGGGATGGTGCGGCTGGGTCCGGGGATAGCGCGGCCGGTGCTCGAGGCGGCGTGGTGGGCGCGGCCGTGGGCGGCGGGGACGGGAGTTGGTCGGGGTCCAGCGGGGGAAGGGTGCGGTCCGACGCGTGGTCCAGTACACGCAGCGCGGCCAGTGCCGCCATCGGCACCGTCAACGCGGCCACCGCGCCAGCCACGTCCAGCCCGGACCCGCCCAGCACTCCCCCGATCATCGCCGCCGTCGTGATGCCCACCATCGCGGCCCGGATGGCCGGGTACAGGCCGAGGAGCCGCTTGAGCCCGCCCCACGGCCGCAGCAGCGCGAACCACACCAGCACCACGCCCACCACCGCCAGGATGGTCAGCGGGCTGTCGTCGAGCCCTCCCACGCTGGAGGCGGCGGCTCGTTGGACGGCGCGGCCGCCGGTGCCGTCGCCGAGGGCCGTGATGAAGCGCCCGAGGCGGTCGCGTTCGGCGTCGGGGCGAGACAGGTCGAACAACGCGAACCCGGCCGTCACCGCGACGCCAGCCAGGGTCGCCCAGGCCAGCCGGGCGAACGTCAGCCAACCGCCGGTGCTGATCGCCGCCGCGATGCACACGCCGGCGGTGAGCGCGATCGCCCCGACCGCGTCGGCGCCCAGGTACGGGCTGCCGACCAGCAGCACGCCGGCCCCGCCGACGATGCCGAACACCACCGGCCGCCACGCCCGGCGTACCCGCTGCGCCAGGCAGCCGGAGATCAGCAGGGTGCCGGCCAGGAACACGCCGAGCCCGACCCGGCCCAGCCCCGCGTACCGGCTGCCGGTCAGCGCCGAGTAGCCGGCGACGCCGTTGAGCTGGAGGCGGGCGCCGGTGAGCACGTCGGCGCCGACCACGATCGCGGCGACAGCCGCCACCATGGCGAGCGGGCCCAGCGTGGCCCGGTACCGGGGACTGAAACGCACCGCGGCGGTGCCCGCCGCCAGTACCGCCAGCGTGACCGCGGCGAACAGCAGGCCGGCGTGGTCGGAGCGCCACCACGGCACCGCGTCCGCGACCATTGCCGCCGGGATGGCCAGCGCGGCGGCGACCAGCAGCACCTCGACGGCGGCGACCAGCTTGCGCGGCGCCGGTGTGGGGCCGTGCGGGCCGACGTGGCCGCGGGCGCGGCGCAGCAGCGGTACGACCAGGATCGCGAGCAGCAGTTGCAGGACGGCGAGCAGGCCGAAGAACCAGGTGGCGACGTCGCGTTGGGCACCGGCTTCTCGGTCGGCGTCGGCGGGCTGGGTGACGGCGACGTCGAGTTCGGCGGGGCGGCCGGGCACGGTGCGGGCGGGCTGGCCGCCGAAGACCCGTTCGGGCGGTTCGCGGCCGAGCGCGGCCAGGGCGGTGGGTGCCAGGTCGACCAGTTGCAGGTACCCGTCACGGCCGGTGCTGGCTGAGGTGAGCCAGCCGCCCTCCCAGCCGGGGCCGTCGGCGATCGCGACGTGCAGGCGGTTGACGCGGTCGGTGTCGGACAGCCCGGCGACGATGACGAGGGAGTCGTTGGGACGGGCGGCGAGTACCGCGGCCAGCGCCGCGTCGGCCCGCCGCGCCTCCGCCTCCCGCATAGCGGCGTCCTGGGCGGCGACGGTGCCAAGATCGACGATGCCGAGCCGGCAGTCGGCGAACAGCTTCTGGGCCTGGGAGGCGTTGTCGGGCAGCCCCGGCTCGTAGCGGTCGACCCGCCCGAACGGCCGCGCGGCGGCGACGGCGGCGCCGGTGCCGATCGCGACCGTGCAGCGCACCGACTCAGCGAGCGCCCCGGGCACCGTCCCGTACGGCAACTGCTCCTGGTTGTACCGGACGACCTGCCGCACCTCGGGCAGGTACGCGCCGATGCCGTCGGGGCGTTCGACGGTGACGTCGCGGCGGGCGCAGATCGGCGGGGGCGTACGGGACGGGGTGCTGGTGATCCAGGCTGCGCGGTTGCCAGCACCGAGCGTGACCCAGCCGTCCAGCGGGCAGGTGGGCTGCTGCGCCGAGCGCACCGACAGCGAACCGATCGAGCCGCGTTCGGCCATCGCCCACAGCGTCGGCGTGACCCGCGGGTCGACGTCTTCCCAGCGCAGCCCGGCGACTCCCGCCACGATCACGTAGTCGACGGGCGCTGGACGCGGAGCGGGCGCCGCCGCGGCCGGGCCACCGCTCAACAAGACCAGCAGCAGCGCCACCGAACAGAACAAGAACCTCATCGCGGCTGGGCCGCCACGACCTCGGCGTACACCGCCTGCACGGCGGCGACGGTGTCGGCCTCGTTCGGCCAGGTGGCCGCCTGGACCGGTCCGCGCCGCGCGTACTCCGCCCGCAGCGCGGGGTCGGCGAGCAGCTCGCGCACGGCCGCGTCGACCGCGTCGACGTCGCCGGGCGGCACGAGCCGCGCCGCGTCCTTGACCAGCCCGGGCACCCCGCCGACAGCGGTGGCGACCAGCGGTACCCCAGCCTCCAGCGCCTCCTGCGCGAACAGCTGGCGTGCCTCCCAGTCGCTGGTGACGACCGCCAGGTCGGCGCCGGCGAGCAGGTCGGACACGTCGTTGCGGTGGCCGAGCAGGGTGACCGGTGCGCGGGCGGCGGAGATGCTCTGGGCCAGCGACATGTACGCGGGCCCGGTGCCGGCGATCACCACGAGCGGGGCGGGGCGCAGCTCGCGCCACCGGGCGGCGGCGTCGATGAGGATGTCGTACCGCTTCTGCGGGTGCAGCCGCCCGACGGACAGCACGAGGGGCCGCTCGGGCTCGACGGCGAACTCGGCACGCACCGCGGCGCGGCTGCGCCGGGGCGGCGGCAGTGCCGGCGCCGCGACCGGGCACAGCCGGGCGTCGCGGGCGCCGACGTCGGCGGCGCGGGACACCAGGTCGTCGGAGGCGCCGAGGGAGATCTGGGCGGTGCGGGCGACGACGCGTTCGACCAGGCGGGACGCGGCGCCGCGCAGCCCGGCTGCGAGCACCGCGTTGTGCCAGGTGACCACCAGCGGCGGCCGGGGCCGGCAGAGCGCGGCCACGAACCCGGCGCGCAGGCCGTGGGCGTGCACGACGTCGACGGTGCCGATGGCGCGGCGCAGGTCGCCGACGGCGCGCGCGTCGGTGAGGCGGGGGTTGGGCGGGATCTCCACGGCTTCGAACCGGGCACCCGCCTTCGCGAACCCGAACCGCTCGTCGGTGTCGGCGGGGCCGCACACGGTCACGGTGGCGCCGCCGGCCAGGAGTCCCCGGGTCAGCGACGACACGTGCTGCCCGACCCCGCCGGTGCTGGAAGCAAGGACCAAGGCGACATCACCAGTGAAGGCGCTCATGATCTCCTTCCCGCGTTACGCGCCGCTCTCATCATGGGCCGCACGTCGTGCCGGTCAAGCGGGTACGCGACACCGACGAAAACGGCGGCCACGACGGCTCCGGACAGCATGCCCTGAAGG
Source organism: Micromonospora sp. CPCC 206061 (assembly GCF_036906915.1). Lineage (NCBI taxonomy): Bacteria > Bacillati > Actinomycetota > Actinomycetes > Micromonosporales > Micromonosporaceae > Micromonospora > Micromonospora sp. CPCC 206061. The sequence continues at coordinate 38,382 of NZ_JBAKHX010000073.1, forward strand.
ACCGCGCCGCCGTCGGTCGGGGTACCGGTCGCCCGGGTGACCAGCCACCCCGCGGCCGCCGCGGCACCACCGGCCAGGACACCGACCAGCGCCGCCTGCGAAAGGCCCGCCAGCGCCGCCCGCCCGGCCCGCCGCACCAGTACCGCGACCAGCAGCGCACCCAGTACCACCATGCCAATGGAGTTACCCAGCGTGAGCGCGAGCACCCGCCGTTCGTCGGCGAGCCCGGCGGCCAGCCCGATCGCGGCGAGCACGGCGCACCCCCAGCCGGCGGCGGTGGCCGCTGCCGCCGGTCCGGGCTCGCCGCGCGCGTACAGCGCCCGGGTCAGCACCGCGAACATCCCGTACCCCAGCAAACCGGGCGCGAACCCGACGATGCCCTGCTCGGCGGCCGGCACCTCGAAGAACCGCGCCACCGGCCCGGCGACCGCGACCAGCGCGGCGGCACCCAGGCAGGACAGCAGCAGGATGCCGCGTGCGGCCGGAGCCAGGGTCTCGCGGTACCGCTCGCGGTCGTCGCGGGCGGCCGCCAGCGCCGGGTACGCCGCCGTGGCCAGCGGCACGGCGAGGACCGCCCACGGCAGCAGGTAGATCGTCTGCGCGAGGTTGTACTCGACGTACGTGCCGTCCGGCCCGCCGGACGAAAGCCGCAGCGCCACCAGTACCGCCACCTGCTGCGCACCGACCGTGACCGCGCCGGCGAGCGCCATGCCGCCGACGTCGCGGCGCGCCTGCGCCGGGAACCGGTAGGTCAGCCGCGGCCGCAACCCCAGCGCGCGCACCGGGATCACCAGGCACAGCGACAGCACGACGACACCCAGCGTGGTGCCCACGGCCAGGATCATCTCGCCTGCGAGGCCGACCCGCGCCACCCCCGCGCGCCGCCCCTCGACCGCACCGAACAGCAGGTACGCGCCGATCACCGTCACGCTCGACAGCAGCGGCGCGATCACCGGCCACGCGAACCGCCGGTGCGCCTGCAGCACCCCGGTCAGCACGATCCCGATGCCGTACAGCGGCAGCTGCGGCGCGAAGACCCGCAGCATCCTCTCCCCCGCCGCCAGCTGTTCCGGGCTACCGCCCGGATCCAGCAGCGTCACGACCGGTCCGGCCAGCAGCGCCACCAGCGCCGCGAGCGGCACGAGCAGGCTCACGGTCCAGGTCAACAGCGCCGACGTCGTGGCCGAGACCGCGGCCCGGTCACCCTGTTCGACACTGCCAGCCAGCAGTGGTACTACCAGACTGGCCAGCGCCCCACCGGCCACGATCTCGAAGATGATGTTGGGGACGGTGTTCGCCGCGAGATAGATGTCACCCAGGTCGGTGTTGCCGACCACCCAGGTGAACACGCCCGTACGCGCGAACCCGGCGAGCCGGCTCGCCACCGTCAGGACCGCGATCAGCGCAGCGGCACCGGCGATCCGGCCGGTGGCGGGCACGTCAGGGACGCCGGCCGAGCGCATCCAGTTCGCGCAGGCCGGGAGTGCTCTGGATGACCTGGGTGAAGGAGACCTTTTCGCTGGCGGCGGTCAGCGCGACCAGACCCGCCAGCACCGCCGCCCGCCCGGCCGGGCCGGTGCGCGCGGCGATCGCCACACCCAGCAGTGCCCCGTACGCGTTGGCGCCGCAGTCGCCGAGCATCGCCCGCTCACCAAGATCGTCGGGCAGCACGCCGGCCGCGGCACCGAGCGGGCCGGCGGCCAGCCCTCCGGCGCGCCCGGGCATCAGCGGCGCGCCGAGCAGGGCACCGGCCTTGATCGCCCGCCCGGGGCGCAGGTCGAAGAGGTTGAGCAGGTTGGCGGTACCCGCGATGACGCCCGCTCCGAGCAGCACGTCCGCGACGAGCCCCGTGCGGCTCGCGCGCCGCCGGCCGGGGTCGGCCGCGAGCAGCGCGGACGCCGCGAGGCCGGCGGCGCCCACGCCGGCGACCTTCACCAGGCCGCTCGTGACGCGCCCTTCGCGCAGCGCCGCCAGGTGGCCTTTGAGCCCCTTAGCGGCCTTCTGCTCCGGCCGGGCGCCGACAACATCGTCGTACAGGCCGACCGCGCCGGCGCCAAGGCCCGCGGTGAGCGCCGCCGCGGCAGCTGCCGGGGTCGGTGCCCCGGCGGCGGCACCGACCGACGCGCCCGCGGCCAGGGCCGGCCCGCCGGCGAGAGTGACCTCGCGGCCACGGAAGTTGGTGCGGCGCAGCAGCTCCGGCGACCCGGCGCGCCGCAGCACCGCCCGCCCGACCGCCGTACCCAGCGCAAAACTCAAAAGCCGCCTCGCGTTGCTGCCCGAGGATGAGCTCGCGGGCTCGCTCATCGAGTCTGCTTCGGCATCATCGAGGTGTTGCCGGCGCCGAGCCCGTACTGGCCGGCCTTGCCCTCGGTGAGCTGCTCGACCACGGCGAGGACCGTGACGACCTGGCCCTGCGTGGTGTTGCTGTTGTCGACTGTGGAGATCGTCTTGGACAGCGCGGGGTCACCCCGAACGCCGGCGACCAGGTTGCCGTCGGTGGCGCCGTTGCCGGCCACCACCAGCGGGCCCACCTTGTCGAACTGGTCCGCGACCGTCACCACGGCCTCGTCCTTCTTGACCGACTCGCTGTCGGTGTAGGGCTGCCCGGAGACGATCACGACAGCCTCGGCCGGACCGGTGACCTTGTCGTCCTCGACGCTGATGTACCCGGCCGACGAGTACGCGGCCAGCAGCGCCTTCAGGTCGGCGGCCGAGACCGGCACCCCGGCGGCCGGCCGGTCGAGCAGCGCCGTCGCCAGCAGCGCGCTGGAGGTCTCGATGCCGTCGCTGTTGGCCGGCAGGCCGGTGGTCGGGATGGTGGGCTGGGACGCCTGGTCGGCCAGGTCGAGCAGCTCCACGCTGTTGTCCGGGTTGACCAGCTTGTCCTGCACGTCCACCCGGCCGGTGATGGTCGCGCCGGCCATCTCCAGCATCTTCTTGACCCCGTCGACCTGATCCCGGCCGCTCGGCATCGTCAGCAGCAGGATGCGGCGGCCGGCCAGCTTGCCGGCCAGCATGTACGGGGCGCTCTCGGTGGCGAAGTCCTCTTCCCGGTTCGCCTCCTCCTGGAGGCTGCTGACCTGCTCGCGCAGCTGGCGGTTGTCCTTGCCGAGGGCGTTGACCCGATCCTTCAACGAGTCGGCGACCGGGCCGTTCAGCGCCGCGGTGCCCACCACCAGCCCGATCGCCAAAGCGAGGAACACGGCGGTCAGCGACACCACGTGGTACCGGAAATTGATCACACGTATCGCCCCGTCAGAAAAGCTGGCCGAGTTGGAAGACCAGATTGTCCCACCACTCCGAGACCACAGCGAGGTAGGCCTTGCCCACGGTGGACACTGCCACCGCCGATGTCATGGCAGCCACCGCCGACAGCACCAGCAGCAGCAGCGACGACCCGGAGATGCTCTGCCGGTACAGCCGGCTCACGCCCTTGGCGTCGACCAGCTTGCCGCCCACCTTGAGCCGGGTCAGGAACGTCGACGCCATGCCGCCGCGCCCCTTGTCCAGGAACTCCACCAGCGTCGCGTGCGTGCCCACCGCCACGATCAGCGAGGCGCCCTTCTCGTCGGCCAGCAGCATCGCCAGGTCTTCGCTGGTCGCCGCCGCCGGGAACGTGATCGCCGCCAGGCCAAGCTGCTGCACCCGAGCCAGGCCTGGCGCGCGCCCGTCCGGGTAGGCGTGCACGACCACCTCGGCACCGCAGCGCAGCACGTCGTCGGTGACCGAATCCATGTCACCGATGATCAAGTCGGGTGTGTAGCCGGCCTCGACCAGCGCGTCCGCGCCACCGTCGACGCCGATCAGCACCGGCTTGAACTCCCGGATGTACGGCCGCAGAACCTCCAGATCGGCCTTGTAGTCGTAGCCGCGCACCACGATCAGGCAATGCCGCCCGCCGATGTGCGTGTCGATGTCGGGCACCCCGACACCGTCGAGCAGCAGGTCACGCTCCTGCTTGAGGTATTCCATCGTGTTGGCGGCGAACGCCTCCAACTGCACCGACAGGCCCTCACGCGCGTCGGCCATCGCCTTGGCGACCGACTCGGCATCCTGCCGCACCCCGTGCGCTACCGGCTCCCCGCCGACGAAGACCTTGTCGCCCTCGACGCGGACGTTGTCGCCCTCGCGCAATGTCTGGAAGATACCCTCGCCCAGGTCGTCGACCAGCGGGATGCCAGCCTGGATCAACACCTCGGGGCCAAGGTTCGGATACCGCCCGGAGACGGACGGCTTCGCGTTCAGCACCGCGGAGACCCCGACCGCCACGAGCGAGTCGGCTGCGACCCGATCGAGGTCGACGTGGTCGATAACCGCGACGTCGCCCGGGCGCAACCGGCCCGCCAGACGCTTGGTCCGACGGTCGAGGCGCGCGGTGCCGGTTACAGTGCCCGGTTCTGCGCTCCGGGTCCGGCGCAAAGTGGGTAGACGCATCGTGACCATCGTGGCATGGCCGCCAAACTTTTTCCGACCACGACGCGCCTGACCTGGGGTTCAGCCAAATTCGATGTGACGCTAGTCACCCATCCGTGCCTCCACCCGATCACACACGGCCTCCCGCACCCCGCCGAGCACCCCCGCAACGCGGGCACCCCCCCCCCCCCCCCCCCCCCCCCCCCCCCCCCCCCCCCCCCCCCCCCCCCCCCCCCCCCC
>NZ_JBAKHX010000074.1:0-41118 GCF_036906915.1 Micromonospora sp. CPCC 206061
AGCGACGCCACCACGAGTTTCACCCACCTGCGGGTGGCCCGAAGGGCCAGGGTTTCTTGATCGACGGAACGAGGGCGGCGGGGCGGCGCCGCGGCCGACCGCTAGCCGCCCTACAAGCCGCGGGTTGTCACCGCCGCGTAGGCGTCGATGATGCCGTAGCCGTAGAACCCGTTGAAGTTCTTGCCACCCTCGCAGTAGGCGTTGAACTCCGCGTCCCGGCCTTCGTTGGTGTAGGTCTGGAGCCGCGGCTTCGGGCAGGCGTGCGCGGCGGCGGTCCGGTTGAGCTGGTACTCGACCTTCCATGGCGCGAGCGTCAGCCCGCCGTTCTGGTAGTCGCGATGGCCAAACTGGCTGACGATCAACGCCGCCACACCAGACGCGTGCGGAGCCGCCATCGAGGTGCCCTGCAGGTAGGTGTAGTACCCGCAGGCGCCGGCCGCCGTGCAGTCCTTGAAGACGAACGAAGCCGCCGCCGGCACCACGTTGCCGTCCTCGTCGACCGTGCCCTCCTCCTGCAGCACCTTCTTGGGGTACGCCGAGAGGATCATGTTGGCGTCGGAGCGGAACGACGGCGTGCCGAAGCCGTCCCGGAACCAGCCACCGGGCGCCGCGACCGAAATCTGCTCGGTGCCGTAGTTGGAGTAGTCAGCCTTCTTGGCCGACGGGCCCAGCGCGGAGACGCCGATGACGAAGGGACCCTCGACTGGCAGGTCCCAGCACGTGTTGTTGTCGATCTCGCGGGGATACGCGGGAGCGCCAAAGTCCGGGCTGGAGATGTCGGTACGCGGGTCGCCCAGGTCTTCGTGGTTGTTGCCGAGCGCGCCCACCAACGTCACGCCTTTGAGGTGGGCGTACGTCAGTGCCCGGGTCATGCCCTTGATGATCGCCTGCTGCTCGGCCTGCGCCTGGGGCGAGTCGGCCGGGTTGTTGAGGCAGTTGTACAGCCACGGGTCGACGTAGAACGACATGTTCACGACGTCGAGGCCCGAGTCGGCGGCGTGCGTGAGGGCGTTGACCACCGGCTCCAGGAAGAAGTACCCGGAGTCCTGGCCACCCTTGAGCTCGACCAGGGTGACCTTGGGGGCCACGCCGGAGACGCCCACACCGTTCGCGGCGGCGCCGATGGTGCCGGCGACGTGCGTGCCGTGCCCGTTGTCGTCGGTGCCGACCGGGTCGAGGCAGCTCTCGACCTCACACGGACCGTCGACCTCGACGATGTCCGGGGCGAAGTTGCGGGAAAGGGAGGCGCTGAAGTTCGGCGCGAGGTCGGGGTTGCTCGCGTCGAGGCCGGTGTCGAGGATGCCGACGGTCACACCCTTCTTGCCGGCCTGCTTGCGCCGCGACTCGTCGGCCCGGATCATGTCGAGGCCCCAGAGCTTGTCGTCCAGCGGGTCCATGCTCGTCACGCCGCTACGGCCGCGGGCGGTGCCGGTCGCGGCGGTCACCCGGTTCTCCTGCTCGACAGCGTCGATCTCCAGCTTGGGCGCGTAGCCGATGGCCTTCCGCTGTGCCGCGCCGATGAGCGCGTCGGCAGCTGCCGCACGGGTCGCAAAGTCGGTGCGCGTCGAGCTCACTCGGAACACGCCGACGCTGTCGTTGCGCTCGACAACGGTGCCACCAGCGGCGGCGATCGCGGCGACGGCCGCGTCGGCCGACACGCCGTCCTCAGCCACCACCGTGTAGTCGGTCGTGCTCGCCGGGGCCGCGTTCGACGGGCCGGTTGGCACTATGGCCACGAGGGCCAACGCTGTCGCGGTAGCGACGGAGCCCATCGTAAGGCGTCTGCTCACCATGATTTCCTCTCGTTGAGGGGTCGGTGAGCATCAAATCGAACAGTGGACCGTCGCACAAGAGTGCTGGCAGCTCAGCTAAGGAACGGATTTCCACGTCGGGCGCGTTTCCGGCGGGTCGCGGCCGGCCGAACCGGTTCAACCAGACCGCGCGCATCCCGGCCCGGCGGGCGGCCACCACATCGTGCTCCCACGAGTCGCCGACGTGTACCACCGTGGCCGGGTCGGCGCCGGCTGCCGCCACGACGGCGGCGAAGAATTCGGGCGCGGGTTTCTTCGGCAGGCCACCGACGTGCGCGTACACCTCGAAAGCGAACTCGCCGCGCAGGCCGCACCGGTGTGCGTGGCTGTTGCCGTTGCTGGCTAGGCCCACGGCGTACGAACGGCGCAGGGCCGCCAGCGCCGGCCGTACGTCGGCGAACGGGCGGCTCAGCTCGAACCGCCGTGCGAAGAACAGCTCCGCGATTCGCTCCAGTTCGGACGCAAGGCCGGCGCGGGCCAGCGACCGCCGCAGCGCCGCCCGCCGGATCTCGGTGACAGGCTCGGCGTACATCGCCGAGAAGGCCAGGTTCCAGTCCGATGCCAGGTCGATCGCGGACACCTCGACCGCCGCCGGGGTCAGCCGCCGCATCTCATCGAGTACTGCGACAAGCGCCCCGTCGACGGCCGCGCGGAGGTCGACGACGGTCTCGTCCGCGTCGAACACGACCGTCGTGATAGTGCGGGGTGCTCTCATGGTCGGGTCATTCGCAGCACGTCCAGCGCCTCGTCAAGCTGCTCCTGCGTGATCCGGCCAGCCTCGACGTGCCCCCGGTCGAGCACGACCGCCCGGATCGACTGGCCGGACGCGAGCGCCTGCTTGGCGATCGAGGCCGCCTCGTCATACCCGAGGTACTTGTTGAGCGGCGTGACGATCGACGGCGACGCTTCCGCGTACTCACGGCAGATCTCGACGTTGGCGACCAGGCCGGCCACGCAGCGGTCGGCGAGCAACCGGCTCGCGGCGGCCAGCAGCCGGATCGATTCCAGCAGGTTGCGCGCCATGACCGGGAGCATCACGTTGAGCTCGAAATCGCCCTGCGAGCCGGCGAACCCGACGGTCGCGTCGTTGCCGATCACCTGTGCGCAGACCTGGCGTACCGCCTCGCTGACCACCGGGTTCACCTTGCCCGGCATGATCGACGACCCCGGCTGGAGGTCGGGGATGTGCAGCTCGCGCAGGCCGGCTCGGGGCCCGGAGCCCATCCACCGGATGTCATTCGCGATCTTGTAGAGGCCCACGGCGATCGTGCGGAGCTGCCCGGAGGTCTCCACGAGCGCGTCCCGGGCGCCCTGCGCCTCGAAGTGGTTGCGCGCCTCAGCGAGCGGCAGCTTGGTCATCTCGCGGAGCTTGCCGATCACCGCCGCCGCGAACCCGGGCGGCGTGTTGACGCCGGTGCCGACCGCGGTGCCGCCTAGGGGCAGCTCAGCCAGCCGGGGCAGCGACGACTCCAGCCGCTCGATGCCGTACTGCACCTGCGCCGCGTACCCGGAGAACTCCTGCCCGAGCGTGACCGGCGTCGCGTCCATGAGGTGCGTGCGCCCGGCCTTGACGACGGTCTTGAACTCGTCGACCTTGCCCTCGATCCGGAAGCCCAGGTGGCGCAGGGCAGGCAGCAGGTCGTTGACGACGGCGTAGGTGGCCGCCAGGTGGATCGACGACGGGAAGACGTCGTTGCTGGACTGCGACGCGTTCACCTCGTCGTTGGGGTGTACCGGCCGGCCCAGCTCGCGGCTGGCCAGGGTGGCGAGCACCTCGTTGGCGTTCATGTTCGACGAGGTGCCGGAGCCGGTCTGGAAGACGTCCACCGGAAACTGGTCGTCGTAGCCGCCGTCGGCCACGTGAGCCGCGGCGGTGGCGATCGCCTGTGCCACGTCAGGCGGCAGCGCCCCCAGCTCCGCGTTGACCTGGGCGGCCGCTCCCTTGATCTGCGCCAGCGCCCGGATGTGCGCCGACTCCAGACCGCGCCCCGAGACCGGGAAGTTCTCCACCGCCCGCTGCGTCTGCGCCCGCCACAGCGCCTCCGCGGGCACCTGGACCTCACCCATCGTGTCGCGCTCTACGCGAAATGCCTGCTCAGTCACTTATCCATCCTCCCCTGCCCGGTACACGCCGGTCTGTCGGTAGATGGCGAACGCCCGATCCGCGTGCCGGCGCGCCTGGCCCGGATCCTTGTCACGCAGGCAGGCCGCGAGGCCGTCGAGGGCCCGCGCCTGCTCGTACGGGCTGGTCACCTGGGTGGCGATGGCATGCGCGGCCCAGTGCTCGGCCACGGCCTGCTCCCGGTCGCCCTTCGCGGCCAGCGTGACCGCGAGATCGTTGCGGATGGCGGCCTCGCCACGCCGCTCGCCGATCCCCTGCATGATCGCCACCGCCTCCCGGTGCAGGCGTTCCGCCTCGTCGAGCCTGCCCAGCTCGCGCGTGGCCACCCCCAACCCGCTGCGCGCCTCTGCCTCGCCGGACCGGTTCTCGGTGCGCCGGTGGATGCGCACCGCCGCCGTGAGAAGCCGGCGCGCGATCGCGTACTGGCCGAGGCGGATGCGCACCTGACCCAGGTTGCCGAGCGCGGCACCCACCTGGAAGTCGGCGTGCCGCTCGGCGTAGAAGAGCAGGTGCCGGCGGTGGCAGTGCAGCGCCTCGGCGTACCGGCCGCGCAGCATCGCGACGAGACCCAGCTCGGCGAGTGGAAACGCGACGCCCCGGTCAGCCCGGAACCGCCGCCAGATGTCCATGGCCCGCCGCAGGTAGCTCTCCGCCTCGTCGAGCCGCCCTAACTGGACGTGCGTCACGCCGAGGTTGGCCACGCTGATCCCGACCCCGCGCAGGTCGCCGGCGCGTTCCCGGAGCACGAGCGCGGCACGCAGGTGCTCGATGGCCTCCTGCGCCCGGTCGGTGCGGAAGCAGCCCGCCGCGAGGTAGTTGTGCATGGTCGCGGCCGCGTCGCCGTCGCCGAGGCGGTCAGCTGCCATCAGTCCGTCGCGGAGCGAGTCCATGAGGTGGTCGGAGTACCCGCGCAGGAAGTAGAAGCGCCACACCGTCCCGGCGATCCGCCAGGCGTAATCCTCGTGCCCGGCTCGCGCCGCCAGATGCACGAGGACGGCGAGATTGGCGCGCTCGGCTTCCAACCAGGTGAGATCGATGCCCGCCAGGAGATCGGGGCGCTGCGGCTCGCCGCCGGCGAGGCCGCGGGCGCTCGGCGCCATCAGGCTCCGGCTGGCCGCCGACGCGGCGTGCAGGTAGTGGTCGCAGAGCCGCTCTATCGCGGCGTGCCGCTCGCCTTCCGGCTCGGCCACGGCGGCGAGGTCGCTCGCGTACTCCCGGATGAGGTCGTGCAGCCGGAACCGCCCAGCCGCCGGCTCGTCGACGAGGTGCCGGTCGACCAGCTCGTCCAGCACGTCCTGGGCCACCGGCAGTGGCACACCCGCCAGTGCCGCCGCCGCGGTCGCGTCGAACCGCTCGCCCGGGTACAGGCCGAGCAGGCGGAAGACCCGCTGGGCCGGCTCGCCGAGCTGGCCGTACGACAGTGCGAACGCGCTCGCCACCGTGCGGTCCTCGGCCACCAGCTCGGGCAGTACCGGCCGCTCGACGCCCAGCCGGCCGGCCAGGTGCGCCACCCGCCAGCCCGGCCGGTGGGCGAGCCGGGCACCGGCCAGCCGGATGGCGAGCGGCAGGTACCCGCACCGGCGAACCACCTCGGCGGCCGCGTCCGGCTCGGCGTGGACCCGGTCGCCGGCCACCCGGGCTAGCAGGTCGACGCCCTCGCGAGCGGACAGCAGCGGCATCGATTCGGGCTGGGCACCGTCGAGCCCGACCAGCCGGCGCCGGCTCGTGACCAGGGTCAGGCAGTGCGCGGTGGCCGGTAGCAGCGGAGCCACCTGTGCGGTGCTGGCCGCGTTGTCGAGCACCACGACCGCCCGGCGTCGCGCCAGCTCGCTGCGCCACAGCGCGACTCGTTCGTCCAGGTCGGCGGGGATCCGCTCGCCCGGCACGCCGAGCTGCCGCAGCAGCGTGACGAGCGCGGTGGCCGACTCCAGTGGATCGCGCTCGCTGTGCCCGTGCAGGTCGACAAAGAGCTGCGCGTCCGGGTACGCGGACGCGACCAGGTGCGCCACGTGTACCGCCAGCGACGTCTTGCCGCTGCCCGCCATCCCGTCGATCACGTGCATGACCGGCTTTTCGGGGTCGACGCGAGCCACCTCGACCAGCCGGGACACCAGGTCGGACCGGCCGGTGAAGTCGGCGAGGCCGCGCGGCAGGCAGCGGGCCAGTGGCGGCACCGACCGGGGCGGCTCGGCCAGCGCTGGGTCGTTCCCGAGGATGCGGCGGTGCAGGTCGCGCAGGGCGGGTCCGGGCGGCACGCCCAGCTCATCGTCCAGCGCCCGCCGCGCCCGCTCGTACTCGGTCAGCGCGTCCGCCGGACGGCCGGCCCGGTACTGGGCGAGCATGAGCTGGGCGCGCAGGCGCTCCCGCAAGGGATGCTGGTCGACCAGCTCGGACAGCTCGCTCACCAGCTCGGGAACGGTGCCGAGGCGTAGCTCGACGTCGAACCGGTCCTCCGCTGCCCGCAGCCGCTGCTCGTCGAGGGTCGCGGCACCACGCTGCACCGCTCGGCTCGCGATGCCGGACAGGGCCGGACCGCGCCACAGCGTGAGGGCGACCCGGTACTCGTCGCGTGCCTCCACCCACCGTTCCGCGGCGGCGGCTTCCCGAGCCCGCACGACGGTCTGCTCGAACACGGCTGCGTCGAGTTCGTCCGGCTCGACCCGCACGAGGTACCCGGCGGGGTCCGTCACGATGGCGTCGTCCGGGATGCCGGCGGCGACGAGCGTCCGGCGCAGCCGGGACACGCAGCTCTGCAACTGGCCGCGCGCGGTTGCTGGTGGGCGCTCGTCCCACATCGCGTCTATCAGGTCGTCGACCGGGACTACCCGCCCGGCGCGCAGCAGCAGCGTCGCGAGCAGGGCCCGGTCGCGGGCCGCGGTGACCGGCGCGTCGCCGACGCCGACGGCCAGCGGGCCCAGCACCCGAAATCGCACGTCAACCCTCGTCCGTCGCGGACAGGACTGCCAGCTGAGCCGCCAACCGGGCGGCCACGCCCTCGGCGTCCGGCACACCCATCTCGCGGTAGATGACCAACGAGCGCTCCCAGTACCGCCGGGCCTGCTCGGCCGCCGCGGGCGCGGTGCACCGGGCCAGCCCGTCGAGCGCCCGCGCCTCCTCGTACCGGTGCCGGATCTGGGTGGCGATGGCGAGCGCCTGGTTGTGCTGCTCGACGGCGGCGGACCGCTGGCCGGCGGCGGCGAGCGTGATCGCCAGGTCGTTGCGGACCAGCGACTCGCCGCGCCGGTCGCCGGTCTGCCGGATGATCGCCAAGGCCATCCGGTGGTGCCGCTCGGCCTCCGCGAGCTCGCCGCCCATCCGGTGCCCGACGCCCAGGTCGTTGAGGACCTCGCCCTCGCCGTACCGGTTGCCGGTGCGGCGCTTGACGATGAGAGCGCTGCGCAGCAGCCGCATGGCCGCCGCGCGCTGCCCGAGCCGGAGCCGCACCTGCGCGATGTGTCCGAGGGCGGCGCCGACATGGAAGTCGAGCCGGCGCTCGCAGGCCAGGATCAGGTGACGGCGGTGCAGATCGAGCGCCTCCTCGTACCGTCCGAGCTGGGTGAGCATCAGTCCGAGGTCGGTGAGGGCGAGCGACATGCCCTGGTCGTTTGCCAGCCGCCGCCAGGTCTCCAGCGTCTGCGACGAGCAGATTATGGCCTCTTGCAACCGGCCGAGCTGGCTCAGCACGACGGCGAGGTTGCCGCGGCAGGTCGCGGCCTCGCGCACGTCGCCGAGCGCCTCGCGCAGCTTGAGTGCCGCCTCGACGTGCTCGATCGCCTCGTCGTACCGCGCCGCCCGGTAGTGCACCGAGGCGAGGTAGTTGTGCATCGTGGCCACCGCGGCATCGTCGCCGGAGCGCTGAGCGGCGGCCAACCCGTCCCGGTGCGTGATGAGCAGCTCGTCGTTGTAGCAGCGCAGGTAGAGGAAGCGCCACATCGCCCGCGCCAGCTTCCAGGCGTACTGGTGATGCCCGGTCTCGGCCGCGCACCGCACGAACGCGGGCAGGTTGAGCCGTTCCGCCTCCAGCCACGCGGCACCGTCCGCCGCGCCCGGATCGACTAGGTCGGGGCGCAGCGGCACGCTCAACTTGAGCGACTGCTGAAGCTTGTCGGCGCGTTCGATCTGCTCGCTGGCACGGACGACGGCGTGCAGATAGTGGTCGAGCACCCGGCCGGTCGCGGCCTGCCGCACGGCCTCCGGCTCCTGAGCGGTCGCCAGCTCCCGGGCGTACTCCCGGATGAGGTCGTGCATCCGGAACCGCCCGGCATCGGGCTCCTCCAGCAGGTGCCGGTCGACCAGTTCGTCGAGCAGGTCCTGTACCACCGGCAGTGGCAGGTCGACCAGCGCGGCCACCGAGAGCGCGTCGAAGTGGAGGGCCGGATGTAGCCCGAGCAGCCGGAATACCCGCTGCTCAGGCTCGGGCAGCTGGCCGTACGAGAGCGCGAAGGCGCTCGCCACAGTGCGGTCTTCGGCTGCCAGCTCGGGCAGCACCGGGCGCTCCTGCCGCAGCCGCCCGGCCAGGTCGGCCACCCGCCAGCTGCGGCGGTGCGCCAGCCGGGCGCCCGCGAGCCGGATCGCCAGCGGAAGGTACCCGCACCGGCGCACCACGTCGGCGGCGGCCGCGGGCTCGGAGCGGATGCGTTCCGGGCCGGCGACCCGGGCGAGCAGCTCGACCGCCTCCGGCTCGGCGAGTACGGGCAGCGGCTCGGGGTGCACGCCGTCCAGCCCGACCAGCCGGCGCCGGCTGGTCACCAGCGCGAGGCAGCCTGGCGCGGCCGGCAGCAGCGGGCTGACCTGCGCCGTGCTGGCCGCGTTGTCGAGGACGACGAGGACCCGGCGGGTGGCCAGCTCGGTGCGCCAGGACGCGACCCGGTCGTCGGTCTCGGCCGGTATCCGCTCGCTGGGCACGCCGAGCTGACGCAGCAGCGTGACCAGTGCGGCAGCGGGCTCCAGCGGCTGCCGCTCGCTGTGGCCGTGCAGGTCGACGAAGAGCTGCGCGTCGGGATACCGGCCGGCGAGCGCGGTCGCGACGTGTACCGCCAGCGTGGTTTTGCCGCTGCCGGCCATCCCGTCGATGAGCTGGATCACCGGCCCGGTCGGGTCGGCGTTCTCCACGGCCTTGACCAGGCGGGCGACCACCTCCGCGCGCCCAGTGAAGTCGGTGGCGGCCCGCGGCAGGCAGCGCGCCGGGGCGGCGTGGTGCGCCGGGCGCTCCTCGGCGGCGGCGCCGAGGTCACCGGCGAGGATGCGCTGGTGCATGTCGCGCAGCGCGGGCCCGGGCTCGATGCCCAGCTCGTCGGCCAGCACCTGCCGCGCTTCCCGGTAGACGGCGAGCGCGTCGGCCTGCCGTCCCGCCCGGTACAGGGCGAGCATGAGCTGGGCGCGCAGCCGCTCCCGGAGCGGATACCGCTCTGCCAGGTCGGTCAGCTCGCCAAGCAGCTCGCGCTCGCGGCCCAGGCGCAGCTCGACCTCGACGCACTCCTCGATCGCGACGGCGTGCTGCTCGTCGAGCGCCGCCGCGCCGCGCTGCACCGCGCGGCTGGCGATGCCGGCGAGCGCGGGGCCGCGCCACAGCCGCAGCGCCGACCGGTACAGGTCGCGGGCCTCATCGGCGCGGTCGTCCGCTGCGGCGGCCCGCGCCTCGGCGGTCAGCTCGGCGAACACCAGCGAGTCCAGGTCGCCGGGGCCGACCTGGGCGGCGTACCCGGCGGGGTCGGTGACGATCACGTCGGTGCCGGTCGCCGCCGTGAGGGCCCGCCGCAGCCGGGACACGCAGTTCTGAAGCTGGCCGCGGGCGGTGGTCGGTGGGGTGCCGTCCCACATGGCGTCGACCAGCCTGTCGACCGGCAGCACGCGGCCGGCGTTGAGCAGGAGCATGGCGAGAACGACCCGATCCCGGCCCGCGGTGATCGCGGTGTCTGATGCCCTCGCTTCGCTCGGGTCGTTCGCGCGCCCGGAAGCGCTCACGGTGTCGCCCGGGTCGCCTGTCTCGGCTCCGCCGACTCGCAGCGGGCCCAGGATCCCGAACCGCATTTCCGCTCCGCCCGCATGTGTGCCGACCGATCTCTCGCAGAAATGTAACCCGAGACGGAAAGGGTGCGGCGTCTCGAATGAGAGCGATATGGGAGCGGTTCGAGAGCGGCAGCCACCAGTATGGACGTGCGGGGACCGCATAACGGGACTGTGCGGCTCATAACGGGGGCAGTCGCCTGTCTGCTCGACCGGCGGACAGGCGACTGGTGGCCGCCGGCCCGGCTCGCTGGGCCGGCGTCAGCCGCCTCCGCGTCAAGCGGCGCTGATGATGTTCAAGACCCCTTCGTGCCGCGAAAACGCGCCCGTACCTTCGGCCCGTGCGTTCATCCAGGATGCCTAGCTGGACGAGGCGCCTGATCGCCGTGTTCGCAGCTTGGTAGGAGACCCCCAGTCGTGCGGAGGCCGGCGTTCGGTAGCCGGAAGGCGGCTTGGTCAAGGCGAGCCACGGCGACCGCCGCCTGGGTGACTGCCAGGTAGGTCTCTTGCGCCAGGTCGAGCTTGGTCGGCAGCGGGTGGGGGATGAAGGCTGAGCAGTCGTAGTTCTCTTGGAACCGAGCGTCCCACCCGGTGATCCGGACAAGTGCAGGCCCATAGGCGAGCCAAGCTACCAAGCTTTCTGCCCGCAACGTTAAATCACATGCTCGAAGCGGCATCATGCCCAGGGCCAAGCGTGTCAGGGGCCGATCCATAGTGCGAGCCAGCCAGCGATCATGCTGCTAACGCTGATCGCCAGCGAGAGTATGTCGAAGCCCCTGGGCCGAGTCAGCTCCCGCGCAGCCTGCCGCCTCGGCAATCCGCCGGAGGCGGCCGCGTTGACCGACCGGTCCGGGTGTCGGTACCGGGCCGCCGCACGATCGCGGTCGCGGCGGAGAATCCGACCCAGGCGATCGAAACGGTGATACTTACAGCCGATCAGCCAGCCATTGCCGATGAGGCGGCACGCCCGCCGCTGACGGGTGTAGCCGCCGCACCTGAATGGAGCAACCAGGGCAAGATATGGGACGAACAAGCCAAGTACGACGAATATCGCCATACGGCGCTGCTCAGAGATCCAGAAGAGTACGGCCACGATGACCAGGACGACGCCGACGGTTGCACGCTCAGCGATACCGGACGACCTACGGCTGACCATAGACCGACGCTAATGGCCAACCGTGCGTAGTGGAACCCTGTCACAGGGTACCCAATCCGACAGGCCAGGGGCCTTGCTTGAATACGCCGACGCGTCGGCCGGTCTCGGGGCGTCTTTGCCTCGGCGCTGCGGCGCGAGCGCCGTTGAGCGGCCGGCCGGGGATGGGTGGATGGACGGGGTTTTTGAAACCGCGGAGAGTGAGGCCGCGGGAGCAACGGTCCGGACCACCGCGAACATCGCGGTAGCTCAATATCCTTCGAATAGACCGTCTAAGGCCGGCGCCCGACCCGAAGGACAGGGTTAGGACGGGTCACCTCGGCGAAGAAGTCGTTGCCCTTGTCGTCGACCACGATGAAGGCCGGGAAGTCTTCGACCTCGATCTTCCAGACCGCTTCCATGCCCAGTTCCGCGTACTCCAGGACCTCGACGTGCTTGATGCAGTCCTGGGCCAGCCGGGCAGCGGGGCCGCCGATCGAGCCGAGGTAGAAGCCGCCGTGCTGCTCGCACGACTCGGTGACGCCGCGCGACCGGTTGCCCTTGGCGAGCATCACGTGCGACCCACCGGCGGCCTGGAACTTCGCCACGTACGCGTCCATCCGCCCGGCCGTCGTCGGCCCGAACGAGCCGGACGCGTACCCCTCAGGAGTCTTGGCGGGCCCGGCGTAGTAGACCGCGTGATCCCGCAGGTACTCCGGCATCGGCTCACCCGCATCGAGCCGCTCGGCGATCTTGGCGTGTGCGATGTCGCGGGCCACGACGAGGGGACCGCTGAGCGACAGCCGGGTCTTGACCGGGTACTTGGACAGCTCGGCGCGGATCTCGTCCATCGGGCGGTTCAGGTCGACGTTGACCACTTCGCCGCCGTCGAGCTGGGCGTCGGTGACGTCGGGCAGGAAGCGGGCGGGATCAGTCTCCAGCCGTTCCAGCCACACGCCCGACGGGGTGATCTTGGCAAGCGCCTGGCGGTCGGCTGAGCATGACACCGCGATCGCCACCGGGCAGGAGGCGCCGTGCCGCGGCAGCCGGATCACCCGGACGTCGTGGCAGAAGTACCGGCCACCGAACTGCGCGCCGATGCCGAACTGCCGGGTCAGCTCCAGCACCTCAACCTCGAGCTCGGTGTCGCGGAAGCCGTGCGCCAGCATCGAACCCTCGCTGGGCAGCGTGTCCAGGTACTTGGCCGAGGCCAGCTTCGCCACCTTCAGCGCGTACTCCCCCGAGGTGCCACCGATCACGATCGCCAGGTGGTACGGCGGGCACGCGGAGGTGCCGATCAGCCGCAGCTTCTCGTCCAGGAACGCCATCATCCGCGCCGGGTTCAGCAGCGCCTTGGTCTCCTGGTACAGGTACGACTTGTTGGCCGAGCCGCCGCCCTTGGCCATGAAGAGGAACTTGTACGCGTCGGGGCGGCCGCCCGGGTCCTCGGCGTACAGCTCGATCTGCGCCGGCAGGTTGGTGCCGGTGTTCCGCTCCTCCCACATCGTGATCGGGGCGAGCTGGGAGTACCGGAGGTTGAGCCGCGTGTACGCCTGGTACACGCCGTTGGCGATGGCCCGCTCGTCGGTGCCGTCGGTCAGCACGTGCCGGCCGCGCTTGCCCATCACGATGGCGGTGCCGGTGTCTTGGCACATCGGCAGCACACCGCCGGCCGCGATGTTGGCGTTGCGCAACAGGTCGAGCGCCACGAAGCGGTCGTTCGGCGAGGCGGCCGGGTCGTCGATGATCGATCGAAGCTGGGTGAGGTGCGCCGGGCGCAGGTAGTGCGCGATGTCGTGCATCGCCTCGGCGGTGAGCTGGGTGAGCACCTGCGGCTCGATGGTGAGAAAACGGCGCCCGCCGGGCCCGTGCACCACGTCGACCCCCTCGTCGCTGACCAGCCGGTACTCGGTCGTGTCAGCACCGATAGGAAGCAGGGGCGAGTGCGCGAAGGGGGCAGGGCCGCTCATGACGGGCAAGCCTACTTCTCCGCCTGGCACTGGGGTTCCTTCGGCCCGTCGCAGTACTCCGCTCCGGTGCCGGGCGGTGTTCGCGTCCCGCTGGGCGTCGGCGTGACGCCCGCGAACGGGACGTACCCGATCTGGCGCCCCTCCCCGATGATCATGCCGGCCGGGCCGACCGCCCAAACCTTCGCCTCCGACTTGATGCTCACCAGTTCGTTGCCGTTGACGGGTGCCCACGCGGTGATCCGGTGCGGATCCTCCTGCGTGGTCACCACCGCGTACGGCGTGATCACGGTCTGCGCCTTGCGGTCGTGGACCGGTTTGGTCCAGCGCGGCCGGGACGACCCGTACGCGTACGACACCACCGACTTCCCGTCCTCCGGCCGCACGATCGCGTACGAGTCGTCGACCGCCTGAAGCTTCTCGCCCTTCTTGCCGAGCCACAGCACCCGACCGTCGTACGCGTCGACCACCACCTCTTGCCCGTTGGCTGCCACGCCGACGACCACGTTCTGCCCGCCGTTCGGGTCGTCCCGCTGGGCGCAGCCGGCGCCGCTGGTGGTTCGCAGGTTGAGCGCCTCTTTCTGCCAGACCTGCCGGTCGGTCGCCGCGTCGGTCGCGGTCACGGTGAAGTAGCAGGTGCCGTCGCCGGAGCGGGCCTCGACCCGGACCAGCCGGCCGCCGACCACCGCGTACCGGTCGTCGCGCTCGGGCTCGAAGTCGCGCGCGATCCGGCCGTCGCTGGTGTCGACGACGCGCACCTTGTGGTCGATCGGAAACCCGAGCAGCGACGGCAGCACGACGGGCCCGGCGACGTCGCCGGCTATCCCCCGCGCGGTCAGCGGCTTGGCGTCGAGCAGGTCGGGGTTGTCCGCGAACAGCACGAACCCGACGCCCGGCAATTCGGCCGTCCACCGCGGTTTCGTGCCGCGCGGGTCCCAGGCGCTCAGCGTGCAGTCCTTGGCGTCGGCGCAGCGCACGTCGAGCAGCGCGTCGCGGTACGTCCACACCGCCACCGCCTGGGTGTCCTTGCGCCAGACGATCCCGCTTCGGGGGTCGAGCACCTCGTAGCCCTTTTTGAGCAACTCCCCGACCACCACGGCCGCGTTGTCGCCCTCGCCAGCCACCGCTCCCCAGTCGACGTCGCGCTTCCACAGCCGGGCGCCGGTGCCGAGGCTGCGCGACTCCACCGAGGACCGCTGCTCGACAACTGCCACGCTGCCGGTGATCGTCACGCTCTTCGGCTTCCCGCCGACGCTCTGCTGCCAGGAAGTATCGGGGCTCGCCAATGGGCGGGTGCGGCTCACCCAGTTCCAGATCTCCGGGAAGGGGTTCCACACGTTCGTGCTCACGAGGACGACGAGCACGATCAGGCCGGCCACGATCCAGCCTGCCCGGCCGCTCGTCCCCTTCGCCACCTGGTCACGTTAGCGACACGCCGTGGCGAAACCCGCGACCGCGATCCGCCCGTGTCGATGGGATATATGATCACTTAGGCGTTTTTATCGAGGAGCGCACCAAGGGCAGCGTCCGGTACGGGATCTGCTCGGCGAGCGCGATGAGCGTGGATGCCCGCACGATCCCCTCGTGCGAGACGATCTGGTCGATCACCCGTTGAAGGTCGGCGTTCGACCGGGCCACGATGCGGCAGAGCAGGTCGCCGGAGCCGGTGATCGTGTGCGCCTCCAGCACCTCGGGAATGGCCGCGAGGTGCGCTGCGACCGGGTCGTGCCCGTGCCGCTGGATGATCTCCAACGTCACGAACGAGGTGACCGCGAACCCGATCGCCTGCGGCGCGATCTCGGGACCGAACCCGCGGATCACACCGCGCTCCACGAGCTTGTCGAGCCGCGCCTGCACGGTGCCGCGGGCCACCCGGAGCCGCCGCGAGCACTCCAGCACCCCGATCCGGGGCTCCACCGCAAGGAGCGTTATGAGCCGCGCGTCGAGGCCGTCGAGCTGGACAGTCTGCCCACCTGTCATACCCACAGACGCTACCAAATGTGCAACCTGACCAGGGTTTCACGCACCAGTTGCCCAGGCAATCGGACTACGGCGATGCTCGTCACATGACCCAGCTAACTGGCGCTCGCTCCGCTCGCGCGGGTCACGCGCCTTTTGTGCCTCCCTGTAGCCGCCAGTCGCTCCGGTCGCTGCGCTCCCTGCGCTTTGTGGCGGCTGCGGGAGGCGGCGCATGACCCAGGTGATGGCCGCTCCGCAACATGTCTCGCGCGACCCGTTCCCGGTCACGGGGCTCGACTACGTGCACTTCATGGTCGGCAATGCCAAACAGGCCGCCCATTTCTATTCGACCGCCTTCGGCATGACCTGCGTGGCATACCGCGGACCAGAGCATGGCTTCCGTGACTACGCCGAGTACGTGCTGGTCAGCGGCTCGGCCCGGTTCCTGCTGTCCGGGCCGGTGCGGGCCGGTGTGGCCGGCGCCCGCCACCACGCCCGGCACGGCGACGGGGTCATCGACATCGCCCTGGAGGTCCCGGACGTCGACCGGGCGTACGCCCACGCGCTTGCCCAGGGCGCCACCGGCCGCAGCGCACCGCACGACCTCAGCGACGCGCACGGCACCGTCCGGTCCGCCACGATCGCGGCGTACGGCGACACCAGCCACACGCTTGTCGACCGGTCCCGGTACCACGGGCCGTTCCTGCCCGGCTTCGTTTCCCGTGATCCGATCTTCAACCGCCGGCCGATGATCGAGGCTGGCCTCCAGCCCAAGCGCTTCTTCCAGGCCATCGACCACGTCGTCGGCAACGTCGAACTGGGCAAGATGGACGAATGGGTTGAGTTCTATCACCGGGTCATGGGCTTCACGAACATGGCCGAGTTCATCGGCGACGACATCGCTACCGACTACTCCGCCCTGATGTCGAAGGTCGTCGCGAACGGCACCCGCAAGGTCAAGTTCCCCCTCAACGAGCCGGCGGTCGGCAAGCGCAAGTCGCAGATCGACGAGTACCTGGAGTTCTACGGCGGGCCAGGCGCGCAGCACATCGCGCTCGCCACGGGCGACATCCTGGCCAGCGTCGACGCGATGCGTGCGGCCGGCGTCGAGTTCCTCGCGACTCCCGACTCGTACTACGACGACCCGGCGCTGCGGACCCGCATCGGCAAGGTCCGGGTGCCGATCGAGGAGCTGAAGTCCCGCCGCATCCTGGTCGACCGCGACGAGGACGGGTACCTGCTGCAGATCTTCACCAAGCCGGTTCAGGACCGGCCGACGGTGTTCTTCGAGCTGATCGAGCGACACGGATCGCTGGGCTTCGGCAAGGGCAACTTCAAGGCGCTCTTCGAGGCCATCGAGCGGGAACAGGAGCGTCGCGGGAACCTGTAACACTGTCCGCGTGACGCAGCCTCCGTTCCCCACGACACCGCCTCCGTGGGCGCCCACGCAACACCCGCCAACGCCGCTGCCGCCACCACCGCCACCGGCTCCGCCACTGAGCCCGGGCGGGCGGCCGCTCGCCAGCTTCACCGACCGGCTGCTGGCATACCTGATCGACGCCGGGATCTTCCTGGCCGTCGTGATGGTTTTGGCGCTGCCCGCGATCGTGATCTTCGTCGTGGTCGTGGCCGGTAACTTCGAGGTCGCACCCGATGGCACGCTCACCGGGCCCGACTTCGCCGACTTCTTCGTGCCGTTCCTGCTGCTGGAGGCCGGCGTCTTCGGGGTGTCGCTCGTGCTGACGTACGTCTACTACGTGGAGATGATGTTCCGGTCCGGCCAGACTTACGGCAAGAGAGCGATGCGCATCAAGGTGGTTCCGCTCGACCCGAACGCGACGCTTGGTCGGTCGCACGCGGCCAAGCGGTGGCTGCTGTTCCACGTGGCCGGTGCGCTGGTGCCCTTCCTCAGCTACGTTGACGGGCTGTGGCAACTCTGGGACAAGCCGTACCTTCAGTGCCTCCACGACAAGTTCGCCCAGACCGTGGTCGTTAAGGTTCCTGCGTGAGCGTCGCACCGGGCTGGTACAAGGATCCGGCCGAACCAAGCACCCAGCGGTACTGGGACGGCGAAGGCTGGGTCGGCACGCCGTTGCCGGCCGATGCCACACCGCCGCCTGGCCCACCGCCCGAGCCCGCGCCCCCGCCCGTCGCGCCGCCACCTCTCGCCTCGCGGCCGGTCGCGCTCCCGGGGCCGATATCGCCCCCGCCGCCGATCAACGGCCGGCCCGCGCCGCCGCCCGGGCCACCGCCACCGATCGCCGCACCGCCGCAGTTCGGGTACCGGCCGCCTGCCCCGCCGCCGCGGCCCCACGGCATGCGGCTCGCCTCGGTCGGCGCCCGATTCGTCGCCCGGCTCATCGACTTCCTGCTGGTACTGCTACTCAACGCCGCGGTCAACGGCTGGTTCATCTACCGGTACGCCCAGGAGATCGCGCCGCTGTACCGGGCGATGAACGAGCGCATGCTGGAAGGCCGGAACTGGTTCGAGGACCTGCCCCAGGCCAGCCCGCAGGCCGGCCGCCTGCAGATCGTGATACTGCTGATCGCCACCGCGCTGTGGTTCGCGTACGAGGTGCCGGCAACCGCCAACACCGGCCAGACCATCGGCAAGCGCATCATGGGCATAAAGGTGGTGCGGACGGAGAGCACCGAGCGGCTCGGGTTCGGCAGGTCGTTCCGCCGCTGGAACACCCTGGGCCTGCCGACCCTGCTGTGGTTGTGCTGCGTCGGTTTCATCCTGCAGCTCGTCGACTGCCTGTACCTGCTTTTCGACCGCCCGCTCTACCAGGCGCTGCACGACAAGTCCGCGCGCACAGTCGTCGTGGAGCTGCCCAGACCCGGCACCGCACAACCGGCACCGCCAGCACAGCCCGGAGGTACGACATGACCCAGTTGATCGCGGCGGCTGCGGGAGGCGACGCATGACCAAGCTGACCCGCGCCGACCTGGACGCGCTGCCCAGTTACGTGCCCGGCCGCAGCCCCGCCGACCTCGCCCGCGAGCTGGGCCTCCCCGAGGCGATCAAGCTGGCGAGCAACGAGGTGTCATACGGGCCGCTGCCCGGCGTGGTCGAGGCGATCACCGAGGCGGCCAGCACCGTGCACCGGTACCCGGACATGGGCGTGCTGGCGCTTCGGACCACGCTGGCGGAGCGGTACGGCGTCGACCCGGACCGCGTCGCGACCGGCTGCGGCTCGGTGGCGCTGTGCGAGCACCTGGCGCGCGCCACCTGCCTGCCCGGCGACGAGATCGTGTACTCGTGGCGCTCCTTCGAGGCTTACCCGATCATCGTGGCCACGACGGCAGCGACCAGCGTGCGGGTGCCCAACGACGCCAGCCACGGGCACGACCTGGACGCGATGGCGGCCGCGATCACCGACCGCACGCGCGTGGTGCTGGTCTGCAACCCGAACAACCCGACCGGCACCAGCGTGCGGCGCGCACAGCTCGACCGGTTCCTCAATGCCGTCCCCGACGACGTGCTGGTGGTGCTCGACGAGGCCTACCGCGAGTTCGTCACCGACACCGAGGTGCCCGACGGCCTGCGCGCGTACGGCGACCGGCCCAACGTCGTCGTGCTGCGCACGCTCTCCAAGGCGTGGGGCCTCGCCGGCCTGCGGGTCGGTTTCCTGGTGGCGCAGCCGGAGGTGGCCGCCGCCGTACGCAAGGTGGTCACGCCGTTCTCGACCAGCACCACCGCCCAGGCGGCCGCGCTCGCCGCGCTCCAGCAGGCCGAAGAGGTACGGCGGCGGTGTGCCCTCGTGGTGTCCGAGCGCGACCGGGTCACCGAGGCGGTGCGCAAGCTGGGCGTGGAGGTTCCGGACAGCCAGGCCAACTTCGTGTGGCTGCCGCTCGGCGGGCAGGCGGCGCAGTTCGGGGCGGCGTGCGAGGCGCGCGGCGTGATCGTGCGGCCGTTCCAGGGCGACGGGGTGCGCGTCACGATCGGCACCCCGGCGGAGAACGACGCCTTCCTGGCAGCCGCCGAAGCGGCCCTCGCCTAGAGCGGGGCGGGCTCGCGCCACATCGGCCAGTACGGCGCGCCATCCGGCACCGCGAACGGCTCGCCGGACCGGTAGCCGTGCCGCGCGTACAGGTCACGGCTGGGCGGGCTGCTCGCCTCCAGATACGCGGGCACGCCGTCGGCGTCCAACTGGGCGTGGTAGTGCCGCAGCAGGGCGGAGCCGAGGCCTTCGCCCTGCCGATCTGGGCGGACGGCCAGGCTGGCCAGATAGTGGTGCGGCTGCCATGGGCGGTGGGCTTCGAGCAGCCGGTCGACCAATTGGAAGCGGTCGGTCCACCTGCCGCAGGCGCTCGACAGCCGGCGGTCGTAGTCGGCTGGTGGCGGCAGCGGCCGGCCGTCGCGTGGAAACCACACCGCCACCGCCGACCGGTCGTCGGTCACGTGCACCTCGCCGTGCGCCAGCGCGTGCTCGACGTGGATCTGGAAGTGGTCGCGCAGCACCCGGTGCCGCTCGCTGCGAGGCGGCACCAGCCACACGAACACCCCCAGGTGCTGGAAGGCGTCTGCGATCGTGCCCGCGATGGTGCCGGCCTCAGCTGGGTCGGCACGCACGATCGACATGTGCCTCATCCCGCGATGTCACCGGCGGCGGCCTGGACCTGGACGACCAGCTCGTGCAGGGGGGCGGGCAGCGTGGCTGTGAGCCGCGCCAGGGCACCCTGGTCAGCGGGGTCGCTCAGCACCTCGTGGCCGAGGCCGACGGCGCCCACCAGCGATGCCAGCGTCACGTCGTCGGCGGTCAAAGCGGTGTGCTTGGCCAGCAGGTCGCGCAGCCGGGTCACGGAGGCCCTGGCCGCGTCGGCTTCCACCGGGCAGTACCGAACCGTGGTGCGCCACAGCCGCCGGGTCTCGCTGCGCCTCGCGCCTCCTGCCCGCACCATGCGTTGCCCCACGGTTTCCATCGCGTCCGGGCCGAGCAGGTCGAGCCACCGCCGCACGGTCAGGTGCCGCGGCTCGGCGACGATCCGGGCGAGCACGGGGTGCGTCTCCAGGTCGGCGGAGGGCCAGCGGTCTACGGCGACGAGCCGCCCGGAGACGATGGTGACGCTGCCCTCCAGGACCAGCTCGCCGAGCAGCGCGGCGGCCATGCCGAGGCCGGTGGCCCGCGGCGCGGTGCTCGGGCGTGCAAAGGCCCGGTCGTACACGATGAGGAAGAGCTCGTCGGCGATCCGAAGCCCGGTGGCTGGCCTCGTGCTGACCATGTAGTCCCCCCGCTGACGGTCGGCTCCACAACAGACGCAAGCTGGACAGGCCCACCGGTGCCCAGTGTCTTGACAGATGCGTCAAGACCCGGTAGCCACACCAGAATGCACCGGAACTACATGCAATGCAACTCCCGTTTCTGTCTTCAGTGGACCTTGGTAGCGCACGATGCATAGAAATGCGAAACTCGCTGCCGTGTCTGGAAGCCCAACAGTTCGCCGCCGCCGCATCGCCCGCGAGCTCCGCCAGTTGCGGGAGCGCGCCGGCATGAACCTGGAGCAGGCGGCTCGCCAACTCGACATGTCCAAGAGCAACCTATCCCGCATAGAGAACGCACAAATCGGCATCAAACCACGCGATGTGCGTGCCGCCCTGGCGCTGTACCAGGTCACCGGCACAGACGCGGAAGCCCTCATCGAGATCGCTCGTGGGGCACAGCAGCGCGGCTGGTGGCAGAACTACAGCGACGTCCTGCCGGTCTGGTTCGAGTTCTATGTCGGCCTGGAGGCCGAGGCGGCCGCCGTTTGGACGTATGAGGCAGAGACGGTTCCGGGCCTCATGCAGACCGAGGATTACGCCCGCGCCGTTTACCAGATCACGGCCGGCGAAGACGATATCGACAAGAAGGTGGCGGCTCGCATCCGGCGGCAAGACGTGCTGCACCGCGAATCGCCGCTCGAGGTCTCGGCCGTACTGAACGAAGCGGTGCTCTTGCGTTCCGTGGGCGGCGACCGCGTAATGAGCCGTCAACTAGATCATCTGGTTGAACTATCAGAGCTACCTAACGTGACTATTCAGGTACTGCCCTTTGATAGTGGCGGCCATCCGGCGATGACAACACCCTACGTGATCATAAGCTTTCCCGACGCAGCCGACGACCCAGTCGTGTACCTAGAGAATTTGACCAACGGGCAAGCTTTGGAAGAGCAGGATCACGTGCGCGGGTATACACTCGTCCACGAGAGGCTGCGCAAAATGGCGCTCCCTCCCGACGAATCGATCGCCAAGATTCGCGACGCCTCTCGCAACCGTCCGTAATCATTCTAGGGACAAGGGGTGCGGAATGGCCGCCCTGGACCTGCCCCGCGCGGTGTGGCGCAAGAGCACTCGCAGTAGCGGGAACGGTAACTGCGTAGAGGTCGCGATCCTCGACCATGAGATCGCGGTACGCGACACGAAAGACCGGAGTGGACCGGTGCTGCAGTTCACTCCGGTTCAGTGGAGTGCGTTCGTCGCGGGCACCAAGAACGGGGATTTCGATCTCCACGACTGACGGCTGCACGTTCGAACGGCTCTCCTAGGGGGGCCGTTGTTTGCTTTTTGGGGGCACCTCACCCGGTGCCCCCATTCGCTCGCTGACGGTGAGCCTCTTACGTTCGCGCGATGATGATCGGCACAACGGAGAAGTAGTCCTCCGGCCCGGCCGCAGGCACCATCCGCTCCACAGTTACGAACCCATCTCGCACCGCAACGTGCCCGGGCACCCAATGGGTGCGCTCTCGGCCATACGCGAGCACAAAGCGGGATCGTTCGCGTCCACTAGCCGCATCCACCGTCACCAACTGGCGATCCGCGGTCAGAAAATGCACCGCACCCATCTCCATCGGAAGCAGCTCGGCGATATTGGGGTTTCCCCGCCAGCGCCAGATTTCGGTGTTGTCGCGAACGGAACGGGCCACGACTTCACCATTGCCCACCGCGACCACTACGTCACCCGCCACGGTGGAGTTCGGAGCGTCGAGAGCGGGAGCGGCAACCGGCGCCGCACCCTCGACGAGCCAGCCGCGCAGGGTACCGCCACTATTCGTGCGCATTCCTGCACACTCCGAAAGTGCCGCACCGCAACCCACGGGCTCCACGCTGAATCCAGCAGTGGCGCCCGGCGGGGCCCAGTTAATCGGTTGGCCGGTCGAGAGTTCGTAAAACTGCGGAATCCCGCAGGGGACGACGTACCAACCGCCTGCTGTAGTGAATCCGTCGCAGTCCGTCGCATTGATCCGCCACACCACGCGGCCGGTCGCCGCGTCGAAAGCGCGCACCTGGCCGGCTTCCCGCACCATCACCTGGCCACCAGCGGTCGCCATCCCGTCCGGCTCGTACACGGTGCGAGCCCCGGTGGTGCCGCCGTCGTATCCGGTCGCCTTGGGCAGTCGCCCCGAGGAACGCCACGAGATCCGTCCCGTGCGGCCGTCCAGAGCCACCAGATCGCCGTCCGACCACCGGCTGACCACTGTGGTACCCACTGCCACCACACCGACCACCTGAGCCGGCCAGCGGCGATAGGACCAGTACGGGGTGCGCTGCGTGCGGGCGTCCACGGGCCCGTCGGCGCGCACCTGCCGGGTCGCCGCGTACACCCGCAGCCGCCCGTCGACGATCAAGGGCGCGGCTGCGATAGAACCGATCACGCCGGGCGGGGCGGCCGGAGTGTCGGGATACGGGCCGCTCGCCAGGGCGCTCACCTCGGCGGGCGCGAAGACCCGGTACGCCACGAGGCCGGTGGCCGCCAGGGCGCCAGCCACGGCCAGTGCCGCCAGCCACTTACGCATGCCCCAAGCCTATGAGGCTCCGACTGCCGGGAACTCAGGCGGCGGCGAAGGCCAGATCGGTTAGGTCGCGGCGGAGCGCTCCCTCGACGGTGCGCGCCGCAAGGCCACCGAAGACCAGCGCAAGCAGCCGGCCGCTCGGCGCCGACGGGGCACCCTCCTGCACGACGGTGACCGCTGTGCCGCCCCGGTGCCGGCCCACATCGACCGACGTGAACGTGTAGGTCATCCGGTAGTCGACGCCGATCCCCGGCGACACCACCACGAACCGGGTCGGCGGGCTGCTCCGCAACACCGTGAACTCCTCGGTGACCTGCATGTCACCGGGCATCGTGCGGGTCTCACGCCATATCGTGCCGGCGGCGAACGGACCGGGGGTCACCACCTCGATCGCGTCCACAGTGGAGAGCCAGTCGGCCCGGGACGGCAGGTCGGTGAAGACCCGCCACACGCGCGCCACCGGCGCGTCTATCAACCGTGTCACCGCCACCGTAGACATGAGCGCCTCCCCCGCAGACAACAGTACGGACGCCCCGCGATGATCCCAATGGATTAAACGGACAGTGACGCTATCGTGACAGCTGGCTTGACGGTGCCGGTGACCTCACCGAGACCCACCAACGCGCCGCCCACCCCGGGCGCTGTCGCGCTGATGGTGATCGTGTCGCCGTCTTCGAGAAACGTCCGCTCCGTGCCGTCCACCAGCCGCACCGGCTCGGCCCCGCCGCGGGTCAGCTCCAGCAGCGAACCAGTCTGATCCTGCGCCGGGCCAGAGACGGTGCCGGAGGCGTACAGGTCACCGGTGCGCAGCGACGCGCCGTTGACGGTGAGGTGGGCAAGCTGCTGCGCGGGTGTCCAGTACATCGACGCGAATGGCGGCTCGCTGACGCGGGTGCCGTTCCAGTCGACGGCCATCCGCAGGTCGAGCCCGACGTGCGGATCGTCGCGCAGGTAGTCGAGCACCGGCGGATCCTGGGGCGGCGCCGGCACCCACGCCTCCGCCAGTGCCTCTAGCGGCACCACCCACGGCGAGACCGACGTGGCGAACGACTTGCCCAGGAACGGTCCCAACGGCTGGTACTCCCAAGCCTGGATGTCACGCGCCGACCAGTCGTTGACCAGGACCACGCCGAAGACGTGATCGGCGAAGCGGCCAGCCGGCACCGGCTCGCCCTGGTTGGACGGTACGCCCACGACGAAGCCGACTTCGGCCTCGATGTCGAGCCGGACCGACGGGCCGAAGATCGGACCCTCCGGGGTGGTCCGCTGCCCGGACGGGCGTACCACCGGCGTGCCGGAGACTATGACGGTGCCGGCCCGGCCGTGATACCCGATCGGCAGGTGCTTCCAGTTCGGCGGGAGGGCGGGACGGTCGGGGCGGAAGATGCGGCCCACGTTCATCGCATGGTGCTCGGACGAGTAGAAGTCGACGTAGTCGCCCACCGCGAACGGCAACAGCAGCTCCGCCTCCGCCAGCGGCACCAACAACGGCTCGATCGCGGCGCGGTGCTCGTCGCGGGTCACCAACTCGGCGATCCGGCGGCGCACAGCGGTCCACTGAGGACGGCCGAGCGCCAGGAACTCGTTCAACACCGGGCGCCGCAGCGCCCCACCGGCCAGGATCAGATCGGCCGCTTCCGCGCCGTCGAGGTCCAGCACGCTGTCGCCTATCCGTACCCCGATCCGCGGCGGCCGCCCACCGTGCCGGAACACCCCGTACGGCAGGTTGTGCGGCCCGAACGGCGAGTCAGCGCTCCACATCCCCGTAACCCCCGTTGATCAGTCCGAGCCGGATGAGGTCGGTGAGTGGCTCCATGATGCTGCACGAGCCGAAGCCCACCCAGAGCGGCCGCTCGCGGTCTCTGTGGGAGCGAGCCGGCTCGATCAGTGGCACCGGGTCGGTGGCGGCCAGCAACTCGGCCACCTCGGCCACCTCGGCGCCGTCGACCGCCGCCGCGGTGGCCACGAGGACGTTGAGGAATCCGTGGTGCACGAACCCGGTCTCCGGGTCGGTGTGCCGCAGCGCGTTGTGCAGCCCAGCGGTCAGCTTGAACGGCAGGTCACGGTCCCGGCAGGCGCAGACCACGGCGGCCAGCTCGACCGGCGTGGGAAAGAGCTCGGCGGCCAGCCCGCCGGTGCGGAACTTGGCGGCCACCCGGACGCCGGCGGCGCGCGCCTCGGCGAGGGTGTCCAGAGCCGCCAACAGGCCCCAGGTGAGCGGTAGCTCGGCATACCCGATCAGTGGCCAACCGGCGAGGAGGGTGAGTAGCCGGCGGAGGCCGGGCTGGGGATCTTCGCCGCGCTTCGCGACCGCGACCTCGACCTGCCGGAGCTCCAGACGGGGGTCGGCCGTCTCGACGGCCGGCGGCAGCGCGTCGATGCCGCCGTCGCCGATGACGCCGATGGCGAGGGGCTCGTCCGGTTTCACCGACGCGAGCACGGAGGCCGGCAGGAGGAGGGGGCCGACGAGGTCCGCGTACCAGCCGACCCGGTGCTCGCGGTGCCCAGCGACCGCGTCGGGCACCGTGGCGCTGCCCGGCGGGAACACCGCGGCGTCGTCGATGAGCCCGGCGAACAGCGCGGGTATGTAGGGCGGGCTTGGACTGTGGGAGCCAACAGAGCCGGTTGACACGGACAATGAACCTAATGGACGCTACAGGAAGCGGACAACAGCGTCCGATAAACGGACGCTTTCGGCCGGTGAACAGGACATAACGGAGGGTGGTAGCCATGCCCTACTACCGCAGTGCCGGAGAGGTACCACCGAAGCGCCACACGCAGTTCCGCGCGCCCGACGGCAGCCTCTACGCCGAGGAACTGATGGGTCAGGAGGGGTTCTCCTCCGACTCGTCACTGCTCTATCACCGGCACCTGCCAACGGCGATCGTGGCCGCCGAGGAGTACGACCCGACGGGGTGGACGCGCACCCCCAACCGGCCACTGAAACCCCGCCACCTGCGCACCCACAAGCTCGACAGCGGCGGCGGCGATCCCGTCCTCGACCGTCAGCACCTGCTCGCCAACGACGACGTCCGGATTTCGTACGTGGTTGCCGACCGCCCGTCGCCCCTCTACCGCAACGCGATCGGCGACGAGTGCCTGTACGTCGAGGCCGGCACCGCCCGGGTGGAGTCAACGTTCGGCACGCTCGAGGTGGCCAGCGGCGACTACGTGATCATCCCGACGTCGGTGATCCACCGGATCGTGCCGACCGGCGAGCGGCTCCGGCTGCTCACCGTTGAGGCGACCGGACACATCGGGCCGCCCAAGCGGTACCTGTCGGTGCGTGGCCAGTTCCTGGAGCACTCGCCTTACTGCGAGCGCGACATTCGCGGCCCGTCCGAACCGTTGCTGGTCGAAGGCTCGGACGTCGAGGTCTACGTCCAGCACAGGTCGCGGGCGGGACGCCCGCCTGTAGGTGGCTCAGCTTGGACGCGTCTTGTCTTTGCCAACCACCCGTTCGACGTGGTCGGCTGGGACGGGCACCTGTACCCGTGGGCGTTCTCCATCCACGACTTCGAGCCGATCACCGGGCGGGTGCACCAGCCGCCGCCGGCGCACCAGACGTTCCAGGGGCCAAACTTCGTGATCTGCTCGTTCGTGCCCCGCAAGGTCGACTATCACCCATTGGCGATCCCGGTGCCGTACAACCACCACAACGTCGACTCCGACGAGATGATGTTCTACACGGGCGGAAGCTACGAGGCGCGCCGCGGTTCGGGGATCGAGCAGGGATCGATCTCGCTGCACCCTTCGGGCTTCACACACGGGCCGCAGCCCGGTGCGGTGGAGCGGGCGATCGGGGTGGACTACTTCGACGAGCTGGCGGTGATGGTCGACACGTTCCGCCCGCTCGACCTGTGCGAGGCGGCGCTGGCCTGCGAAGACACCGGATACGCCTGGACCTGGGCGGGCCGCTCCCTCCCCTGAGGATCACCTGGACCAGACGGTGGCGACGGCTATCGCGGCCAGGCCCTCGGCGCGGCCGGTCAGGCCCAGGCCGTCCGTGGTCGTGCCGGAGACCGTGACGGGCGCGCGGACGGCGTCCGAGAGGACCTTCTCGGCCTTCGCACGGCGTGTGCCGATCTTGGGTCGCACGCCGATGACCTGGATCGACACGTTGCCGATCTCGAAGCCGGCCCCGCGGACGAGCCGGGCGGCTTCCGCCAGCAGCGCCACGCCGGCGGCGCCCGTCCACTCCGGGCGATCGGTGCCGAAGTTCGCGCCGAGGTCGCCAAGGCCGGCAGCGGAGAAGAGGGCGTCACAGGCGGCGTGCGCGGCCACGTCGCCGTCGGAGTGACCGGCGAGACCCTCGACGCCCGGCCACTCCAGCCCAGCGACCCAGCAGGGACGCCCGGCGGCGAAAGCGTGCACGTCGGTACCCACACCGACCCGC
The DNA here is from genome assembly GCF_036906915.1 of Micromonospora sp. CPCC 206061. NCBI lineage: Bacteria > Bacillati > Actinomycetota > Actinomycetes > Micromonosporales > Micromonosporaceae > Micromonospora > Micromonospora sp. CPCC 206061. The sequence continues at coordinate 27,167 of NZ_JBAKHX010000074.1, forward strand.
GGAACGATCACGGCGCCGAGCCTACCGGTCACCCGGCGCCCGTTCTGGCGCCCGCCCACCAGGTCCGGACGGAAGGCGCGGGCTTCATGAAGCCAGAAGGAGGGTGGCCACAGCCAGGTCGAAAGGACGGGTGATCTTTAGAGCATGTTCGTGGCCCTGTACGCAGGTCACCGGGATGCCCTGCTTTTCGACCAGGCCGGCGTCGTCGGTCAGTGATCCGGCCGCTCCCGCGTGCGCGGCGGCCAGCACCGCGCGCCGGAAGCCCTGCGGGGTCTGCACCGCGCGGAGCGCCGAGCGGTCGACCGTGCCCAACACGACGCCGTCGGCATCGACCTCTTTGACCGTGTCGACGACCGGAAGAACGGGGATCACCGCGGGCCGGCCGGAGCGCACCGCGGCTGCCACCGACTCGAACAGCTCGGGTGGAGCAAGGGCCCGGGCGGCGTCGTGCACGAGGATGATCTCTGGGCCGGCGGGCACGGCAGCGAGGGCGAGAGCGACCGACTCCTGGCGCTCGACACCACCGGCCACGACCGTCACGGCGGCCACTGGCGCGAGCAGTTGCCGCACCGCCGCGACCTCGGCAGGCGGCGCGGCAACCACGATCGTCCGGACGGATGGAGCCGCGGCGACCCTGCGCACCGCGTGGACCAGAAGCGGCTCGTCGCCGAGCAGCCGGAGAGCCTTGGGCCCGCCCGGCCCCAGCCGTACACCGGCGCCGGCCGCAGGAATTAGGACCGCGACGTCACCGCGCGGGTTTAGCTGCGCGGTCACGTCGCGGTCCCGGTTTTGAGAATTGTTGACAGGCCCGGAAAGCCTCAGGCCTCGGTGAGAACCTTGTCGAGGAGGGTCTCCGCCTCGTCCTTGGTGCTCTTTTCCGCCAGAGCCACCTCGCCGACCAGGATGTCACGTGCCTTGGCGAGCATGCGCTTCTCGCCCGCCGACAAGCCCCGCTCCCGCTCACGGCGCCAAAGATCACGAACAACCTCGGCGACCTTGAGAGGGTTGCCGGAAGCCAGCTTTTCCAGATTTGCCTTGTAACGCCGCGACCAGTTGGTCGGCTCCTCGGTGTGGGGAGCACGAAGGACGTCAAAGACCTTGCCAAGGCCCTCTTCACCGACTACTTCGCGCACGCCAACGATCTCGGCGTTCTCGGCGGGCACCCGCACCGTCAGGTCACCCTGAGCGACCCTGAGGACGAGGTACTGCTTTTCCTCGCCCTTGACGACCCGAGTCTCGATTGCCTCGATGAGTGCGGCCCCGTGGTGGGGGTAAACAACGGTCTCGCCGACACTGAAAACCATAGGTTCGAAACCCCTTTCGCTGTGTCTAGGGTAACACGCTCAGGCACCGATGTCCCACCCTGGCCCTTACCGTTAGCGCAGCTCAGGGGCCTTGTGACAGGTCTTTCTCCAGCTTGACACAGCAAACATCGGGCTGATCCGCCACACAGAGTGAGCAATACCTCACCCGATGACGGGGTACGGAGATCGCGTAAGGAGCGGCACCCCCTGGCGATCCCAGCCTAGGTGCGAGACCCTGAGGGGTAGACCCCGATCGAATTCGCGGTGAGCGGGCAGGGTGCGCCATGGGAACTATGGGCAACGGCAACGGCGGCTCCCCGCACGACGGTGGGCCGTCGGACGGCGTTCCCGACCTGCCGCCCGAGTGGGGCACGGTCATCATCCCCGACGACCCGAGCGAGCTCGCCGAGGACATCGCCGTCGTCCGGCGCGACCTCCAGCGGCAGGTCCGGCGCGAGGCCTGGCGGCGAAGGCTCGGCCGGGCGCCGCGGTCGGCCGGGAAGGCGCCGGAGACCTCGCTGCGCGTACCCCTGATGATCATGTCGATCGCCGTGCTCGCGACACTCACCAGCCTGCTCGCGATGGTCTGGCCCGGGCAGCAACTGCAACCGGCCGTCGAGCACACGGCGGCCACCACACCCAGCCCGGTAGTGCCGGCGCTCGACCTCATCGACGTCGACGGTTCGCCCGTGTCGCTGCGTGGGCTGCTGCCGGCCGCGGTCCTGCTCACCGACGGCTGCGAGTGCGCCGGCCTGGTCGCCGACACGGCGACCGCGGCCCGCGCTGGCATCACCGTGATCACGGTGACCGGTGCCGCCGCGCCGACGCCGCGCGCCAGTACGCCGAGAGCGCCCCAATTCGGCGCGGCGGTGGTGCGCACCCTCGCCGACCCGACGGGCGAGCTACGCGGCCACCTGCGGCTCGACACGCCCGGCACGGCCGCCATCGTGCTCCTGGTATCCAGCACCGGCGAGATCCGCCGCACCGTCCCCGCCACCACGTCGATAGAAGACTTCCGGGCAGACCTCGCCCTGCTGGTCTGAGCGCTGCTGATCTGAGCGCTGCTGGTCTGAGCCAGCGCTCAGGGCCCCGGCACCAGCTGCACGCTCACCTGACCGCCGTCTCCGTCGGGGCGCTCGAGCGCGACCTGGATGTTGTCGCCAGCCGCGGTCAACTCGAACTCGTCGAAGCTGCCCTCGCAGTCGACCTCGTGCAACTGGGTGCCGCCTTCAGCGCCCTGGACCGTAATGGTCAGCGACCCCGGGCCGAAGCAGACGTGCTGGAGCAGGTAGCGGCCGCCCGGCGTGGCCGCGAGCGTGCGGACGGCGACGGTGCCGCCTTCGACACGCGTCACCGACGGGCCCACGGCATCGGCCGGCGCCCACGACGACGCGACGGGTGCCGGTGCCGTGCTCGCCGGACGTTCCGGAGTGTTCGCCACCCACCACCAGGCGCCCAGCACGAGCACACCGGCGGCAGTGATCGCCAGGATGACCAGGCTCAGCCGGTCGCTATCGCGCAACTGCCCCCTCCAGCAGCGCAGCGTACAGGGTGAGGCCCGGCCCGAAGGCGAGCGTGAGCACCCAGCGTGGAGGCTCCGGACGGCGCCGCAGCGCATCGAGGATCAGCAGCACGGTTGGCGAGGAGCAGTTGCCGTGCGCGGCCAGCGTGGCACGGGACGCGGCCAGCGCGTCGGCGGGCAGCGCGAGCTCGCGCTCGACCACATTGAGGATGCGCGGCCCACCCGGGTGTACCGCCCAGCCGTCCACATCGGACCTGACCAGACCGTGCCGGGCCAGCATGCCGTCGACGAGCCCGGCGACGTGCTGCGAAAGCACCTGCGGCACCCGAGGTGACAGCCCCATCCGGAAGCCGAGATCGGTGACATCCCAGGTCATGTGGTCCGCGGTCGAGGTATCGGTGACAGCCGCGACCTCACGGACGGCGTACCCGGACGCCGCACCCGGAACGACCACGACGGCGGCCGCGGCGTCCGAGAAGAGCGCGTGGGCCACGATCTGCTGGGTGTCCACCCGCGCGGCGGCCGGCTGCACGTGCAGGCTGGTCAGCTCGGTGCACAGCAGCAACGCGGGCCGGCCGCGCGCGGTCACGAAGTCGGACACCGTGCCCAGCCCGGGCAGCGCCGCGTAGCAGCCCATGTGCCCGACGAAGAGGCGCTGCGTGTCCGGCGCCATGCCCATGTCGCGGGCGAGCAGGATGTCGAGCCCCGGCGTGACGTACCCGGTGCACGAGCACACGGCGAACAGCCCGATGTCGGCGGCGCTCAGCCCGGCATCCGTGAGCGCCCGGCCGACGGCCTCCTTGCCAAGCGGCAGCGCCTCGACCAGATACCGCTGCATGCGCCGCTCGGTCGGCCAGTCGGACACGTCTTCGAGCAGCGGGCTGACCACCGCCTGCCTGGTCCGCACGCCCGAATTGGCGAAGATCCGCTGGGCGAGCGCACGGGTCGGACCGGCGTAGTGGCCAGCGAAAAAGCCGTCCCACAGCTCGTTCTGGTCGGATGACGGCGGCAACGCGGTACCGAGCCCCGCGATCATAGGAGTCACCATCGGGGAGCGGTTCCGTCGCGGTCCGGGTCGCCGCCCAGAGCGGCGATGCCGAGCCAGTCGGCGCACACGTCCGAGGTGGCGGGGTGCAGCGAGCCGCATCTTGCGTCGCGGTACAGCCGTTCCAGCGGATGACCGCGCCGGGTCGCCGACGTGCCGGCCGCCTCCAGCATCGACGCCGCCACCTCGGCGGCGGTCGTACCGGCCAGCAGCTTCGCCCGCCACACCCAGCGGTTGGTCTCGGTCTCGCCGGGCTCCTCGTCGACCCGGCGGGCCGCCTCGGCCACCGCGAGCCGCGCCGCGGCCACCGCCGCGTCGGCCCGGCCGATCCTCGCCCGCACCGCCGGCAGCCCGCTGATTCCCCGGGCGTTCGCGTGCTCCACCGCCGCGTCGATCGCCGCCTGGGCCACCCCCACGTACACGGCCGCATAGCTCGCGATCAGCCAGTGCGGCATGAGCTGCGCGACCACCAGCGCCAGCCCTTCCACGCCGCCCAGCAGGGTGCCTTCGGGCACCACCACATCGAGGTGCAGGTCGTGCGAGGCGGTGGCCCGCATGCCGAGCGAGTCCCAGGTCGGCTCGACGCGCAGCCCGTCGACCGTCGCCGGCACCAGAAACTGCGACACCACCGACTGGTCGGCCGCGCTCCGGGCGGCCACCAGGTAGGCGTCGGCGTGGCCCGCCCCGGAGCAGAACGTCTTCGCCCCCTTGATGTGGTACCCGCCGTCGACCGGCTCGTAGGAGGTGGTCAGCCTGGAGAGCCGCGACCCGGCGCCGCGCTCGCTCATCGCCACGCCGTACCAGGATCCGGCCGCCGCCTGGGCGAGCATCCGATCGCGGGCGGCCAGCGCCTCGTCGGGTACGCCGAGCGACTCGGCGACCTCCTCGGTGACAGCACCCAGCGCCCCGGTCACCGAGGCGTGCATGTTGAACACCAGTGCCGTCGCGCCGTTGCCGCGCGCCAGCTCGTACGCCACGGACGTGTACTGCGCGAAGCCCGCCTCGGCACCGCCCAGCGCACGCGGCACCATCAAACCGAACAGCCCCGCGTCGCGCAGGTCCGCGAAATCATCGACCGGAAACGAACCGTCCCGGTCGTGATTCACCGCCCGCGCGGACAGCCGTGGCGCCAACCGGCGCGCCGCCGGCACCGCGTCAACCGCCATACCCTGCCTCCTTCACTCCCCGGCCCTGGTAGAGCACAGCGGTGGACCAGGTCGGGACGACCCGACCCCGTCGGTTTCCGACACCAGCGAGCCAGCCTGCGACCGCCGGCACGGTCGGGCGTACGCCGCGCACCCGCAGCGCCACGCCGTGCCGGGCGCACTGGGCACGCAGTACCCGCGGATCGACGAACAATGCCGGGTCGTGCAGGCCGCGCGGTACGCCGCGCAGGCGCTCGGCGATGGTGACCGCGATCAGCCGGCTCAACGGCGTCGCGTTCAGCGTGTCGAGCACGAGCAGCCCGCCGGGCCGGAGCACCCGGCACACTTCGGCGACCGTGCTCGGCAGATCGGGGACGTGTTCGAGGATCTCACCGGCCGCCACGACGTCGGCGCAGCCGTCAGCCAGAGGCAGGGCGGCGGCATCGGCCAGGACGGGCGTGACGCCGTGCGCGGCGGCCTGCTCCAGCGCCGAGCGGGTCACGTCGACGCCCACGTGCCGGTACCCCTTGCCGACCACGTGCGGCGCGAGCAGGCCGGCGCCGCAGCCGACGTCGACAAGTAACGCGCCGGGGCGGGGCGCTGGCGGTATCAGGCGGGCACGCGCCTCCGCCAGCCAGTGCAACATCGCGAACGCGCCGTCCGGGCGCCACCATTCGCCGGCAAGCTCGTCGTACTGCCGGGGATCGTTGCGCGGCAAGGTCCGCATGTGGTCGAGCGTGGCACGACTCACCGGTAACGGCCAGACTTCCAACCATGCGCACGCTCTGGGGACTTCTGCGCGCCTGCCATCCCGAGCCAGGACTGGCGGTGACCGCCGCCGCGACGCTCCTGGCTCTCGGCGTCGGGCACGGAGTGGGCGGGGTCGTCCTGGTGGCGGCCACCGTGCTCGCCAGCCAGCTCGCCGTCGGCTGGGTCAACGACTGGCTCGACGCCGACCGCGACCGCGTCGTCGGGAGGCCCGACAAGCCGCTCGCCACCGGCGTGGTCGGCCGGCGCGCCGTCGGCGTAGCGGGGCTGGTGGCGGCCATCGCGACGCCGGTGTTCGGGTTCGCTTCCGGCTGGCGGGCGGGACTGTGTGCGACCCTGGCCCTCGCCAGCGCGCTGCTCTACAACTGGCCGCTGAAGTTCACGCCCGTCTCCGTCGTGCCCTACGCGGTGTCGTTCGGCGCGCTGCCGGCGTTCGTGGTCCTCGCCCTGCCCGGCGCTCCGACCCCGCCAGCGTGGATCGTCGCGGCGGGCGCTCTGCTGGGTGCGGGCGCGCACTTCGCGAACGTCCTGCCCGATCTGGACGACGACGTCCGCACCGGCGTACGCGGTCTGGCGCACCGGATCGGCCCCGCAGCCTCCCGTGCGGCCGCCGCGGTGCTCCTGCTGGCGACGACCGTCACGCTCGTCTTCGGACCACCCGGCCCGCCGTCGTGGGCGGGCGTGGCGGCGGTCGCGCTCGCCGCCGTGGTCCTACCCGCAGCCTGGTACGCCGGCCGTGTCGCGACGGCCCGCGGTGCCCGCCCGGTCGTGGTGTTCCGGGCGGTGCTCGTGGTCGCGCTCATCGACGTGATCCTGCTGGTGGCCAGCGGCCGGGTGGTGTAGCACGCGCACGGCGGGGCGGCGCGGGGTGCCCGATCACCGACAACTACGCTGGGGCGCGGTCACAACGCTTCCGAAACGGGAGGATCGACGTGAGGCGCTCCAAGACGCTGCTGGCCGGTGCGGCTGCCGCCGCTGCCCTGCTGGTCTCCGGCTGCAGCGCGGGCCAGATCGCTGAGACCGCGGAGAAGGTCGCCTCGGTGCCGGGCGCGAGCGGCGACATCACCACCGATGACGGCATCCTGTCGATCCGCAACGCGGTCGTCGTCTACGACGGCACGGAGGGGTACAAGGCCGGTGGGAATGCGCCGCTGGACGTCCGGATCTTCAACGACACCCAGCGTGACGTGACCGTCACGGTCACGGTCAACAGCGAGGACGCGGGTTCGGTCTCCCTGTCGGGTGGCGAAGAAGAAGAGCAAACCCCATCGCCGGCCCCGTCCGAGTCGGCCTCGGCCTCGCCCTCCGCCTCCGCTTCGCCTTCCGGTTCCGCTTCGCCGTCGGCTTCCGCCTCGCCTTCCGCGTCGCCGTCGCCGACCGCCACGCCCGCGCGGCCGGCCTCCATCGAGATCCCCGCCGGCGAGTTCGTGGTCCTCACAGAGGCCGCCGGCGAGTACCTGCGGGTCGTCGACCTCGCGCAGCCGCTCACCCCCGGCCGGAGCGTCAGGATCACCTTCGACTTCGGCGCTGGCAGGACCAAGGAGCTGGCGGTGCCGGTCGGCATCCCGCTGTCGCCCGCGGCACGCGAGTCCGCCGAGGTCAGCGAGGAAGAGCACTGAGCTGATGCCCTCGCTCCGCTCGGGACGCTCGCGCGCCTGAAAGCCGCCCTGTAGACCGCAGTCGCTCCGGTCGCTTCGCTCCCGCCGCTCTGTGCAGTCTGCGGGCGGCGGCCCACTCACCAAGCTGATGCCCTCGCTCCGCTCGGGACGCTCGCGCGCCTGAAAGCCGCCCTCACTAAATCGTCGGGGCAGTCCGGTACGGTGCCGGCGTGACGTCACGATCAGCTCCTCGCACCCGGCCAGCGGCCCGCGAGCCGCGCCCGGCCTTCGAGTGCGATGCCTGCGGGCACCAGCCTCCCAAGTGGGTGGGCCGGTGCCCCGAGTGCGGCGAGTGGGGCTCGGTCGTCGAGTCCACCACCGGGCCGATCGTGGCTGGCCGGGTGGTCAGCTCCCGGGCACCTGCCGAGCCGGCTCGGCCGATTGCACAGATCAGCGCGGCGCCGGCCAAGGCCCGCCCGACCGGCGTGAGCGAGCTCGACCGCGTCCTGGGTGGCGGCCTCGTCCCCGGCGCGGTCGTGCTGCTGGCCGGTGAGCCCGGTGTCGGCAAGTCCACGCTCCTGCTCGACGTGGCCCAGCAGTGGGCGGCCGGTGCGGGCAGCCCGTCGCTCGTCGTGAGTGGCGAAGAGTCGGTGAGCCAGGTGCGGCTGCGGGCCGAGCGCATGGACGCGCTGCACGAGCAGCTCTACCTCGCCGCCGAGAGCGACCTCGGCGCCGTGCTCGGCCACCTCGACGCGGTCAAGCCAGGGCTCCTGGTGCTCGACTCCGTGCAGACCATCTCGATGCCCGGCACCGAGGGGGTCCCGGGGGGCGTGACACAGGTGCGGGCGGTGACGGCTGCCCTCGTCGGGGTGGCCAAGGAGCGCGGCATCGCCACCGTGCTGGTCGGGCACGTGACCAAGGAGGGCACAGTCGCCGGTCCGCGAGTGCTGGAGCACCTGGTCGACGTCGTGCTGCACTTCGAGGGCGACAAGCACTCCTCGCTGCGGCTGGTCCGCGGCGTCAAAAACAGGTTCGGCACCGCTGACGAGGTCGGCTGCTTCGAGATGCACGAGCGCGGCATCGCCAGCCTGCCCGACCCGTCCGGCCTCTTCCTGACCCGATACGCCGAGCCCGTGCCGGGCACGTGCGTGACCGTGGCCATGGAGGGGCGCCGCGCGCTCGTCACCGAGGTGCAGGCGCTGATCGGCGCCACGGTCGCCGGCTCGCCCCGGCGCACCGTCTCCGGGCTCGACAGCGCACGGCTCGCCATGGTCCTCGCGGTCCTCCAGCGCCGCACCGAGCGGCTCACCCTGCACGACCGCGAGGTGTTCGCCGCGACCGTGGGCGGCATCCGGGTCGTCGAGCCGGCCGCCGACCTGGCGGTCGCACTCGCCGTGGCCTCTGGCGGCCTCAACCTCGCGATCGCACCACACCTCGTGGCGATCGGAGAGGTCGGTCTGACCGGCGAGATCCGGCGGGTGGGAGCGGTCCCGCGCCGGCTGGCCGAGGCGACCCGGCTCGGGTTCAAGGTCGCGCTGGTGCCGCCCGGTTGTGGTCCCGAGACCACCGGCGTCACCCCCGATGGCATGCGCGTCGTCGAGGTGGCCGACGTGCGCGCCGCACTCCAATGGGCCGCCCGCGCCTCAGCCGAGTGAGCGAGCGCGCCGCCGCCCGCAGGCCCCACCAAGCGCAGGGAGCGAAGCGACCGGAGCGACTGGGGCCTACAGGGCGGCTCCCCGGCGCCCGAGCGACACGAGGCCCGATGACACAGCCGAGTGAGCGAGCGCGCCGCCGCCCGCAGGCCCCACCAAGCACAGGGAGCGAAGCGACCGGAGCGACTGGGGCCTACAGGGCGGCTCCCCGGCGCCCGAGCGACACGAGGCCCGATGACACTGCCGAGTGACTCTACTCCCCAACCGCGACAGCACAGGCTGGATGACGGTCCGTAGACTGTGCCCGTGCCGATCGACCGCGATGCGAAACCAACCGCCGCCGCGAGCCTGACCGGCCGCGCGGGCGTGGTCGGCCCGCCCGCGCGTGCGGTCACCCCGGCAGCGCCTACGACGCCAGGTGGGCCCAATGGTGGTCCCAGTCCAAGCCCCAGCGCCGACCCCTTGCGCGCCAACCTGGCGCTGATGGCGCCTGGCACCGCCCTGCGCGACGGCTTGGAGCGCATCCTGCGCGGCCGCACCGGTGCGTTGATCGTGCTGGGGCACGACAAGGTGGTCGAGTCGCTGTGCACCGGCGGCTTCCCGCTCGACGTGGAGTTCTCCGCCACCAGGCTGCGCGAGCTGTGCAAAATGGACGGTGCGGTGGTGTTGTCCAGCGACGGCACCCGCATCGTGCGGGCCGCCGTGCACCTGATGCCCGACCCGTCGATCCCGTCTGAGGAGTCGGGCACGCGGCACCGCACCGCGGAGCGGGTCGCCAAGCAGACCGGATATCCGGTCATCTCGGTGAGCCAGTCGATGCGCATCATCGGCCTGTACGTCAACGGCCAGCGGCACGTGCTCGACGACTCCGCCGCCATCCTGTCCCGCGCCAACCAGGCGCTCCAGACCTTGGAGCGCTACAAGCTGCGGCTCGACGAGGTCTCCGGCACGCTCTCGGCGCTGGAGATCGAAGATCTGGTGACCGTACGCGACGCGGTGGCCGTGGTGCAGCGGCTCGAGATGGTGCGCCGGATCGCCGACGAGATCGCCGGCTACGTCGTGGAGCTGGGCACCGACGGCCGGCTGCTCGCCCTCCAGCTCGACGAGCTGATGGCGGGTGTCGATGCCGACCGCACGCTGGTCATCCGCGACTACCTGCCCGGTGGCCGCAAGGCCCGCACGCTCGACGAGGCGCTGGTCGAGCTCGACCTGCTCACCGCGACGGAGCTCATCGACCTGGTGGCGGTGGCCAAGTCGGTGGGGTATCCGGGCGCTTCCGACTCGCTCGACGCCGCGGTGAGCCCACGCGGGTTCCGCCTGCTGGCCAAGGTGCCGCGGCTGCCGACCTCGGTGGTCGACCGGCTGGTCGGGCACTTCGGCAGCCTCCAGAGGCTGCTCGGCGCCACGGTCGAAGACCTACAGGCGGTCGACGGGGTTGGCGACGCGCGGGCCCGCGGGGTGCGTGAGGGCCTGTCACGGCTCGCCGAGGCGTCGATCCTGGAGCGGTACGTCTGAGCCGGGTGCTCAGGTCAGCGTCAGCTTGACCGCGGTGCTGTTGTCGGTGCCGACCCGGCCGAACACCTCGTACTGCCCTGGTTTCGGGGCTCCGCCGTTGGCGTTGGCGCCCGAGCAGCTCGTGCTCATCTGGCCGTTCCACGTGGCCTGGTACTCGCGCTCGAAGTTCGGTGTGAACGGCAACGGGTTGGATCCCTTGAACGGGCCGCACTTGTCAGACGACCAGATGGTCCGAGCGCCCTGCTTGATGTAGACCTCCTGCAAGTCCGGACCGACGTCGCGGGTGCACGTGCGGTCGGACTCGTTCTTGATCCGCAGCCGGATGATGATGGTCTGCCCGGCGGGGGCGGTGGTGAGGCCCGGCACCGGTGTCACCTTGATTTCGGCGTCCGTGCAGGCCCCATCGCCAGCGGCCGGCGCGGCAGCGCTCGTGGCGGCGGTACTCGGGTCTGTCTGCGCCGCCGGCGGGGTGGTCGGCACCGCGGTGGCACTCTCGCTGGCGTCCGGTGTCAACACGGACGGCGACGGCTCTGGTGAGCCCACGGTGGGGCTCGGCGTGGCGCCGGTCTTGTTCGCTCCGGAGCCATCCGGGCCACCGCAGGTGGTGAATAGCACGATAAGAACGATGAAGAGAGCGCCGAGCACAACTGCCCGGCGCCGCCAGTAGACGGCGGATGGAAGGGGGCCAACCGTCAGTCGCATGATGCACTCACGGTATCCGTGCGTCGCGCCAGAAACCGGACGACGCGCCGTACCGAACCACTATCACAACGACAGTTACAGATAGACCTTGCGTTGATACACCGCGTGAGCCCCCGCGACCCGGTCGAGGAAGAGGAGCCCGGCGCAGTGGTCGATCTCGTGCTGGAGTGCCCGCGCCTCGAACGCGTCGGTGGTGAGCCGCACCGATGCGCCGGTGCCCGGCAGGACCGCCTCGACCACCACCCGGCTGGCACGCTTCACATCGCCGGTCAGGTCGGGCACCGACATGCAGCCCTCGCGACCGGGCCGCCACCGGCTGGCCTCTACGACCTTCGCGTTGCAGAGCGCGAACGTGCCGTGCACCGTCGTCGTCTTGGGGTGCTCGACGACATCGACACAGAACACCTGGGCGGGCACACCAACCTGCGGCGCCGCGAGCCCCACGCAGCCTGGCGAGACTCGCATCGTGGCGATCAGGTCGGCTGCCAGCCGGATCACCTTGGGATCGGTTGGGTCGACCTCGGCACCGGCGCGGCTCAGCACGGCATCCGGCGCCGCCACCACCGGCAGAACGTCGCCAGGCTCGCCCAGCGCCTCCAGAGTCCAGCCGCCTAACGGGTCACTCATAGCAGGTCGGTCTCCGCCGGCCGGAGGGTGACGTCGACGTCGAGCCCGGCGGCGACCTCGTTGAGGCGCGCCGCGACCGCCTCGGTGCTGCCCGGTGGCAGGTCGACCTCGGCGATCAGCACGTAGAGCGGACCGGCCAGCCGGGTGGTCAGATCGGTGATGTTGCCACCTGCTTCGGCGAGCACGCGGGTCACGGCCGCGACGATGCCGAGCCGGTCGGCGCCGTGGACGCTCATCAGGTGCGGCACGCCGGCCGACGCGGCACCGGTCTCGGGCCGCACCTCGCGCACCGTCGCCAGCAGTTGCCCGGTGGCCGCCAGCGGCTCCAGTGCCGCCTCGACCTCGGGAGGCGCCGGGCCGTTGCAGATCAGGGTCATCGCGAAGTGGCCACGCAGCCGGGTCATAGTGGAGTCGGTGAGGTTGGCGCCCAGCTTGGCGAGCGCCTCGGCCACGTCGGCGACGATGCCCGGCCGGTCGTGACCGATCACGGTGATGGCGAGCTCACTCACCGGTGCAGCCTACCGGCCGGCATGACAGGATCGTGCGCGCTATGCCAACTACAGACCTGGCCGAGGCGGCCATCCGCTGGTACGACGCGAACGCCCGTGACCTGCCCTGGCGGGGGCCGGACGCCACACCGTGGGGCGTACTGGTCAGCGAGATCATGCTCCAGCAGACCCCGGTGTCCCGGGTCCTGCCGGCGTGGGAGGCGTGGCTGGCCCGCTGGCCGGTCCCGGCCGCGCTGGCCGCCGACACCCCGGCCGAGGCGATCCGCATGTGGGGGCGGTTGGGATACCCGCGCCGCGCCATGCGCCTGCGGGAGTGTGCTGTGGCGATGGTCGAGCGGCACGGTGGCGAGGTGCCGGCGGACCTCGACGAGCTGCTCGCCCTGCCCGGTGTCGGCACGTACACCGCACGGGCGGTCGCCGCGTTCGCGTACGGTCAGCGGCACCCGGTGGTCGACACGAACGTCCGGAGGCTGGTGGCTCGGGCAAGCCAGGGCGAGCCTGACGCCGGGCCCACGACAACCGCGGCCGACCTGGTGGCCACCGAGGAGCTGCTGCCGCTGGAGCCGGCGCGGGCGGCCCGCGCGAGCGTTGCCTTCATGGAGCTCGGCGCGCTGATCTGCACTGCCCGCACGCCCAAGTGCGCCGACTGTCCGCTGGCCGAGGCGTGCGCCTGGCGGGTCAGCGGCCGCCCGGCGAGCACGGGCCCCACCCGCCGGCCGCAGCAGTACGCGGGCACCGACCGCCAGGTACGTGGGCTGCTGCTGGCGGTGCTGCGTGGCACGACCGGCCCGGTGCCGCGTACCCGGCTCGACCTGGTCTGGCCCGACGACGTCCAGCGCGACCGGGCCCTCACCAGCCTCCTCGCCGACGGCTTGGTGGAGCGCCACGGCGAGCGGTACGCCCTGGCCGGCGACGTGCGCATGTAGAAGGCCCCGCCGCGGTAATCCGCAGCGGGGCCTTCTGTCGCCTGGTTGCCGTTAGGCGGCGTCTTCTGACGTGCCGCCGCCGGTCAGGTTGGCCGGCACCGCGTCCGGCACCTCAACGGGCTTTTCCGCAGATCGGAACACCAGCTTCGACTTGTCGATGTCGTCGGGGTTGCCCTCGCAGTCGACGACGATGATGTGACCCGGCTTCAGCTCGTTGAAGAGAATCCGCTCGGACAGGTTGTCTTCGATGTCGCGCTGGATCGTCCGGCGCAGCGGCCGGGCGCCCAGCACCGGGTCGAAGCCCTTGGCTGCCAGGTACTTCTTGGCGGTGTCGGTCAGCTCGAGGCCCATGTCCTTGTTGCGGAGCTGGGTCTCGATACGGGCGATCATGATGTCGACGATCTGGAGGATCTCGTCCTGCCGGAGCTGGTGGAAGACGATGGTGTCGTCGATCCGGTTCAGGAACTCCGGCCGGAAGTGCTGCTTCAGCTCGTCGTTGACCTTCTGCTTCATCCGGTCGTAGCTGGCCTCGGAGTCTTCCGACGCCTGGAAGCCCAGCGACACGGCCTTGGCAACGTCGCGGGTGCCCAGGTTGGTGGTCAGGATGATCACCGTGTTCTTGAAGTCGACGATGCGTCC
>NZ_JBAKHX010000075.1:0-40467 GCF_036906915.1 Micromonospora sp. CPCC 206061
CTGTCCGCCGGTCGCAAGTAGACAGTTAGCAAGATCCAGTTACACCGTTATCTTGACAGTCCCTCGACGATTTCGTGGGCGCTCACGAGCCTGGAGGCATGCAGCGGGCTGGATCCGCTCATGGTCATGAAATCCGCAATGATGTGCACGTGAGTAGTCTTGTCATCGCCGCTGGACGACGACACTCGTTGGGCCTGTGTGCCGACGGCACCGTGGTTGCGGTCGGCACGGGAACATCTGGTGAGTGTCGAGTCGAAGATTGGGTCCATGTGGTCGCCGTGGCGGCCGGCAACGTGCATACGGCGTCGAACACTGGACGATCCCACAGCGTCGGCCTCCGCGCGGACGGCACTGTGATGGCGACGGGCTGGAACGGTGACGGGCAGTGTGACGTCTCGTCATGGCGCGACATGACCCTTGTCGCTGCGGGCTGGCGCCGCACTTTGGGGCTGGTTGGTGACGGCACCGTGCTGGCTGCGGGACGGCTCCGCGAGGGGGCATGCAACGTGAGCGAATGGCGTGAGGTTGTCGGGTTGGCTTGTGGCGACTGGCATTCGGTGGGCCTCAGAGTCGATGGCACCGTCGTTGCCGTGGGGAACGATCGCCGTGGGCAGTGCGCGGTCGACAGGTGGCGTGACGTTGCCGCCATCGCGGCTGGCTACCTCCATACGGTCGGTCTCACCAACGGCGGACGCGTCTTTGCGGTCGGGGATCAATCGGCGGGCGCCTGTGATGTCGGTGCTTGGCGGGACGTTGCGGCAGTGGCGGCTGGCAGCTACCACACCGTGGGAGTCACCGCGGCTGGCCGAGTCGTGGCCGTGGGCAGCAACGATTACGGCCAGTGCGACGTAGCCGACTGGCGCGAGATCGTCGAGGTGGCAGCCGGATCCACCCACACTCTCGGACTACGCGCGGACGGAACAGTTGTCGCCGCCGGAAACAACAAACACGGTCAGTGCGACATCACCGGCTGGGACGCGATCCGGTCGCCCAGGTAGACGAGTGATTCCCTATGCGGTCGGTGGTCGTACGCGGTCAGGGAACGCTTGATCTCGGCGCTCGCTGCCCTCGAGGTCACCGACGAGCTGCTCGCCGTGCTGACCGACGCCTACCGCGCAGCCAGCCATGCGGGCGTCCTGCTCCACCGTTGGCGCGATACGCCCAAGTATCCGTTCACTCCAGCCGTACTCGAATCAGGGATCGCGGCTCCCGCCCGGCGAGCAGCCAGCCAAGTGCTGTGGCGACCAGCGGTACGCCGGCGGCGATTACGAGCAACTCCACGACCGGCACGCGCGCCAGATCGTTCAGCTGGCTGCGGGATGAGCCCGCCACTATGACGGTGTACGCGGCGCCGATGCCCAGGATTCCGCCCAGCAGCGCGAGGCCGCCGGCCGTTGCCGAGGTGAGCGTGCGCCGGATGCGGCCCGTCGCGCCCGTCGCGGTCAGCGTGCGTAGGTCGCCGGCCGCCTCGGCCCGGATCAGCCCGACGGTCATGGCTAGGATCGCGAGCGCGAGAACTGCTCCGGCCGTCGTCGCGATCGCGCGTAGTGTCAGGAGCCCACCGCGCTTGTTGCGGTCCTCGATGACTAGCCCCGCGTCGAGCGCGAGTTCCCTTGCCCCGGTGAGCTGCTCCTGGGTCAACGGCCGGGAGGTCTCGACCAGCCAGCCGGTCCGCACCGGCTTCCAGTTGTTGCGTCGCAGGGCCGCGGGAGTGAGGAGCGTCTTTGGAAGCGACTCGTACCGCGGGTTCGGCAGCTGCTCAGTGGTTGCCTGCGGGAGGGACTCGAAAAGCAGCGACAGGTCCGAGCGGGGCTGCGTGGTCAGCACGTCCGTTGTTTGGCTGATGCTGGCTGGATCGACGCCGTAGTAACGGATCAGCTCAGGTGTGGCGACCAACGGTACCGCCGCCGAACCGGGGAGCGAGCCCTGGTCAGTCTGCGGGCCGACGCCGACCGGCGGTCGCCCGACGCGTCCACCGCCGGCGTCCTCGGTTGGTTCCTCGACGGGATCTATCGCGATTTCAAGCGGGATGAGGGTCGGGTCGGTGAGCGTGGCCGTGTATCGCCGAACCTGGGCCTCGACCGCCGCGAGCTGGGCCGGTGTGCGGTCGGGAACGCGCAGGCCGGGGGAGTCGGTCCAGATGAGGAGCTGGTGGTCGGAGAGGTTGCCTTCGGCGGCGGTCTGCTCGAGGACTCTCGCCGCGACCACGGTCGCGGTCGGGATCGCGAGCGCCACGCTGATCGCGGCCAGCGCGGCGCTCGACCGTGCCTGATGGCGGGCGAGGTCACGTAGGGCCAGTCGGGGAGCGACCGGAAGTCGGGCGCCGATGGCGGCAAGCACCCGGATCGCCAGGGGGCCGACGAACAGCAGGGCGAACCCGATCGCCAGCGTGCCAGAGACGATCAGCGCCACGTCGGCGATCTCCAGCGCGTCGCGGGATGCCTCGTTGTTTCTTCGTTGCGCGAGCCGCAGCGAGACGATGCCCAGCACCAAGAGCACGGCCGCGGCCACCGCCGACCGGCGCACCCGCTTGGGCCTTGGCGGGCGCGAGGAAAGGGCAAGCGTTATCGGTACCCGGGCAGCGGCGCGCGCCGGCCGCCACGCCGCCGCGGTCGCCGTCAGGACAGCCAGCAGTACGGCGGCGGCGATCTGCCACCACGGCAGGTCCAACCGGTCGATGCGGTGCCCCGCCGCCGCCTCGAACCGTGGTGTCACCGTGAACCACACCAGGGCACCCGCGACCGCGCCGACCACCGACGCAGCGCCACCGACCGCGGCGCCATGGGCCAGCAACACGAGACGAAGGTGTCGTGGAGTCGCGCCGACCGCGGCGAGCAGGCCGAGCTGGCGCAGCCGGCGGTGCGCGACGACGGCGAAGCCGGCCGCCGCGATGAGGCAGACGAGCAGCATGCTCACCGCGAAGGCACTGAACACTCCGGCGGCCGCCTCGACCCACTCGTGTGAAGGACGCAGCTCGTACGCCGGTTGGCCGTGTTGCGCGCGGTACTCCGCGAACCGTGCCGGGTCAGCGGCTGTGAGCACGGTGACCGACTCCGGCGGTTCGGGCCGTGCCGGCGCGACGAGGACGAACTCCGCGCGAAGATCGCCGGGGTTCTCGACCAAGCCGACCACGGTCCAGGTGCGGCCGTCGAGCGTCAGCACGCCGCCGACGCGTACCCGCAGGTCCGTCGCCACCTCGTCGGTGAGCGCCGCCTCGCCGGGTGCGGTCGGGTAGCGACCGTTCAGCAGCCGCAACATCGGCCCGCTGTACGGACCGTGTGGATCCTGCGCCCGCAGTTCGACGGTCTCCACCGAGCCCGGGACCGGCAGGTACCAGTGCCCGACCACGTCGATCGTGCCGAACCACTCGCGCGCCTGCGCGATCCGGCTATCCAGCGGCCGCTCTTCGTCGGCGTACAACGTGAACCACTGGCTGGCGGAGCCGAACCTGGCGGTGCCCGGCGGCGTCGAGTGGTAGCCGGCTGACACGCCCACGACGGCCGCCGTGACGGCGACGGTCAGGAGCGTCAGCACCGCGGCCTGCTGGCGCCACTCGCGGCGGAACAGCCGCCACGCCCAGCGGACCACCGCCCGCCGGGCCGGCAGGCCACCGTTACGGCTCACTTGTTCGTTCCTGGTGCCAGGAGGGATTCCGGGCCAGGGCTCGGTGCCGTCTGGTCGACGATCCGGCCGTCACGCAGGAATACCACGCGGTCGGCCCAGGAGGCCATCTGGGCGTCGTGGGTCACCACCACGCCGGCGACGCCATCGTGGCTGGCCAGGCGGAGCATGCGCATCACCGTCTCGCCGCTCAAGGAGTCGAGCGCGCCGGTGGGCTCGTCAGCCAGCAGCAACTGCCGTTCACCGACGACGGCCCGGGCGATCGCCACCCGTTGGCTCTCGCCGCCGGACAGCTCGTCCGGGTAGCGGGTGGCCCGCTCGGTCAGGCCGAGCTTTGCGAGTACCTCCATCGCCGCTGCCCGGGCAACCTTGGCCTTCACGCCGTCCAGTTCTAGCGGAATCGCCACGTTCTCGACGGCGGTCAGCCCGGCGAGGAGGTTGAAGTCCTGGAAGACATATCCGATCGACCTCCGCCGTAGCCGCGCGCGGTCGTTGCGGGACAGGCGCGCCAACTCGTGACCGGCGATGAAGACGTCGCCGCTGGTCGGTTCCTCCAGCGTTCCGGCGATCGTGAGCAGCGTGCTCTTGCCTGAGCCGCTCGGGCCCATCACCGCCACCAGCTCGCCGCTGCGAACGGACAGGTCGACCTCGCGTAACGCGTGCACCTCGGTGGGACCCGATCCGTAGACCTTTGACACATGGCGTAGTTCGACGGCCGCGCTCATCGCCGTACCCCCGCGATCTTGCGGCCGACGCGCGGCGCGGACATCTGGTCCTCGACCGCGGTGCGAGCCGGTAGGCGCTTGAGCCGGGCGTCCGCGGTGTCGAGCCACCGGACGATCGCTTCTATCCGGAACAGCTCCGAATCCACGACGAGCGACAGCTCCACCTCACCCTCGGCGATCTCACCCTTCAGATGCGTGTACTCCTGCATCGCCTGCACGAGGTGCCGTCGGTGCGCCTGGAGAAGCTCGGGCAGGTCAACGCCTGGCACGCGCATTGCCACGAGCAGCTTGATGACGAGCTCGTCGCGCGGTGGCGGCACCACGTCCGGTGGCGTGCGCAGCCACTCGTTCAGCTCGCCGGAGCCGCTCGGCGTGATCGTGAATACGTTCTGGGGCCCGCCGGAGCCCTCCGACACGACAAGGCCGTCACGCTCCAGTCGCTGGAGAGTGGTGTAGACCTGCCCGACGTTGAGCGGCCACACCTCCCCGGTTCTGGATTCGAACTCCTGCCTCAACTGGAGGCCGTATTTTGGGCCCTCGCTGAGCAGGGCCAACAGGGCGTGCCGGATTGTCATACCGAGTATGATACTCAGTATATCGACCTAGCCGTCAAGAGTTCACCGTCCTCAGGTCGTGCGCCCGCCTGACCTCCGGTGCCGCACCACGCTGGGGGAGTCGCCATGCGAGAAGCGTCCAAGTCAGCACCGGGTCGTGGCGCTGGACGGCGGGTCCGTGCCCTAGTCAAGGTCCGACGAGAGGCCGACCTCCTCATGCGTCATCTCGCGCAGGCCGACGCAGTCGTGCTCCCAGAAAGCGTTCGAGTAGACGAATGTCCCGGTCATCCAGGGTTCGTAGGCAGACAACTTCACGACCTGAAATGCCTCATCGGGGATCCGCAACGATGGCTTACGGAAGCCCTGTTCCACAGCACGGCCAAAACCCACACGTGAGTAGAAGTGGGGATCGCCCTCCAGGAACACCAGTGGGACACCGCGCTCGTCGAGGTGCCGCAGACCAGCGCGGATGAGCGCAGAGCCGATACCGCGGCGTTGCCACTTCGGCGCGACCGCGAGTGGACTCAGCGACTGAACCGCCACAAGCCGCCGCGGCGCGTCTAGCAGCGCCGTGCTGAACAGGATGTGCCCCACGACCTCGCCCGCCTCCTCGGACACCAGGGAAAGCGCGGCGGGATCGGCGCGGCGCAGGGCGTCCACGAGCTGGGCCACCGTGCTGCCGTGTTCGCCGCCAAAGGCGGCCTGATGGACGGAGCGTACCGCGCTATGGTCACGCGGCTGCTCAATGCGCAAGGACATGGCCGGCAAGGTAACGACTCGGACCGTGGGCGCCAAACGAATTACCGCTCACTGTGCCTGCCGTCCGGCCGCGACGAGGACGCCGCCTACGGCGTTGGACGATCACATCATCCTGACTGCTACGGGTCGCTGTCGCACGTGCGGTATGCCGGGCCTTCCTACAGGACCGGCGCGGGCGGGATGTGGCACTCGGGCAGCCGACCTTGCGCGAGCAGTTCCGCAGGAGTTTCGCGTCGGTCTTGGCTCGCAGCTTGCGTCCGCGCAGCGCGGACGTGTCGGCCGGCTCGGCCAGATGCGCGGTCACGCCGGCCTTGCCCATTTCTTCGACGATGTACCGCCAGCCGGGCTGATCCGGCCGCGTTCCCATTTGCCGCTCATCGTGCAGCGGCGTCGGTGAGGATCGCCTGGAGTCGTGCTCGGCATTCGGCGATGAACTCGGGATAGGACTGCCAGTAGTAGGAGATTCCGCTGACGCCCACCGCGATGGCCCAGGCGCGGGCGCGGGCCCACGTCAGTTCGTCGAGGTTCAGGCTGTTCCAGTAGGCCTGTCGTGCGTGGGGCGGCAGATCCCAGACGGTGGAGTGTTCGGCAACCTCGTCCTGGTGCAGCGCCATCCCGGAGATCTTGCCGCCGGACGACATCGGAAGCCAGGCATTTCCCGTCAACCTTTCCCGGCCGGCGAAGTCGAAGCAGGAAGAGGGTGGGTCCGCAGTACCGTGGACAGCCGAATAGCAGAACTGGCGTAGGCTGCCCCAGCGTGTTGAGTGTGGATTGGACCGACTGCGCCCCCGAAGAGCACATCCGCGATGCTGGAGCGATCTTCGCGGTGTTCGACCAGCAAGACTCTGGCAACGTGTCGTATGGCGTCGAGGTCAGCGGCGAACGGTACTTCATCAAGACCGCCGGAAACCGCGAACTCGACCTGCCGCATCTCACCCACGAGCAGCGGGTCGGGCTGCTGCGCAATGCGGCCCGAATCAGTCAGGCTTACCGGCACACGGCCCTGCCGCTATTGCAACGCGTGATTGAGTCGCCGCACGGGCCGATGCTGGTCTACAGCTGGGTGGATGGCGAGCTGCTCGGTGTCCCTCGCGATGCCCGCGATGATCCGGCGTCGACGTTCTACAGGTTCCGGCACCTGCCGATCGAACGTATCGTCGCCGCGCTCGACACCGTCGTCGACGTCCACGACCTGCTCGGCCGAGGTGGCGAGGTGGCCTGCGACTTCTACGACGGGTGCCTGCTCTACAACTTCACAACCCACCGTCTGTCTATTATGGACCTGGACAACTACCACTCTGGTCCGTTTCGCAACGAGATGGGTCGCATGTTCGGGTCGACCCGTTTTATGGCGCCGGAGGAGTTCGTCAAAGGCGCGATGATCGATCAACGAACCTCCGTATTCACACTCGGGCGTACAGTGCTGGTTCTGCTCGGTGACGGCACGATGAACCGGGAGGCGTTTCGCGGTCCGGAAGGGCTCTGGAGCGTCGCTATGCGAGCATGTGAAACTGAGCCCGAACGGCGCCATAGCAGCCTGGCGGAGTTCTGCGCCGAGTGGCAAACGGCCAGGTCGATGTGACGCGTCGCTGCGTCGTCCGGCGGACGACGCTGGGGCGGCGTCGCTGGTCGTCTACGACGGCCGACTCGAAGTGGCTCGCCGCGAGCGGCTGATGACCAAGGCCGGCATCCGCCTGGTGGTACCCGCGCCCTGATTGAGGTGCTACTGCTGCACCCGGCACCTGCCCTATGAGCAGGCTGTCGCCGGGCCTGGCCGGCCACGCGCGCCGGGGCGCTGACGGCACGCCTCACCCGGCGCCCCGGTCGCGTAGCAGGCGCGGTTGGTCGAACCTGGTGTTGTCGATGACCACGTCAACCGGTCGCAGCGGATCCACCTCGGCCAGATACAGCCGTTCAGCCACCAGATAGCGGTCGCGGTGCACCGCCTCGGCCTGCGCGCCGGCCCAGTCTTGATCACGGTGGGTGCCCCGCCACACGGAGGTGTCCTCGTCAACGTCGATCCAGATCCGGAAGTCCCAGAAGTCGTTGATCTCCGGGCGGAACGCGAAGACGCCATCGACGATCAGCACCGCATTGGCTGCCGCAACCGTGACGACGTCACGATGCTCGACCTGGGTCAAAGGATCGATGCTGCAAAGCACGCACTGGCCGGACCCGTCAGCCCCCGCCGGTTGCAGTAACAGCCGTGCGACCGCCTCGTAGTCGAAGGCGTTGCGGTAGTAGCCCTCCCCGGACTCGCGGTCATACAGGTACCGGTCGCGCCAGGGCTTCTTGAAGTCATCCAAGCTCGCTCGCAGCACCGGCCGGCCACGGGCGCTGATCTGCTGCGCCAGCTCGTGACCGAAGCTGGTCTTGCCCGCAGCGGTCAACCCGTCGATGCCCACCCGCAGCCGCCGGCTACCGGCGCCCAGCACCCACTCGGCGACCTGGGCCAGCATCCCCGAACGCTGCTCCGACGCCGGGCGTGGCAGCGGCTGCCGCCACGTCGACACCGACAACTGCACCGCGGCCGGACCACCGTCCATGACCCGCAACCTATCGCAGCCAGCCAGCACAGATCATCAGCGCCGGCGGACATGAGGAGGATGTCCGATCACCGTGTCCAAGCGACGACCATCTGGTGCTACCGGCCGTGACCCCGGCAACGGGAAATTGCGCGGCGCGCGGTGGCCGGAGCGGTTAGGTTGCTGGGCGTGAGCAGGATTGTGTCGGTCAACCTGGCGGTGCCGGAGCCCAACCCGGCCAAGGGCGTTGGTGTCACGGGCATTAACAAGCGGCCGGTTGATCACCTGGTCAGCGTGCGCGCACCGGGGCCCAAGACGATCGGGCTGCACAGCGGCCTGGTCGGTGACCAGATCTTCGACATCGAGAATCACGGCGGCGACGACCAGGCGGTTTACGCGTACGCGCGGGAGGACTACGACTGGTGGCAGGCGCGGCTGAGCCGCCGGCTGGCCAACGGGCTGTTCGGAGAAAACCTGACCACCGAGGGTGTGGATGTCAACGGCGCGGTCATCGGCGAGCGGTGGCGCATCGGTCCACGGTTGGTCCTCCAGCCGACGTTTGGCCGCATCCCGTGCGCCACGTTCCAGCACAAGATGGGTGAGCCGCGCTGGGTGAAGACTTTCACCCGGGCGAACCGCCCGGGTGCGTACCTGCGGGTGCTGGAGCCGGGTGAGGTGTGGTCCGGTGATCCGGTGACCGTGGAGGACCGTCCGGCGCACGGGGTGACGATCGCGCAGGCGTTTCGGGCGTACCTGACCGAGCCGCAGCTGCTGCCCGACCTGGTCGAGATCGACGGGCTGCCCGACGACCTGCGCGAGACCCTCGCGGAACGGCTTCCCCGGCGGCGGTAGCTCGTGGTCCGGTGGCCGACCGGTCGCCGCCGCGCGGGCGGCGTTGCCAATACGGAGGTCTGCGGCGCGAGGCCAGACCCCCGCGGTCGAGCGCGAGTCAACGCGTCGGGAAAGACACGTAAACTCGGCTCGGCCGCGAGGGCAGCCAGTAGGGTTCTGGGTTGCGGGCGGGGCTTAGCCGGTGCGGGCTACCCGCGACGCTGGCTCGGTGTCAGTCGTCGGTTGCCTGGTAGATGGTGGTCCAGAAGTCGTGCATGACCCGGATCGAGTCGGGTGTGGACGCGCCGACTTGGGTGAGCAGGATTCCGGTGAGTTGCTTGTCCGGGTCGGCGTAGGTCGAGGTGCCGCTTCCGCCGTCCCAGCCGAACTGGCCGATGGGCGCGTAGTCGCCGCGGTAGGTGCGTACCGCCATCCCGAGGCCCCAGCCGCCGTGCTGTCCCTGGCCGTGCGAGATGTGGACGTTGTCGCGGGCAAGGGCGGTCCGCGCGGCGAGCTGCTCGGGTGTGAGGCGGTTGGTGGTCATCAGCTCGACGGCAGGCCGAGACAGGATCCGTTCACTGCCGTGCATGCCGTGGTTGAGCAGCATCCGGAAGTAGGCGTGGTAGTCGTCGACGGTGGAGACCAGCCCACCGCCGCCGCCCGGGAAGGCCGGAGGCTGGCTCCACCGTCCACCCACGGGCTCGTCCCACACGTGGAACTCACCGGTCGTCGGATCGGGGGCGTACAGGGCCGGCAGCCGGTCGATCTTGTCGGCGGGTACGTGGAAGCCGGTGTCCTTCATGCCCAGGGGGTCGAAGAGGCGTTCGCGCAGGAACGCCTCGAACGGCTGGCCGGTGACCCTGGCCACGAGCACGCCGAGCAGATCGCTGCTGATCTGGTACTGCCAGCGCTCGCCTGGCTGGTGCATCAGCGGGAGTGTGCCGAGGCGGCGCATCCACTCGTCCGGCTCGGGCATCGGCTCCGGCAGGTTGGGCGTGAGCCCCTGCTCGAAGATCGCGCCCATGATCGGGGTGCCCAGCACCGTCATGTCCATGCCGAGCCCGAACGTGGAGGTCAGCACGTCCCGTACGGTGATCGGCCGCCGTGCCGGCACGGTGTCGTCCAGCGGGCCGTCGATCCGCTTCAGCACCCGCCGGTCGGCCAGTTCGGGCAGCCACGGCTCCACCGGGTCGTCGATCCGCAGCCTGCACTCGTCGAGCAGGACCATCGCCGCCGCGACCGAGACCGGCTTGGATGTCGAGGCCATCCGGAAGATCGTGTCCCGCCGCATCGGCGCGCCACCGTCATGACGCATCGTCCCGATCGCCTCGACGTGCGTCTCTCCGCCCCGGCTGATCAAGGCGACCAATCCGGGGATCTTCCCGGACTCGACATGCCGTGCCAGTACCTCACGCAGGCTGCGTAGCCCCGTTGCCGAAATGCCGCTGTTGCCTTGTCCCATCATGAATCTCCTGACATACAGTGTTCGATCTTGCGAGACCCGCCCCGGCGGCGATCATGGGCTTCGATGAGCGACGCACGGGGGTCGGCGGGAGCTCGGCGTGTCCCAGTTCGGAGCCCTGAGGCCGTAATCGCTGAACCGTTCATGGCACCCACCGTCGCCAACCGCTCTGACACCAGGCCGTCACCGTCCTGACACCGCCGCTGACACGCGGGCGGGAAGGAGCCAGCCGGGCCTGAACCCGTGGGCCGCGTAGTTCAGACAGTCGATGAAAGTGGTGCTCGGCCCGGGCACGACGACCAGCTCGACAACCTTGCGACGGGCGCCACGCCCGGCGGCGTTGTTCGCGTTCCACCTGCCGCATCATGGCGACCGCTCGCTGTTGGCCATGCCATATCTGCAGCATTTTCGACTCGATAGGGTTGTGGGTCGTGACGGATGTACGACTGGAGCCGATGACCGAGGATCAGTACAAGCCGTGGCGGGTCGAGGCCGAGGCGCATTACGCGCAGAGCGTCGCCGCGTCGGGCCGGTCGGCGCAGGACGCGGCTCGCAACGCCGCTGACACCTACGCGCAGCTGCTTCCCGACGAGTCCGCCACCCCTGACCACCATTTCTGGTACGCCTACGACGGCGACCGCCGGGTTGGTTTCCTCTGGGTCAAAGTCACCCACGACATTGCGTTCGTCTACAACGTCGCCGTCGAACCCGACGTACGAGCAGTTGGGTTTCACCGAGACCGGCCGCAACATGGCCAAAGACCTGTGACCGCGACCCGCCCGGCTTCTGGACCTCCTACGACCCGCCGACGGTGCTTGAGCACCACTTCGGGTGGTTGCGTATGTGGCCGTTCAGCCGCGTTCGATGGCGTTCTGAAGCAGGCGACGGTGTTGCAGCATCCAGTCGGCCGCGCGGACCTGCCAGGCCATTAGCCAGATGTGCTTGGCATCGGTTGTCTGGGGTGTGATGCCTTGGACGCGGGCGTAGCCGGCGGTGTCTCGGATCGCGAACTCGATCATGCGGGTCACCAGGCCCGCCCGCTCACGTGCGGGTAGCCCGTAGCCGTCGAGGAACGCTTTCAACCATCCGGCCCGCACGTCGGCGTCGGGGAGCCCGACCAGGTCGGCGACGTCGTCGCCATGGAGTTGTGCGCAGTACCAGCCGGTCGCGGCGATCTCGTTGAGCCGATCGGTAGGGCCGGCGTATTCCCAGCCAATGAAGGCGACCGGGCGGCCGTTGCGGTTGATGATGTTCCATGGCGCGATGTTGCAGTGACTGACGATGGTGTGCGGGCCGTGTTGGTGCAGTGTCCAGGGCATCCAGCGGGCGTCTGCTGGGGCGACGAACGACGATGTCGCGTCGTGCAGGTGGCGCATGAGCTGGCCGACCTCGAACAACGCCGGCTCCGGCGCGTCCCAGGGTTGCGGGTGAACGACCTCGCCGTCGATCCAGGTCAGGATCTCCCGGCCCGTATCGTCGAACCCGTCGCCGACGACACGGGGACAGGCATCGAACCCGACGTCCTCCAGGTGCCGCAGCAGCGCATGCGTAGTTGCCGTCCACGGCCATGCCCGTCGCAGCGCGTGGGAGCCGACTCGTTGCACCGGGGCGGGACGGCTCAGGTCGGGTCCTGACACGGCGTCGACGTCACTCATCGAGCGACTGTGGACCACAGCCCTCTACCCGTCCACTCGTTTTCTGGTCCCTGGGAGGCCGCCCGTCCGGGTCTTCAAACGTTTCCCGGGCCACGTTCGCCCCTCGCCGTCGGTATCGAGTATGCCCGGCCACTGGGTTGACGGTGACGCCGCGCGAATCCCAGGGCCTTGGCACGGTGCGGCCGGGTCAAGCCATCGCGGTATCAGCTGACTTCCGGTGTTGCGGAGGGCTCCATAGTGCACGTCGTCGCGCGCGGGCTAGATGAAGCCGGCGCCGCTGCACGCTGCTGCCATCGCGTTGATGCGGGCTGAGCGTGCGTGTCAGCGCGCTGTCAGGGCGGTGTCAGTAGCGGCAGCCATGGTCAGGTGCACGGCCGAAATACGAGCCGCCGAGTACCAGGTGACGACCTCCCGATGGAGAGCATGATGCAGCAGTTCGATACCTCCGCCCCGATCTCCGCCGTCCCGGCGAGGCGAGCTGTGATGAGCAAGCGAAGGGCCGGCGCGGTGGGGCAGACAGTCACCGGCGCGGGCCGCCTGCCGCGGCGACGCCGGCAGGCCGGTCGAAGTAGACGCTGCTCCGGTTCACCCGTTCCGTCGATGCTGACAAGGCTCGAGCGGTGAGCCGAAGCGCATGCGGCTCGTTTGCTAGGTTCGTTCTGTTTGGTGGGGGTGTCGGGCTTGCCTCCACTATTGTGGTGCCGCTGGTTGCCACGCTTACCCGGCCTGGCCGCATTAGCCCGCCGCCGGCGAGCCCCAAGAGCAGCGACCGAGAGGAGTCAGCGATGAACCGAAGTGTGGCGTTGGCCCTGGCGGTAGTCGGCGCGGTGGGCGCTGTCGCGGCGATCTTCCTGCTGCCTTGGGCACATTACGGCCAGTTCGAGGTTGCCTTGCTGCGCTTTCCACTCTGGGGCCTGTATGTCGCCGCCGCTGCGGCACTGAACATGGCCGCGGCACTCAATGCAACAGTCGGTCACATGTTGCTGAACAGCGGCGCCCGGAGGTGGCTGCGGATCTCCGGAGTCGGGCTTGGCGCCGTCGCTGCCGGTGCCGCAGTCCTGGTCATGACGTACTACCAGGACGGAACCACGCTTATCGGCCCGGCAGTACCGCTGGTCTTTCCGACGCTCGGACTCGGTGGCCCGGTGGCGCTGATTGCGGCGCTCTGCAGCACGGCCGCCACCATCGCCGCGCCGCGGCGGAGCACACGCGCCCCTGCGGTCGCCCCCGGGCGGGCTCGACGCACGGTGCATGAGGCGCTCGAACAGTAGATGCCCGCCGACGAGTACTCATCCGCAGCAACCGCCGGCCTGCTCTCCTGACTCCGGTGTGGCGACGGGCAGCAATGTCAACGGGGCCGACAGCAAGCCACCGCTGATACCGGTCGCCAGGCCACGACCCGCCGGCACGGCTGTTTCGGATGCGGTGGTGCCGCAGCATCCGCCGTCGCTGGCGCCATCGATCCGGTCGATGTCCGGTGAGACGTTGCTGCTGCACACCCCGGTTTCGGGTAGATCGAGCTGTACGTCGCGGGCCGCGGCCCAGTCGCCGGCGAGCGCGGCGACGACCGAGCGGGCCTGTTCGTAACCGGTGGCCATCAGGAACGTCGGTGCCCGGCCGTAGCTCTTCATGCCGATGGCGTAGAAGCCCGGCTCCGGGTGGGCCAGCTCGTCCACGCCGTGCGGGGGCACGGTGCCGCAGGAGTGCTGGTTGGGGTCGATCAGAGGCGCCAGCGCACGAGTCGAGCCGAGAATCGGGTCGAGGTCCAGGCGCAGTTCGGTGGTGAGGCTGTGGTCGGGACGGAACCCGGTCGCGGACACGATCCGGTCCGCGGCGATCGTGCGGGTGCCGTCGGTCACCTCGACCCGGCCGTCCGATGTGGACGTGATGCCGTGTACGGAGAATCCGGTGACGAGTTCGATGGTGCCGGCTTCGACGTGTTGGCGCAGCCGGGTGCCGATGGCGCCGCGGGCCGGCAGCGCGTCGGCGTTCTCGCCGCCGTAGGTGCGGGCCGGGCTGGCCGACCGGATCGCCCACACCACCGAGGTCCCCGGCGCCTGGTCGGCGAGTTCGGCCAGGAATAGCAGCGTGTTAGCGGCCGAGTGGCCGGCGCCGACCACGAGTGTGCGCTTGCCGGCGAACCGGTCGCGATCACGGTCGAGGACGTCGGGCAGGGCGTGCTCGATGAACGTAGCAGCGGCTGCTTCGCCGTGTGCGGGGATGCCGGACGCGCCGAGCACGTTCGGTGCGGTCCAGGTGCCGGACGCGTCGAGCACGGCGCGGGCGTGCAGGTCTTCGCCGTCGGCGAGGCGGACCAGGAACGGTGTCTGTTCGCGCCCGGCGGTGCGGACCCGGTCCACACCGAGCCGGGTCACCGCCACCACTTGGGCGCTGTAGCGGATGTGCGGCTTGAAGGCAGGCAGGTCGGCGAGCGGCTGCAGGTAGTCGGCGGCCAGTTGGCCGCCGGTGGGCAGTACGTCCAGGTCGGGCTCGACCCAGCCGGCGTCGGCGAGCAGGCGACGCGCGGCGTGGTCGATGTTGTACCGCCAGGGTGAGAACAGTCGTACGTGTCCCCACTGCCGCACCGCCGCAGCCGGGCCGTCGCCGGCTTCCAGGACGGTGAACGGAAGGCCGCGCTCGGCCAGGTGGGCGGCGGCGGCCAGCCCGACTGGGCCGGCGCCGATGACGACGACCGGCAGGTCGTCCAGACGGTTGCTCATGACAAGGTCTCCAAGGCGTTGACGGTGAACAAGGTGGTGGCCACGACGAGGCGAGCAAGTGCGGCCATGGTGGCCGCCTGTACGCGGTCTGGGGTGTCAGCGGGGCTGTGGTAGCCGGCCATGCCGGCGCCGATGCCTACCGCCGCGAGGCCGGCGGCGGCGTAGCGGCGGCGCCGCCCGGCGACCCGACCCGCCGCCCCGCGAACGGCGCGCTGGACAACGCCGCCACCGTCGGGGACAACCGCCGCTCGGACACCGCGTCCAGCAGCCGACCCAAGCCCTCGACCGGGACCGGCGTCGCGAGTTCGCGGGTGGTCATCCGCAGCAGCCCGCGCCGGAGGCGACCGCCTCCGCCTTGGCCACCGTGCCGCAGCAGCCACCCGACGCCTGTGCCTCGGCCTGGGTGCCGCAACACGGGGAAGCCTCCGCGCTGACCGGGTCGGGCAGGGTGATCGTGGTGGTCTGGGGTGGGTTGCCGCAACAGCCGCCTGAGCCGGTCAGGGCCAGGGCCGCGGCCGGGTCGCCGACGAAGGCGCCCGGCGTGCGGCCCGGGGTCTGGGTGTCGTTCATCTCATGCTCCTTCAACAGGTGGCCTGCTCGGTCGTCGATCGGGATGGGACAAGGTTCGGTTTAATGGGGCACTGTCCAGGACGCTGTCTTGACGTTCTTCTAATCAGAGAGTTGCACGCTGTTTCGAGATCTGTCAACCTAGAGGCATGTCGAAGCAGGCGGCGGCCCTGACCCTCAATGACCTGAGTGCTGGCCAGCCATGCTGCGCGCCGATCACCGAGGACCGCATCCCCGCCGAGACCGCGACCGTGCTCGCCCCCGCCTTCAAGGCACTGGGCGACCCGGTCCGGCTGCAACTGATGTCGATGATCGCGTCCGCGCCCGACGGCGAGATCTGCGTCTGCGACCTCACCCCGGCATTCACCCTGTCCGGACCGACGATCTCCCACCACCTCAAGACCCTGCGCGAAGCCGGCCTCGTCACCGCTGAACGACGCGGCACCTGGGTCTACTACCGAGCCCAGCCCGGCCTCATGCGCCAACTCGCCAGCCTGCTTACCGTCGAGGCGTCCGTCCTGGTCGGCTGACCCGCACTCGACGCGGACCTGATCCTGTGTAGGGCTGGCTCGGGCTGAAGGGACGTCGCGGTCAGGGGTTGATCAGTCTCCAGTCGCCTTCGGAGATGATGTCAACGGTGCCATCGACAACCTTGATGGCGGTGTTGTCGTCGATGGCGTAGGTCGGGACCGGGATTTCGGACGCCCACTTTTGGATGTTGGACAGCTCGGCGTCCTCTATGTCCGGATGATTGAGGTGGGGGTACCGCGTGAAGTCCACCAGCCCCAGCGCCCGGTCGGCGCCCTGCGCCATGTTGCTGCCGTCGGGGACGAATCCAAGGTTGAATTCGGCGTCGCAGTTGTACGGGGTGACCGCGATACTCCCGGCGCTGACCCCTATATAAACCGTGTCACTCAGCGACGGTAGGAGGTCGGCCAGACCCGACTGGCGCAGCCAGTAGGTCAGGTACAGCACATCGCCGCCCCAGACGAGGAGGGCATCGGCCTCCCGGACCGCCGGGACCCAGTTCTCTTCTCGAATGGTCGGCAGTGCGGTGAGTTCCAACATCCCCAGGGACTTCCAACCCAGCTGGCACAGCGGGATCGAAGCCTGGCCGTGAATCGCCTTCCACGCCCTCTCACCCCCGCCGGAGAAGGGGTAGACACCGGTGGGAATGAACAGGGCCGTGGACTCGGCGATCGGCTTGCCCAGCAGGTTGACGAGCGCGTCGGAGATGCTCGGGTTACAGATGCCCGACGATGTGAGAAGGAACTTCATGAAATCCGCTCTCCTGACGCCGCATGACGGTGATCATGTTGCCCATGAGGACCAGCGTCCCGCTCGCTAACCCGAGCGACACATCGATGGATCATCCGTTGGCGGCCGTCCAACCGTCAACTGCCTCCGCCCGCACGACGACGACTGTCCTTTGTCATTGAGGTATGTTTCTCGTGTCAGCGAGCTTTGTCCCCGCGGGGATTTCTGCCATCGAAGTTTGCGCGGTGCCCGCTTGTGCCATTGCCGGTTGACCCAACGCTGTCGTTGATTCGGGCTGGAAGGTAGGCCTGCGCCGAAGAGCTTCGACCCGCACCGCTTCCGGCTGATCGACGCGGACCCACTCGACAGGGGCGTGGTCGTGCTGCGTTATCGCGCCGGGTGACGGCCGTTCAGGTTCCGCAGGTGAAGCGGTCCACCAGTAGCGCGAGGCGCCGTGCGTGGTCGGCGCGCCGCAACCGGCCGCTGCGCATGAGCGTCACCAGCCCGTGCAGCGCGCTCCAGAAGGTCTCGGTCAGCGCCTCAAGCTCGTCGGCCGCGGCGATAGGGCGCACCGTTTCGGCCAGCTCGGCGAAGCCCCTGGGCAGGTCGATCGGTGCGTCCGGACTGGCGAACGGTAGGTCGACGCGAAGGGTGAACATCGCGTCGTAGAGGGCGGGCCGGCGTTCCGCGAACGAGGTGTAGGCCTCGGCGACGGCGGCCACCGCCTGGCGCTCGCCGGCCGCGGCGGCGCGTGCGGCCGCCAGGTCCCGGGCCAGGTCGGCGAAGCCCTCCACGGCGACGGCGGCCATGATGGCCTCCTTGCCCTTGAAGTGGCTGTACAACACCGGCTGGCTGTATTCGATCTCGGCGGCGAGCCGGCGCGTCGTGACCGCGTCCCACCCCTCCGACTCGGCTAGGTCCCGCGCCGCGGTGATGATCGCGCGTTCCCGTTCCGCCCGCTCACGCTCGCGGCGCTCCCGAATAGCCATGCCCAGAATCCTAGCACTGCTAGCGATCCTGCCAAGGCTATGCTAGCTTCGCTCTTGTTCCTAGCGTCGCTAGATTTTGGAGTGAGGCACATGCTCAATCCCATCGCCTACGGGCTCGCGATCGTCCTCAACCTGTTCCTCGTGTACATGGGATCCCGATTCCTGCTGCAGCCACGTCCGTCGGCCGCCGGATACGGCGTACCGGTCGCCCCGGACGGCGACACCACCTACCTCACGGTGAAAGGCCTGCGCGACCTCGTCTACGGCCTGGTCGGGCTCGCCCTGATCGCGTTCACGACCGCTGACGCCGTCGCCTGGTTCATGCTCGTCGTCACCCTCAACCCGCTGGGCGACACGCTGATCGTGCTGCGCCACGGCGGCACCAAGGCGGTCGCCTTTGGCATCCACTTCGCCACGGCCGTGGTCGTACTCCTCGACGCCGCCCTCCTGTTCGCGGTGTAGCGCCGCTGCCGCGGGTGCAGTGTGCACTGCCGCTCGCCGGCACCACCGCCGTTCTCACCCACCCGGACGCTGAACCGCCCTTCTGAACCCCAGCCCAGCAACGCCCCGCCACGCAAAAGTGGGCCCCCAAGGTCAGCGACATTGATCAATGGAAACCGCTCGACCCGGGCCTGGAAGTCACGCACATCTAGGCCCCGTTCACACGAACGAAGCCAACCGGTGGAACCCCACCCTTCGGAACGAGCCCGCCATGCCCACAATGCCTTGCCTCGGAAATGCACGGTGATCTGCGGGTTACCGCGGATGGTTCGGGTGCGGTGTCGCATGTCGGTGCTGTGCTGCCGCGGATGCTAGCCAATCGTCAGGCGGGTCGGCGCCGAACACGACGTCGCCGTGGAAAGTGGCCCGGCCGCACGGGCCATCCAACGTGAACACCGCCCGGTCGAACCGGCTGCCGTCGAACCGGATCGTGCCATGGAACTGGGCACCGATGAACTCGGCGTACTCAGCCTCGCAGCCGCTGAAGTCCAGGTCGACAAGCGTGGCACCACAGAGCCATAGGTTCATGTCGTGCCATTGCCCTGGGCCGGGCCGAAGTCGCTGAGCGAGTATCTGCTGCGCTTCATATCGCAGCCGCAGCAGCGTGGTCTGCTCGGCGGTGCGGCCCTCGGCGCGTAGGTCGAACGGTATGGGAACCCGCAGGAACGCGCACAGGGTCATCACGACTCGCTGCCGCTGCTCGGGCCGGTCGTCACCGAGCCGGGCCAGGACCTGCAGCCCGGCCGAGCGGACGGCCGGATCGCGGTCGGCTAGCTGCCGGGTGTAGGGCATCACCGACGCGTCGGGCACCAGATCGCCGCCGCCCTCGATGTCATCCGACGCGCTGACCATGCCAGATCGCACTGTCCAACCGAGCGGCCACACGGACTCGCCGTCGTCGGTGCCGCCGGCCCAGTACGCACCGGTGAGGTCGACCGCAGGTTGGTCAAGATGGACCCGTCCGGCGAATTGGGCACCGGCGAACGTGGCCTCACCTGCGAACCGGGCGTAGTAGAACCAGGCCGGGCCGTCGAAGCGGACGTCGCGAAACGACACATCGTGGGCGAACCGCGCGCCGTCGCCGCCTTCCTCCCAGTCCTGGTAGTCCTCCATGAGCACCGCGACGGGCCAGCCCGGATCGTCCTCGTTCGGCTCGTCCCACGGCGCCGGGTCGATCTCGTCGACCGTCTCCCATGCCTCGTCGTCATCCCACCATGTGTCGGTGCCCCGGCCGAACCAGGCCATGCCGCCGAACACTGCGCCGGTGAAGTCCGCCCGTCCGCGAATCCGGGCCCGGCCGAACTCGACGTCGCCTTCGAACCGCACGCCGGCAAAGCTGGCGTCGCCGTAGAAGACAGCTCGCTGGAACGCGACATCGTCATCGAACGTGGCACCGTCGAAAACCGTGGTGCCGTGGAACCGGGTGTCGGCGAACCTAGCGCCGTCGAGCCGGCAGCCGCTGAAATCGGTATCGGTAAGCGTCGCTCCTGACAGATCGACACTGATGTCGTTCCACCGTGCCACGGCCTCCGTCGTGCCGCCCACGCGCAGCCGGTCCGTGAGTAACCGCAGCACCGCACAACGCTCCTCGGCCGCGACGTCGCTCGGCTCGGTCGGGGTACGCAGCCAGCCGCAGATCATGTCCGTGACCGGTTGCCGCAACTCTGGATCGGCCACGGCTAGTGCGATCAGGCCGTCCGTCGCCGCACGTCGCATGCCAGGCGCCGCTGTCGCGAGCCGATCGGCAGCCGCTCGGTACGCCGTCGAGGTCTCGTCCACGGGCGAGAGCCTAGTTGACATAGCCTTGGTCCCGGGGATCTGCCGCGTGCTGGTCAGGTCAAGTCATCGGGTGAGCGTTTGTCGGATCGCATCGCGATCGGGGTGTTGACGCGCGCGTGCGACGACTGTGCCATGGGGGCCAGCAACTCGCCCGCGACCTGCTGGCCGGCTCCGGCCAGCCACCGTCGTATGTGGACGCGATGAACGCCAAGGACTTCGCCAGGGTCGCGAGCCTGTTCGCCGCCGACCGTCGTGTCGATGATGTAGCCGACGTTGGTGATCGGGTTCAGGTCGTCCGAGGGTTCACAGGCCGATGTCGGTCAGCCACTGGCTGGGGGTTCGGGGGACGATGCCCAGTAGCTTCTGGGCGGAGCGCTCGGCCGCGATCGAGCCGGCTGCGCCAGTTCGAGTACGGGCTCACCCCTCTCGGCGAGGGGCTGCGCGACGTCCTGGAGGCGATGGCGACCTGGGCCAAGGCGGTGCCCGATCCCGGGGCCGACGTCACCGTCTGATTTGCGCCCTCCGGGGGTGGGGGAGGCGGTCACGCCGAGGACGCGAGCCTCTGCCGTAGGGCGTCGTTGTCGTCGTGGTGGACGACCTCGTCGAACCGCAGTCGCAGCCCGTACTTGGCCAGCAGGTCGGCGACGATCGCGTCGAGTTGTTCGCGGTGTTCTTTGGTGCGGGCCTGAAGGTATGCCTCACGGACCTCTTCGGGCTCCCCGGCGAGGACCTGGTCCATGCGCTCGCGGATGTACCGCTTGAGGTTGATGTGCTCCATGTACACCTCGCCCACCCCTGCCTCGACGAGCCGGCCGAAGAGGTCGTCCAGGAGCTCGGGTTGGGTGGCGAAGTGTGGCAGGAGCGGGCCGACGAAGGCGTAGGTGGGGATGCCTGCCTCCCTAAGTTCGGCCAGGGTGCGCAGGCGGCGGGAGGCGAGCGGGGCCCGTACCTCCAGCCAGCGGCTGACCTTGTCGTCGGTGGTGGTCACGCTCATGCCGACCTCGGCGCGGGGCAGGCTGGTGAGCAGGTCGATGTCGCGGGTGACGACAGGTGACTTGGTGAGGATGCGGACCAGGCCCGGGTACTCAATGGCCTTCAGCTCGCGCAGGATGCCTCGGGTGAGGCGGTATTTCGTCTCGTGGCCCTGGTAGGGATCGGTGACCGAGCTGAGCAGCATCGTGCCCCGGCGCTTGTCCTCCGGCATCCTCGCGAGCTCTTTGCGGGCCAGCTCCACCGCGTTCTTCTTGACGTATAGGTAGTCGCCCCACTCCTTGACGGATCGGTCGAACTGCCGCCCGGCGAAGCTGGCGAAGCAGTAGGCGCAGCCCAGCACGCAGCCGGTGTATGGGTTGATCACGTAGTCGTTCGACGGAGTCTTCGACTTCTGGATCAGGGTCTTCGCCTCGATCTCGACCGGTTCCATGGCCGACTTCCTTCCTGCTGTTCAACCGTTCGCCGTCAGCGCGACCGGTCTCCTGTGCTGTCCAAGAGCGGTCCGCTGGTAGGCCACCGGACCCTCATCCAGGAACAATAATCCCAGGAAGTTGATTCCATGGAAGATAAGTGGTTTGCTGGACAGCAGTCGATCACGGCTCGCGGTCCTGCCGTGGGTCAGCTCGCCGAGTTGGCCGAGAGTAGTTATCACCCGCCGAGTCCAGCCCACCTCATAGAGTTACTGCACCCCCGGGAAGGGGGTGAGGAGGAATGTCATGACCGTTCCCGCCTTCAACTCGGTCGCCTGGTTCGAGTTCGGCTCCGACCAGCCGGAGAGGGTCAAGGAGTTCTACGGCGAGCTCTTCGACTGGAAGTACGTTCTCAACACCAACACCCCGGGTGTCACATATCACTCGGTGATGACGCCGGGCGGTCAGCAGCCGACCGGCGGCGTATGGGAGTCAGAGGGCGCGTTCCCCAACTACGCGATCTTCTACGTCCTCGTCCAGGACGTCGCTGCGACCGTCGAACACGCCGAGAGACTGGGAGCCGAGGTGCTCATGGCACCGGTCTGCGACGCCGCGGGCTTCACCTTCGCCCGGCTGCAGGACACGGCGGGCAGCCACTTCGGCGTGTTCTCCGCACCCGCGCTCTGACCGGTTCCGCGGAGCCGCGTTCTCACCATTCTCCGCCTGGAGGTTCCCGATGTCCGGCGCCAGCGCCACCAGCGAAAAGATCCCCGTCCGTGTCTACGGTGGTCCGACCACCGTGATCGAGTACGGCGGGCTCAGGTTCGTCACCGACCCCACCTTCGACCCGCCAGGCGAGTACCCCATGCCCCTGCCCGGCGACCACAAGCTCGTCAAGACCGACCCTGCGCTCGTCACCGCCGCCGACCTGGGCCACGTCGATGCCGTCCTGCTCTCCCATGACGAGCACGACGACAACCTCGACCACGCCGGCCGCGCCTTCCTGCCCCAGGCGTCGGTCGTCTTCACCACTGCCAGCGGCGCCGGTCGTCTGGGCGGGAACGCTCGCGGGCTGGCCTTCTGGCAGACCGCCGAGCTCAAGCGGCCCGACGGCGCCACCGTGACCGTCACGGGGTTGCCGGCCCGGCACGGCCCCGCCGGCTGCGAACCGATCACCGGCGACGTCATCGGTTTCATGCTCACCGCCGACGACCTGCCCTCGGTGTACGTCAGTGGCGACAACGCCGCCCTGGAACACGTCAAGGAGATCGCCGAGAAGTTCGCCCCCATCGACACCGCGATCCTCTTCCTCGGCGGCGCCCGCATGGCCTTCGCGTTCGAAGGCGCCCTGCTCACCCTCGACAGCGCCCAGGGTGCCGAGGCCGCGAAGGTGCTCGGCGCCCGCCGGGTCGTCCCCGCCCACTACGACAGCTGGGCCCACTTCACAGAAGGGCGAAACGAGATCGAGGCCGCGTTCACCGATGCCGGCCTGGCTGGCTGCCTCGACTTCGCCCGCTAGCCATTCATCCCCGTACAAGAACCTTTGGAGAAACCACCATGACCAGCACGAACATCGACATCGCCCGCACCTACTTCCAGGCCGTGCAGACGGGAGACATGGCCACCCTCGGCGAACTCCTCGACGAGTCGATCGTCTGGCACCAGCCCGGCGCCAACCAGTTCTCCGGCGTGCACAAGGGCCGCGACGCCGTCTTCCAGATGCTCGGCAGCATGATGGAGACCAGCCGGGGCACGTTCGCTATCGACAGGATCCACACGTTCATGGCCAACGGCGACCTGGTCGCCGCCACCATCCACTTCAGCGGCCGCCGCGACGACGCGTCGATGAGCATGGACGGCGTTGACCTCCTGCGCGTCACCGGCGGCAAGATCACCGAGATGTGGCTCTTCTCCGACGCCCCGGCCGCCGAAGACGCCTTCTGGGGCTGAACCTCTGTGGTGTCCGGGGCCGGTTCGGCCTCGGACACCACGAGCCGATCCCGCGAACGCGCAAGGCACGGTCAGCCCACGGGCACTGCGCGGGCGTCGCGGCTCACGACGCCGGCCGGCCAGGCTGCTTCGGCGCCCGCGTGCCCGGCACCGGCGTTTGCTCGGCGGCCTTCCGCTCCGCGTCCAGGGCCCGTCCGGCTGCCCGCAGCGTGCCGAGAACCACCGTTACCTCGCGCACGGACTGCTCGGGAATCACCGACCCGATCCGCAGCTCCAGCTCTTCCTCGAAGACCTCCAGCGCCCCGTCGACCAGCTTCCGCCCCTCAGGCGTCAACTCGACGACCGAGGAACGGCGGTCGTTCGGATTGGCCCGCCGCTCGCACAAGCCCGCCGCCTCCAGACGGTCGACCACCTTGCTCGTGCCGCCCACCGTGATCGAGAACTCCTCCGCGATGTCCTGGATCCGCGGCCCGGGCCGGCGCAACAGCAGGTGCAGCACCTCGAACGAGGTCAGCGGCAGGTCGTACTCGGCCCGCAACCGCCCCTCGATGCCGTTCCACAGCTCGATCTCCAACGAGACCAGCTCCCGGTACAGCTGCTTCAGGTCAGCCATCACTCATCTTCCGAAGAACTATCTTCCTTAGATGATTGATGGTAGGTCATCGGTGTCCGGACTCTCACCAATCCGGGCGCTTTGAAACTCGTCTCGAGCAGACCCGTCGTGTACTTGTCGCACCACCTGCCTTCGTGTCGGCGTGGTGCCGAGCTGTCCCCACACGGCCGTCGGCGTCTGATCGGCGTAGGCGGGTGCCCTCTCCCATGGCGGCAGGTGATCGACGGGCGAGAACCTCCACGGTGTTTGCGACGGCCGGTGGCTACTGCAGCATCTCGGCGGTGATGGGTAGTTCGCGGATGCGCCGGCCGGTGGCGTGGAAGACGGCGTTGGCGATGGCGGGTGCCACGCCGACGTGGACGAGCTCGCCGATGCCCTTGACGCCGATCGGGTCGACCTCACGGTCCTCTCCGCGCAGGTAGATGGCGCGCAGATTGGGTACGTCGGCGTTGACGGGGACCAGGTAGTCGGCGAGGTTGGCGTTGGCGATGCGTCCGTCGCGCGGGTCGGTGACGGTGTGTTCCAGCAGCGCGGTGCCGATACCGCCGACCATGCCGCCGATTGCCTGGCTGTCGGCCAGGGTGGGGTTGACGATGCGGCCGGCGTCGTAGACGCCGAGCATTCTGCGTACCCGGACCAGGCCGAGGTGGGCGTCGACGGCGACTTCGGCGAAGGTCGCGGCGTAGCCGTACAAGGAGAACCGCTCCGGCGGTGGTGGCGGGGCGAAGGAGCCACGTGCGTCGAGGTGGGTACGGCCCTGGCGGGACAGCAGCTGGCTGTAGGTCTCACCGCGGGCTGGTTGATCGCGTAGGGACATCCGGCCTTGGTGGACGATCACCTTGTCGGGATCGGCGCCGTAGAGCGGAGAATTCGCGTCCTGGACGGCGAGGGTGATCGCCTGTCGCCGGACCTTGTCGCTGCCGTCCTGCACGGCGGATCCGACGCTGGCCATGGTCTGCGAGGCGCCGTGCATCGGGGTCGGCGGCATCAGCGAGTCACCGAGCAGGAACTGCACGCTGTCCAGGGCCAGCCCCAGGGAGTCGGCGGCGACCTGCGTCATCGAGGTGTAGGTGCCGGGACCCATGTCGCTGCTGGCGGCCTCGACCACGGCGCTGCCGTCGGCGTCGAGGCGGACCCGGGCCTGCGCGGCGTTGCGCGTCGCGTCGTAGACGCCGGCGGCCATGCCGGT
Organism: Micromonospora sp. CPCC 206061; assembly: GCF_036906915.1. Taxonomy (NCBI): domain Bacteria; kingdom Bacillati; phylum Actinomycetota; class Actinomycetes; order Micromonosporales; family Micromonosporaceae; genus Micromonospora; species Micromonospora sp. CPCC 206061. Next base: position 25,101 of record NZ_JBAKHX010000075.1, read on the forward strand.
GCCGATCAACAAGTCACCGTCGCGCCGCGAGCGCGGCGCCCGTGGTCGGTTCTGCCAGCCGAACTCGTGCGCTCCCACGGTGAGGCACTCCCGCAACCGTCGGGTGGAGAAGGGCAGACCGGTGGATTCGTCTCGCGTGGGCTCGTTGCGGTGGCGCAGTTCGACAGGGTCGACGCCGATGCGATAGGCGAGTTCGTCCATCGCCGACTCGATGACGTGCGCGGCGGTGGAATAGCCGGGCCCGCGCATCCACAGTGGCGTGTTCACGTCCAGCGACACCGTGCGGTAATCCTGGCTGACGCGCGGCATGCTGTACAGCATCTGCCCGGTCGTGAGGATGCCCTCCTGGAAGTTCTCGTACCGTGACGTCTCGGCGCGGATGTGGTGTGCCGCCGCGCTGAGCCGGCCGTCCCCGTCGCTGCCCAGCCGTAGCCGGTATCGGTACGCCGGCCGGAACCCCGTCCCGAAGTACATCTGCCGCCGGGTCAGTACCAGCTTGACCGGCCGGTCGAGCTCACGGGCCGCGAGCGCCGCGATGATCACGTGCGGCCAGCAGCGAAGACCGGAGCCGAATCCGCCGCCGACGAACGGGGAGAGGACCCGCACCGACCCGAGGGGCAGGCCGAAGACGGCTGCGAGTTCGGCCTGGGTGCCGCCGACCCATTGGGTCTTGTCCCAGACGGTCAGCCGGTCACCGTCCCAGGCTGCGATGGTCGCGTGCGGCTCCATCGGGTTGTGGTGGTTGCGCGAGGTCCGATAGGTGACGTCCAGCTGCACCGCTGCGGAGGCCAACGCCTCCTCGGCGGTGCCGCGCGCGTAGGTCACGGGTTCGTTGGTCGGTGCGGAGTCCAGGTCGTACGAGGGATGCTCGGTGTCGTAGGCCACCTCGACCAGGCTGGCGGCGTGCTGCGCGCTCTGCAGCGTCGCGGCGACCACGACCGCGACCGGCTGGCCGAAGAAACGGATTTGGTCGTCCTGGAAGACACGCAGCCGCTGTCCCGGCGGGTTGGTGGATCCGGTGTAGTCCCGGTACGGCAGCTGCGGCGCGTTCACGTGGCTGATCACCGCGAGCACGCCGGGCTGGGTGGTGGCGGCGCTGACGCCGATGCCGGTGATCCGGCCGCGGCCGACGGTGCCGTCGACCACGACGGCGTGCACGACGCCCTCGATGGGGTGGTCGGCGGCGAATCGGGCGGCGCCGGTTACCTTGAGCCGGCCCTCCACCCGCAAGGTGGGCGCTCCGACGGCGATATTTGGCTGACCGGTCACATGCCACCTCCTACGACGCGCAGCTGGCGCTCCACCGTGCGCATGAGCAACTCGACCTTGAAACCGTTGTGGCGCAGCGGCCGGGCGCCGGCGGTGGCGTAACGCGCCGCGCGGGTCCACAACGCCGGTGACGGACGCTGACCGATGAGGTGCTGCTCGACCGCGCGCAGCTTCCACGGCACGGTGCCCACGCCACCGGCCGCTGCCCTCGCCTCGCGGATCACTCCGCCGCGCACGTGCAGCGCGACCGCGGCGGAGCACAGCGCGAACTCGTAGGACTGGCGGTCGCGTACCTTCAGGTAGCCCGAGGCCAGCGGGCGTGGATGGGCGGGAATCTCGATCGCGGTGATCAGCTCGCCGGGCCGGATGGCCTGTTCGTGCTGCGGCGTGCTGCCGGGCAACAGCAGGAAGTCGCCGATCGCCACATGGCGGGCACCGTCGGGTCCGAGCAGGTGGACGGTCGCATCGAGTGCGGTAAGGGCCACGGCGAGGTCCGAGGGGTGGGTGGCTACGCACGCGTCGGAGGTACCGAGGATCGCGTGCGTGCGGTTGTAGCCATCCAGAGCGGCGCAGCCGGAGCCGGGCTGCCGTTTGTTGCACGCCGCGGAGACGTCACGGAAGTAGGTGCACCGGGTGCGCTGCATGATGTTGCCGCCGAGGCTGGCCATGTTGCGCAGCTGTGGAGAAGCGCTGAGTTCCAGCGCCTGCGACACGACGGGATATCCGGTGCGGACCAGCGGATGCCGCGCTGCCTCGGCCATGCGGACCAAGGCACCCAGCCGCAGCCCGCCGCCGGTTGTGGCCGCGATGCCGCGTAGCGGCAGCGCATCGATGTCGACCAGCTCGTCGGGGCGTTCGACGGTTTCGCGCATCAGATCGACCAGCGTGGTACCGCCGGCGATGTACCGGCCACCGCGATGGCCGGCCGCCAACGCCGCCGGCACGTCGCTGACTCTGGTGTAGGAGAAGGGGAACACGGCTCACCCCTCCTCAGCGGTCTGCTCGACCGCGGTCTGCTCGACTGCTTTGACAATCTTCACGTAGCAGCCGCAGCGGCAGATGTTGCCGCTCATCCACTCGCGGATCTCTTCGGGAGAGCCGCTGTGCCCTTCCCGGATACAGGCGACGCCGGACAGGATCTGCCCAGGTGTGCAGAACCCACATTGGAAGGCGTCCTGGTCGATGAACGCCTGCTGCAGTGGATGCAGCTCGTCGCCTTGCCGGCCGGCCAATCCTTCGATTGTCGTAACCTCGGCGCCGTCCAGGCGTACGGCAAGGGTGAGGCACGCGTTGACGCGGCGGCCCTCGACCAGCACCGTGCACGCCCCGCACGCCCCGGCGTCGCAACCCTTCTTCGTCCCGGTCAGACCCACTTGCTCTCGCAGTAGATCCAGCAGCGACGTGCGGTTATCCACCATGCCACTGTGCGGCCGCCCGTTGACGATTACCGAGATCGGGCTCGACATGACCCCCGCGACGGGCTGTGCGAGCAGGAAGTCGTCCGCCTCGGCCACCCGCGTCCGTACGTCCGTCAGGCTGAGCGCTACCAGGGGTGCGCCGCGAGGGCTGGACAGGTGCTCGGGAGTCGGCGCCGACTCTGCCATGTACCGCTCCTTGGTGGGTAGCCGCTAAGGCCCAAGCCAGGTTTGGAAGACCCAAGCGGGGCCGAGACGGTCGGCCCCGGTCTGCCGCGGTAGCCGAACTGACTGTGCCGTACGTCGTCAGATCATTGACGCTATGTTCGCCGGCGTACTAAGGAAAGCGATGATTTCCGATCAAGTTGATCGCTATGTGCAATGCTACGGCTCATGGCTGACGTCGAGCTGCGCCGCCCGTTAGGAGTCCCGTCCTAGGCTCGCGAAGGTCGCCGCGTCGGGCCGACCTTATGCGCGCCAGCCTTCTTCGCGCCTGCCAATGCGCGAGCGAGCGAGATTGCCGTATGAGCGAGCGAGATTGCCGTATGCGGAGCTGGCCGCGGTCGCGGCGCAAACGAACTGTCATGCCGGCGCCGGTCGGTCGGTCGGTATAGCGTGACTGATGGGCTACCTGCCCGGATACGCGACACCGCGAGCAGCCCCTGGTCGGCGCCGATCTGGATCAGCGGAAGCGGGCGGCCGTCCTCGGCGACGGCCTCGAGTTCATAGTGCCTAGCGTTGGAGCCGTTGAGGATGCGCAGCCGGTAGACGCCGGTGTCGACCTCGTGTACCGGCCATGTCGATCGCCACAGCCTTGATCTGGTACAGGTCGGTGATGGCCAGGGTGGCCCGGCCCGCAACGGGCCGGGCCACAGCTCATCGCCGCGCGGTGCCGGGTTGGAACCTGACAGCAAGCGGCGTGGCGAGAAACACGGACGAGTACGTGCCGACGCCGACGCCGACCAGCAGCGCCACCGCGAAGTCCACAAGCGACCCGCTGCCCAGCACCGCGAGCGCGCCGAGGATAAAGACCGCGCCCAGACCGGTATTGACCGTACGCGGGATGGTTTGCAGGCAGGCCCGGTTGGCGAGCTCGGCGATGTCGCGGCGGCGTGGCTTGCCCCGGACGAGCTCCCTGAACCGGTCGAAGACCACGACGGTGTCGTTCACCGAGTAGCCGATGACGGTCAGCAGCGCGGCGAGGAACACGCCGTCGACCGGGCGACCCAGCCACGCGAACACCCCGATCACCAGTATCACGTCGTGCAGCATCGCCAGCACCGCGGCGGCGCTCCACCGCCATTGGAACCGGACGGTCAGATACAGCAGCTGCGCGGCGAGTGCCACGGTGAGCGCGACGGCGGCGTTGCGCCGCAGTTCGGCGCCCAGGCTCGGGCCGATCAGCTCGTCCCGCACCGGTGTCGCGGTGCCCGCAGCCGCTTCGGCGAGCGCGGCGCGGACCCGCCGCTCGGTGTCGTCGTCGAAGCGACCGGCCCGTACCGAAACGTTGCCGTCCCCGGACTCGTTCACCACGGCGTGCGGCAGGCCGGTCGACTCGACGGCGGCGCGGGCGGCGTCGGTCGACAGCGGTTGCGTCGTGGTGTACTCGACCATCCGGCCGCCGGTGAATTCGACGCCCAGATTCAACCCGCGAGACGCGATACCGGCGACCGCGAGAATCACCGCCACTGTGGACACCGCGAGCCACAGCCGTCCACGGGATATCAGGGCCGGTTGGCGCCGCTCGATCGCCCGCCGCACCCAGCCCGCGTGACCGAGGCCGCTCCACGCCGGTCGCCGCGACAGCCACCGCCGCCGCAGCGCCACCTCCAACAGCAGCCGGGTCACGATCAGCGCGGTGAACATCGAGGCCAGGACCCCGACGCTGAGCGTGACGCCGAATCCCCGTACCGGCCCCGACGCGAACAGGAACAGCAACGCCGCGGCGAGCAGGGTGGTGATGTTCGAGTCGGCGATGGCCGACATGGCGCGGCCGAAGCCGCGTTCGGTGGCGCGTAGCAGGCTCCGGCGGCCGCCTGCGAACTCCTCTCTGGCCCGTTCGAAAACCAGCACGTTGGCGTCGATCGCCATGCCTATCGCGAGCACGAACCCGGCGAGGCCGGGCAGGGTCAGCGTCGCTCCGAGCGCCAGCAGCGCCGCGTACGAGACCAGGCCGTACGAGGCGAGCGCAACTGCCGCGAGGCCGCCGGCGATGCGGTACACGCCGGCGATGAACAGCATCGTGGCGGCCACGCCGATCAGCGCGGCCCACGTCGAAGCGTCGATCGCGGCGCGGCCCAGGGTCGGCCCGACGGTCCGCTGTTCGACGATCTCCACCGGTACCGGCAGCGCGCCGGCTCGGATCAGCAGGGCCAGATCCTTGGCCTCCGCGGCCGTGAAGCGGCCGGTGATACGCATCGAGTCGCCGGAGTACCCGACGTCGCAGACCGCCTCGGCGCCCATCTCCGGCGAGCTGAGGACCCTGTCGTCGAGGACGATCGCCAACCGCCGGGTCGGGTCACCCAGCGGCGCGCAGGCCAGCTTCGCCGACAGCCGCTGCCAGTCGCGTTCGGCCCGGCTGTCGGCGAACTTCACCACGACCTCCCAGCCGCCGAGTTCGCCGATGACGGCGTTCGCGTCGTCGATCCGTTGCCCGGCAAGCTCCACCGGGCCCAGCGGCAGCCTGCGGCCGCTTTCGTCCGGCAGTACCCGGTCGGCCCCGGTCTCGGCCGCGAGCACCGGGTGGAACGTCAGCTGTGCGGTCTTTCCGATGACCGCGACAGCGGTCGCGGGGTCGGAGACGCCGGGCAGTTCGACGATGATCCGGCGGTCGCCGGCGCGGATGAGTGTCGGTTCGGTGACGCCAAGCTCGTCGACCCGCCGGCGCAGCACCTCCAGGGTCTGGTCGGTGGTGGCGCGGTTGGCCTGATTCAGTTCTCCGTCTTTGGTTTCCAGCACTATCTGGGTACCGCCGCGCAGATCCAGCCCAAGCTTCGGCGGGCGGGTGGCGACCAGCCACCCGCATACGCCGAGCACGACGAGGGCGAGGAAAGCGCGCGCGGCAACGGCGCGCGACACGATGAGATTCTCCTTTGAGGACAGTTCGGACAGGACGCGGGAAATCACCGCGTCGCTGGCGGCGCCCTGCCCTGGAAAACCTGCCGGTGGAGCCCCGGGCGCTGCTGCCCCGCGGCCGCACGCACCACCCACCACAGCGCCGGCGGCGCCAACATGACCGCGGCGGACCAGGTGGCGCTGGCGACCTCGACACCGGCGGTTGCCGACCCGCCCCGCTTGACCAGCAGCACCCCGACCTTTGCGCGCAGCTCTGGCGAGAGCGGGGCGGCGAGCACGGCCCGGACGGTGTTGGCCGTCTGGCCCTTATCGTGCCGATGGGTGGTCTCAGCGGGCCCGGTGACCGCGATGGTGGTCAACAGCAGCGCGACGACGATCGGCAGGCGCTGCGCCCACCATCGTGCGGTCATCCTCGAACGGTACCGTGCACCCTTACGGTGAGCGGATGGATTTGCTCGTGGTGGGCGGTAGCGGCTTTCTCGGCCAAGAAGTCACACGCCAGGCGTTGCTCGCGGGCGACCGCGTCGTGGCGACCTTCCACAACCACGCTCTGCCCACCGCCGGCGTCGACTGGCGAAAGCTGGACATCAGACGCCGCAACGACGTCGCGGCCCTGGTCGACCAGACCCGTCCTGCGGTGATCATCAACGCCGCGTACCGGCAGACCGACTGGGCAACCACCGCAGACGGCGCCATGCACGTCGCCGCAGCGGCGGCCGCTGCCGGAGCCCGGCTGGTGCATGTGTCCAGCGACGCCGTCTTCTCCGGCGCCACGGTGCGATACGACGAAGCGTGCGACCCCGACCCCACAACCCCTTACGGCGCCGCCAAGGCCGCGGCCGAAACCGCGATCAAGGGTCTGGACCCGACCGCCATCATCGCGCGAACCTCGTTGATCATCGGAGACGGCGGCTCACCCCAGGAGAAGCTGGTGCACGCGCTCGCCTCCGGCACCAGGACCGGTGCCCTCTTCACCGACGACGTACGCTGTGCGGTCCACGTCACGGACCTGGCTTCGGCGCTGCTGGAGCTGGCCAGATCCGCGTACCGCGGCATCCACCACGTCGCCGGCACCGACGCCGTCACCCGGTACGAACTAGGAGTGCTCATCGCGCGCCGGGACGGTCTCGACCAGACCGCCCTGCCCACCGGCAGGCGCGCCGACACCGGCATCCCGGGTCCTCTCGACGTCCGCCTCGACTGCACCAAAACGCAGTCACGACTGACCACGCGGCTACGCGGCGCACGCACGTTCCTCGCCCAGGTTCACCGACGTTGAGTGGGCGAGGCTACCAGGCAGCGGGAGCGATAGACGCTGGATCATCGAGGCGTCCAATTACCTGGACGCCCGAATCATTGGACGTGGGGTGACTTGCGTCGATCCAGATCATCCGCCAATCCAGGCACTGTCCATCGATGATCCGTCGTGTGACGATCTGTGTTCGGTACGTGTTGATGGGTGATCTGACGGGGGACCCTCATGAACAGCGAACTTCGCCGTGGCCTTGGCCTCTTCACGGCCGCGGTGCTGGCCGCGTCCTTGCTCGGGCCGACGCCCGCAAACGCCGGACCCGCGCCCGGCGATCCGAACGGCGATCCACCCACCAAACGGCCGGCCAAGACCGTCACGCTGATCACGGGCGACCGGGTCAGCGTCGCCGCCGACGGCGGGCTGGTCGAGGTCACGCCCGCCGACGGACAGCAGCGTGCCGCCGTGCGCTTCTCGATCCAGCGCCAGCACGGGCACCTGATCGTCGTGCCCAGCGATGCGGCTCGTCTGGTCGCCGAGGGCCGGGTGGATCTCCGGCTGTTCGACGTGACCACGCTCATCGACTTCGGCTACGACGACGCGGCCAGCCGCGAGGTACCGATCCTGATCGGCGGTGCGCACAGCCAGGCCAAACTGCGGCGCGCGGATCTGACCGGCGCCGGCGCCGCGGTAACACGAACGCTGACCAGCATCCACGGGTTCGCCGCCCGCACCCCTAAGCGCGACGCGGCAAGGTTCTGGACCGCGGCGACGGCCACCGGCAGCGGGGTGGGCAGGCTGTGGCTCGACGGGCTGAGCCAGGTCAGCCTCGACCAGAGCGTCCCGCAGATCGGAGCGCCGACAGCCTGGTCCGCGGGGTACGACGGCACCGGTGTGACCGTGGCGGTGCTCGACACCGGCATCGACACGACACACCCGGACCTGGCGGGCCAGGTCGTCGCCGCGGCCGACTTCACGGGCGAGTCCAACACCACCACCGACCCGAACGGTCACGGCACCCACGTGGCGTCCACGATCGCCGGCACCGGTGCGGCGTCCGGCGGCCAGTACCGTGGCGTCGCGTCCGGCGCGAAGCTGCTCAACGGCCGGGTCTGCCGCGTCGACGGCCGGTGCGCCGATTCGGCCATCGTGGCCGGGTTGGAGTGGGCCGCCGCCACCCAGCACGCCGACGTGGTCAACCTGAGCGTGGGCGGGCCGGACACCGAGACCATCGACCCCAAGGAGGCCGCGGTCAACCAGCTCACCGCCGACCACGGCACGCTCTTCGTGATTGCGGCGGGCAACCGCGGTGACCAGGGGCCGGAGACGGTGGACTCGCCGGGCAGCGCGGAAGCGGCACTCACCGTCGGCGCGGTGACCAAACAGGACGCGCTGGCCCCGTTCTCCGGCCTGGGGCCCCGGATCGGCGACGCGGCGTTGAAGCCGGACCTGACCGGGCCCGGCGTGGACATCAACGCCGCACTGTCCAACCAGGCCGGTGGAAGTGCGGCGCGGCGTTACACCCGGTTGAGCGGCACCTCGATGGCCACCCCGCACGTGGCCGGCGCCGCCGCCATCCTGGCCCAGCGCCGTCCAACATGGACACCGGGTGAACTGAAGGCTGCTCTGATGGCGTCGGCGCAATCGGCCTCCGGCGTCAGCGCGTACGCCCAGGGCGCCGGGCGGGTGGACGTGGCTCGGGCGATCAACACGACGCTCACCGCGTCTCCGCCGAGCGTCAGCCTGGGGCGCCAGCTCTGGCCGCATACCGACGACACCCCGGTGACCCGTACGGTGAGCTACCGCAACGCCGGCAGCGCGCCGGTCACCCTGGCGCTCTCCCTGGCGGTCATGGACCCCGCCGGTGCACCGGCGCCCGCCGGCATGTTCGGCCTTGGCGCCACCTCGGTCAGCGTGCCGGCCGGCGGTCAGGCCAGCGTCCAGGTCACCGCCAACACCCAGGTGGCCGGCCCGGACGGTTACTACACCGGCCGGATCACCGCGACGGCCGGCGGTGTCGCGGTCGCCACCACGCCGATCGCCGTCGACCGCGAAGGCGAGAGCTACGACCTCACGCTGCGCCACCTGGACCGGCAGGGCCAACTTGCCACCGAGTACTCCACTGTCGTGTACGGGCTCGACCAGCAGCGCTCCTGGCGCCGGTTCGACCCGGACGGAACGCTGACCATCCGGGTACCGCGTGGGCGTTACCACTTCGACTCGCTCGTCACCACGGGTGCCGGCGTCGAATACACCATGCTGGTCCGGCCGGTGCTTGAGGTGACCGCGGACACCACTGTGGACGTCGACGCCCGGCTGGCCGCGCCGGTGACCGTCACGGTCCCGCGCCCGACCGCCCGGCTGCGGCACGGGCTGATGGGCTACATGATCCGCTCTGCCAGCCTGTCCTTCTCCGGGTGGGACCTGCGTTCGCTGACCGGCCTCTCCTCGGGCCACCTGGGCCCCGTGGTGACGGCCAACGACATGGCCTCCCAGACGGTGACGACGTGGGGGCAGCCAGGCCCGAACAACGACTACCTGGACAGCCCGTACGCCTACCACCTCGGCTGGATCGAAGACGGCCGGTTCCCGACCGGCGTCACACGGCACGTGAGCGACAGCCAGCTCGCCACCTACCAGACCAGCTATGCGGCGCAGACCGCGACGCAGCGGTACGGCTGGCAGCACGCACATACCGCGCCGCTGGTCAACCGGCTCGGATGGATATCCATAACGGACCGGATGCCGTTCACCCTGCCTGCCACCCGGACCGAGTACTACACGACCGACAGCCTGCTGTGGAGCCGCGTCTACGCGGAGTCGTCGACACCGACATTCCCGAGCCAAGGCCCCGACACCGTTTTGGAGACCGCCGCGACGGCGCTGTCGCCCGGCTCGTACACCGACCGGTGGAACGCCGGCCCGTTCGTGCCTGGGCTGCTGGGGCCGACCGGTCCGGGCCGGTGGGCGAGCCGCTCCGGCGACGTGATCAACCTGGAGTTGCCGCCCTACGGCGACCAGTCCGGTCACGCCGGGACCTCGGTCACGACGACCGCGCGGGTCGCCTTGTTCCGCGGCGGGACGCTGGTGGGCGAGAGCGACAGCCCCGGCTTCGCCACGTTCACCGTGCCGGCGGCGGCCGCCAGCTACCGGCTGACCCTCGACGCCACGCGCGGCACCGTCTCCGACTTCGCGACCCGCACCAGCGTGGCGTGGACGTTCCAGTCACAGTCCACACCGGACTGGCCGCCCACGCGGCTGCCGCTGATGGTCACCCGGTTCCAGCCGAACCTGGACGACCGCAACCGGGCACCGTCCAGCACCGCGTACAGTTTCCCGGTCGCGATCGACCGCCAGCCGGGGGTGGCCGCGTCGGCATTGCAGAGCCTCACCGTCAACGTGTCCTATGACGACGGTGTCACCTGGCAGCCGGCCACGGTGTCCGGCTCAGGTGACGCCCGTACGGTTACGGTGACCCACCCGGCCGGCGACGGCTTCGTGTCGCTGCGGTCGCAGGCGCAGGACGCCGGTGGCAACACGGTGGACCAGACCATCATCCGCGCGTACCGGCTGGGCGGCACCACTGCGCCGCCACCGCCGGTTTCGTTGAAGGCGCAGTACCAGGTGGGCAGCGCCGCCGCGACCACCAACCAGATCGGCAATCAGCTGCGGCTGGTCAACACCGGCACCAACCCGGTCTCGCTGGCAAACGTCAAGATCCGGTACTGGTACACCGCCGATGGCGCCCAGTCGCAGCAGTACCACTGCGACTTCGCCGCGATCGGCTGCGCCGCGGTGACCGGGTCGTTCACTTCGCTGGGCGCGCCACGGCCGGGCGCCGACACCTACCTGGAGCTGTCGTTCGCCTCCGGCACGCTGGACGCCGGTGCGAACACCGGCGCCATCCAGAGCCGGTGGAACAAGTCTGACTGGACGAACTACACGCAGACCAACGACCACTCGTTCGACCCGACGAAGACCGCCTCCGCCGACTGGACCCGGGTCACCGTGCACTATCAGGGTCAGCTCGTCTGGGGCAGCGAACCCTGACCGGTGACCAACACCCCAGGCGGCGGCCGGCTAATGGAGGTAAGACTGCGGAACTGGTCTCGCTGGCCTTAGCGGATCTGGATCGTGGTCGGCGGTGCGGAGCCGTGCTGGAGGCCGCCGAGTCTCTCGACGTAGCCGGAGGCGCTCCACGTCGCGGTGCGCATGCGGCTGCTCGACCGCGTACCAGCAGGGCGCTGGCCGGATCGACGTGGCCCGCGCGGCCGCCCAGACGGTGATCACCGAACCAGCCAGTGTGTCGTTTGGCCGGCAGGTTTGGCCGTACGAGGGCGGCCCGGACGCCCGTGCGGTGACCTACCGCAACACCGGCGACGCCGACGTCACCTTGGCGTTGGCTCTCACCGTGACCGGCCCGGATGGCGTCACCGCGGCAGCCGGGATGTTCACCGTCAGCGCCGACAGGGTGACCGTGCCGGCCGGCGGCAAGGCGCAGGTGACTGTCACGGCGGATCCGTCCGGCGTCCACCCGGCGGGACTCTATTCGGGCGCCCTGGTAGCTGTCGCCGGGTCGACCCGCGTGGTCACTCCGGTCGGCATCCACAGGGAACCGGAAAGCTACGACCTGACCGTCTCCTTCCTTGACCACGACGGCTCGCCGACGCACAACGCCTTCCCGAGGGTGATCGGGTGGGATCAACCGGTATGGGCATGGCTCAGGGTGAACGCCGACGGCACCTCGACCGTGCGGCTGCCCAAAGGACGCTACAACCTGGGTGCGTACATCGAGGCGGCTCAGGGAACGGCCCTGTTGATGCAGCCGGTCGTCAACTTGACCCGGAACCGCGCCATCACCTTCGACGCCCGGATGGCCAAGCCGGTCTCGATGACCGTGCCCGAGCCGTCCGCCACGCTCGGTTTCGTGGAGGCCGGCTACAGCTTTTATCGCTCGTTCGACTCTCCCGAATCGGGGATGACGACGGGAGCGGACAGCTTCGATCGGGTGCGGATGGCGCAGATCGGCGACCCGGTGGCACCGGGTGAGCTGGTTGGCATCGTGGCCGCGCAGTGGGCCCGGTCTGACGGCGCGGGCGACTTCACCGACAGCCCCTATCTGTACGCCGTGGCGGAGGCATTTCCGGGCCGGATGCCGACCGGCTTCGCCAGGAACCACCGGGCCAAAGACCTGGCCGCTGTGCGCCAGCGCTTCGCCGCTGGCGCGCCAGGACAATCGGCAGTCCGAGCCGTGTTTCCCTTCTTCACCCCGTTCATGGAAGCATCGGGGCTTACCGTTCCGACGTCATTGCCCAGCACGCGGGTGGAATACCACAACACGAACCGCGTGCGCTGGACATCAGACCTGGGACGGGTAGTCACAGCCGTCGCTGTTGACGTTGGTGAGGAAGCAGGTGAGGTCGCCGACGGTGGACACGATTCCGCCGGCCGCCCAGGCGACTCGGCGACTGAGTCACCGTGCGATACGCGACTGGTTGTTGACCTTCGACTGTACGGTCTGTGGTCATGGGCAAGGTCAAGTCCGCAGAGCCCCGCCGGCAGCGACACCCATGGTGAAGCAGACGTGCCCGAGGCCGTTCGCTGTGGGGCTGATGCTGGTCTGGATCGGCGTGTGGGTGGGCACGCTCGACGTGGTGGCCAACACGGTTGGGCTGTTCACGATGACGTGGGTGTGGCGCGATCACATCGAGGACTACCCGGTCGCCTTGCTCGTGATCGGCGTGGTTGCCGTCGTCGGCGTCGCCGCAGCGATCGGCACGGTTTCGCTGCTGCGGCGCGCACGGGGCCAGAGTCGGTCCGGGCGGATCGGGCTGGCGGCACTGATGTTCTGCTTCGTACCAGGCGCCGCCGCGAACTTCGCCGTAACCGAGCTCGCCTACCTCATCTGGACGGTCACCGACTGGGCCAGCCAGCACGGCAACCAGATACCGGACTGGACACCGCCCCTCCTGGTCGGGTCGCTGGTCGCGGACGGCGTGCTGCTTTCACTCGCGCTGACGGCCGGCATCCTGCTCCTTTTACCCGTCAGCGCCCGGCACACCAGCCGTTCATGAATCCTGCCGATTCACCCCCAGCCGTCGACCCACAGCAGCGCCGTGTGTATGCGGCGGGGACTGCCCAGCAGTCGTTTGCGTGTGCCAGCGACGAGTACGACGAGACCGCACAGCAGCCGCCACGCCTACGAACGAACGTGCCAACAGATCCTCCGGGAAGCAACCCTGTCCCGGCCGTGCCTGCCGGCAGGAGCTTACTGGCTGCGCGTCTGTTAAAGAGTGGGCACGATTGGCCGGATGGTGCCGTCGGTGTTGAATTCCATGCGGTCGATGGTGGTTTCGCGGTTCGTGCCGTTGCCGGCCGGTACGGCGAATCGGTGGTATGCCACGTACCAGGTGTCGGTGCCGGGTGCGCGGACCACGGAGTGATGACCGGTGCCCTTGATGCCGGCGTCGAGCCGCTTCTGCAGCACGACACCGCGTTTGGTCCACGGGCCGAGTGGTGAGGAGCCGGTGGCGTACGCGACCCGGTAGTCCTCGCTGCGGGTGTCGTTCTCGGACCACATGAAGTAGTAGACGCCATTGCGTTTGAACACGAACGCCCCCTCGTTGTACCCAGACGGGGTGATGACCCGCACGCGAGCCGGATCGAATGAGGTCATGTCGTTGTTCAACGGCACTACCCGCGCGGCGCCCTGCCCCCAGTACAGGTACGACTGCCCGTCGTCGTCGGTGAAGACCATCGGGTCGATCGCCTGCCCGGAGTATTGACCGCTACGGATCAGCGGTCGTCCCAACGCGTCCCGGAACGGGCCGGTGGGCGAGTCAGCGACCGCCACGCCGAGCTGCTTAGCGGTGTTCCCGCTAGCGAGTCCGCCGGAGAAGTAGAGGTAGTACCGGCCGTTCCTGGCCGCGACCGCTGGTGCCCAGGCAGAGTTGTCCGCCCACGATACGTCGGGCCCGTGGTTGAGGATAACGCCGTGGTCGGTCCAGTTCACCAGGTCGGTGGAGGAGAACGCCTTGTAGTACGTGCCGCTCCAGCTCGCGTACCCGTCCGTGGTCGGATACAGGTAGTAGCGGCCGTTGAAATTCATGATGTGCGGGTCGGCGAACAATCCCGGGATGACCGGGCCTTGGGTCGTCTTCGGCGCCCATGGCGCCGTGATGCGAAACGAGCTGTCCGCCTGGAACTGGGCGGTGGACTGGTAGGTATCCAGCCAGAGCGCGGAATCCCGGTGCCGGATCCGCCGGCTCGGGTAGTTGTGCGAGACCAGCGAGACCGAGCCGGCAACAGATCCCGCGACCGGGCAGAACGTCGCATCGCCCCGGAACGTCGCATCGCCGGTGTTGGCGTCGACCCTCAGCCGGTAGTCGCGATGCCGCAGGAACAGCCCACTCTTGGTCTGGAACGAATAGCACGCCGGCGACGCCAGACCGTTCACGATCGTGAAGGTCGCGTCGCGCTTGGTCTGCGCGTCGCTGCCCGCCGTCACCGGCGCGATCTGCCCGGTGGAGTTGAGGTGTCGCATGTACCGGCCGGCCTGGTTGACTGACTCCAGCGACTGCGCACCGGTCGGAATCGTGTCCGCGGACGCGACCGAGCCCGGTACGACGACCAGAGCAGCCACCGCGGTCAAGACGATGGCGCTGGCTCCGGCACGGCGGGTGAGCGTTCGTCGAGAAGCGTGCACGTCATCGCCTTTCTAGGATGGGGACGGCGGGGCGTACCCCGTGATCCGGCTGTCAAGGCGCCAGCGCGTCCGCGGCACCGCTGGCCCGGATCAAGGGGGCGGTGTTGCCGGCAACTCCCGCGGTTGTGCGCATGAGAAAAAGCTCCTGTTGCTGTTGGTGACTTGAAGGTCGGGTGGTTGGTCTATCGGACGTCGATGGCGTCGATGTTCGGTAGGCCGTCTGCTGTGGTGGGTACCAGCCGGACGGTGTTGCTGCCGGTGTTCAGCGCGGCGGTCAGGGTTTTGGTGGTCCATGCCGTCCATGTGCTGGTGCTTTCGAAGGACACGGTCGCGACGGTGGTTCCGTTGATGACCAGGCTGGCCGGGCGGGCGCCGCTGGTGCCGTTGGCGAATCGGACTGCGAGTGTGGCCGTGCCGGCGGCGGCCGCGTTCACTGTGAGTTCGGAGTAGGCGCCGACTGCGTTGGTGCCGTTGCAGAATCCGCTGCCGGAGAAGCCGGTGTGGTTGGAGTCGATCGTGCCTTGGCACACCGCTGGTGAGTTTTCCGCCTCGTACCGTTGGCCTGTGGGCTCTTCCGAGCCGGGGACGAACTCCCATCTGGTGTTGGAGCCGGCTGCGTCGGATGGGAGGCGGTCGCGGGCGGCGGTGTCGCCG